>CACGVK010000016.1:0-22125 GCA_902576565.1 uncultured Pelagibacteraceae bacterium | reverse complement strand
GAAAAAGACTTTAGTTTTTTTTGATGACAAAGGTACAATTCTAAATTTTGACGAACAGTCAAATTTAATATGGAAAACTAATGTTTATAAAAAAAAAGATCGAAAGCATAAACCTATTTTGTATTTTGCAAGCAATAATGAAAATTTGGTAGTTATTGATAACATAGCCAATTATTATGTTTTGAATTTAAATAATGGTAAATTAAAATGGATGAAAGGAAATCCATCACCTTTCAATTCTCAGGTAAAAATTTTTAAAGATAAATTTTTTGCAGTTGATTTTGAAAATGTATTAAGATGTTATTCAATAGTTACAGGAGATGAAATTTGGAATTATAAGACAGACCAAACCTTAATTAAATCTCAACAGAAACTATCTATTGCGATAAATAAAAGTAATAAAAGTATTTATTTTTTAAATTCTTTAGGAGATCTTACTGCCATTGATACAGAAACTGGAAATCTAATTTGGCAAACTCCAACTCAAAGTACAGATATATATGAAAATTCCTTTATGTTAAATAATTCTGAAATTATTTACGCAAACAATTCAATTTATTTTTCTAATAATGAAAACGAATTTTTTTCAATAGATGCTAAAACAGGTGTTGTAAAATGGAAGCAAACAATAAATTCAAACTTAACCCCACTATTTATTGACAATCTATTATTCACAATAACTCTTGAAGGTTATTTAACAATTCTTGATCCAAGAAATGGAAATATTGTTAGAATGACCAACATTTTTAATAAAATTAAAAAAGTAAAAAAGAAACAAATTTATCCAACAGGTTTTGTTGTAGGTAAAAATAAAATTTATACAAGTTTAAGTAATGGTGAATTAATAATCATAGATATATTAACTGGTAAATCTAAAGAGATTATAAAATTAAGTGGTGATAAAATTTCTAGACCATACGTAATGAATGATAGCCTATACATAGTTAAAAATAACGCTGTAATTAAAACTAATTAAAATGTTTTTAAAATTTTTAGAAAAAGTTGGAAGAAAAAAAGTCGTATTAGATAGAGGACCATCTCATCCTAAATTTAACGAAGCCAAGCCTTGGATGAATAGATATTATTTATTATTTAGGTATAGACCAAAGTGGTTTCCATTTAATATTTTAATCCATGAGATGCTTGACGATGATCATGGAGATGGCGTTCATAATCATTTATGCCCATATATAACTATTATTTTAAAAGATGGTTATTGGGAAACATTAAAGTCAGGCAAATATTGGAGGCCTCCAGGTTATATTGGTTTTAGATCTGCAAATAATTTTCACAGAGTAGATTTAAAACCAGGAACCAAACCAATGACTATTTACATAGCGGGGCCATTTGGATTAAGAAAAGGATCAAGATCTGTATACGGTGCAGATTTTAAAAGTAAATGAAGCAAAAGTTTTACAATCTTAAAATAAATACAAACGGTCAAAAACTTTATGATTTTACAGAAAAAACATGTTTATGGTTAAAAGAAAATAATTTTAATGAGGGAATTTTAAATTTAAGCATAATGCATACTAGTGCATCTATAATTATTCAAGAAAATGCTGATCCAGATGTTCAAAATGATTTAATTAACTATTTTGATAAACTCGTTCCTATGGATAATAAACTTTATACTCATACAACTGAGGGCAAAGATGATATGCCAGCACATATAAAGTCAGCCTTAACAAATAATCAAATTACTTTAAGTATTAAAGATCAAAAGCTTTTACTTGGAACTTGGCAAGGGTTATATCTATTCGAACATAGATTAGAAAAACAAACTAGATCAATAGTACATCATTTTGTAGGGAATTAATTTTATATTAATGGATTGTAAGCCCACTGCAGAATTGCTTGACGTTGTCTTTTTCTACAACTTAAATCTCCAGGTTCACAATTTTTTTTAATTGCCATTACATGCCTATTAAAATTTTTCCATCTTTTTATTTGGACTTCATCAATACTAGGAATTCTTCTGCCATTACTAAATCTACAATACCACTGAAACCAACCTAAAGGATCTTCTTTAAAAATCCATCCTTTTTCAATCCAGTGTTGTCTTGTTAATCCAGATTTAACTTTAAAACGGTTAAGAGTTACATCAAAGCTTTTACTTAGTTTAGCTTTTTTAAACCAAGACGAGGGGTATTCTTTTATATTAGTTCCAAAGTAGGAGCCACCGAATACTCCAAGCTCCAGCATTTTTTTTGGGGTTAATTGAGGTTTAAAAATTTTATAAAAGTTACTATTATTCTTTTCATTTTTCATTCTAATTTTTTTCTATTAGCTCCTTAAGCTCTTGGTATTCTTCACAGTTGCAATCTTTAAGAACTGCAAGTCTTTCTTTTGCTAATTCAATTCGATTTGTTTGAATATATAATTCACCTAAATACTCATTAATGCCCGGATGATCAGGTTTTATATTTAGCCCTTCAAGATAATATTTTTCAGCTTCCCCAAATTCTCCTAATTTTCTAAGAGCAAAACCTAAGTAATTTAATGTGTCAGGGTTTCCAGGTTTTTTTTTATTTGATTTTTGAAGATATTTTAAAGCTCTTTTGTATTTTTTTTTTGCTTTTTCAACTTTTCCTTTTTCTTCTAGTTTTTTTGCTTTTTTAATTATGGATGAGGCATATTCATATTGAGATTTAGTCTTAGACACACTAGAATTTCCATTTCCAGAGGAACCACTGCTACCTGCTGCGAATGAAAAATTAACTATAAAAAAATTTAATATGATAATAATTAAAATTATAATTTTGTTCATATAAGCTGATATTAAAAAAAAGTTATAATCGCAAGAATAGAACGGTCGCAGTATTTAAATATAAATGTATTTTTAGGAATTAATTAACTTTTTATACATTTCTGTATCAGTGTCGCCTTCACACCCAATAAGTAAAATATTGGAATTTTTGTCTATATTTAGATTTTTTTTAATTATTTCACTTTTGCAGCTAGCTATTAAACTAATGACACCTGGAGCTGAATTTTCTCCTGCGATTATTTTTTTATTACTAAAACTACCTTTTCCTAAAAGTTTCATCGTTTTTGCAATATCATCATCTGGCAAGCTAATACAATGTTTTACTGAATTATTTAAAATTTCCCACGGGATTAATGAAACCTCACCACATGACATTCCTCCCATTAAACTTTCTTTTTCAATATTAATTTTTTCTATTTTTCCTGTTTTAATACTTGCCATTACACAAGCAGCGCTCGCAGGTTCGATAACTGTTATACATGGTATATTGTTCAAGTATCTTGCAATACCAGCTACCATAGCTGCAGCCATTCCCCCAACCCCAGCTTGTAGATAGATATGTGTAATACTAATATCTTTTATTTGTTCAGAAATTTCTTTCATCATAACAGAATAACCAGCCATAGTAAGTTTAGGGACTTGGGTATAATCTTTCCAAGCAACATCTTGTACTATTTGCCAATTATTTTTTTTTGATTGTCTTATGCATTCATTTAAAGAATTTTCATAATTTCCTTTTACTATAATTACTTCAGCGCCTAATTTTTGCATTGCAATGCCTCTTTCCTTACTAACATTTTCACTTATGAAAATTTTACACTTTAAACCTAATCTTTGGGCACCCCAAGCAACCGATCTACCATGGTTACCAGCAGTGGCTGTAGAAATCACAATTTTTTTATTTCCGTTAGATACTTTTTCAACTGCATAAGCCCCACCAAGTGCTTTAAATGATTTTAAATTAAATCTCTTAGACTCGTCTTTATAATAAACATTATTCAAATTTAAATCATTTGCGAGTTTATCTAATTCAATTAGAGGAGTAGGAGAATAGCCACTCCAAGTCGATATAGTTTTGTAAGCTTCATCAATATCATTTTTACTTAATGTATTTAATATTTTAGATTTATCAAATTTATAATTTTGATTTGATACATAATCTGAATATTTCCATTCAGCTTCATTGGATATAAAGGACATGCTAACAATCCAAAGTATTTATTTTTTCCCACTCAGTAATTGGACTTTTTTTATCGAAACTTTCTTCTCTGTCAAAACTATCTAATTCTTGATTTTTAAGTTTAATATAACTGTTGATTACTTCATCTCCAAAAGCTTCTTTTAAAACTTTATTATTTCCAAATTCTTCTAAAGCATCTTCTAGGTGTTCAGGTAACTTTGATAAATTTGGATAATTTTTGTAGTCGGTGTACATATTACAGGACAATGGTTCGCCCGGATCAGTCTTATTGTTTATTCCATGTAAACCAGCTGAAATTACTGCAGCTTGTAACAAATAAGGATTAACTGAACCATCCATTAATCTTAATTCAAATCTTCCAGGGTCAGGTATTCTAATCATATGGGTTCTATTATTTCCTGAGTAAGAGATACTACTAGGAGACCAAGAAGCACCTGATTTTGTTGGTGGAGCATTAATTCTTCTATAACTATTGATAGTTGGATTAAAGAAGGCTGAAAGTGAACTTGCATTTTGTAGTATTCCACCAAGAAAATTATATGCTAGCCTACTTAAACCAAATCTATCACCACTGTCTAAAAATTTATTTAATTTGCCATTCCACAAAGAAATATGCGCATGACATCCATTTCCAGTTAAATTTTCAAAGGGTTTAGGCATAAACGTTGCTCTTAAACCATGCTTCTCTGCTAAATTTTTTACCATAAATTTAAAAAACGTATGTCTGTCTGCGGTAACTAAACAATCAGAATAATCCCAATTCATTTCGAATTGACCATTCGCATCCTCATGATCATTTTGATAAGGGCCCCATCCTAATTCAATCATACTATCACAAATTTCTTTTATCAGATCGTATCTCCTCATTAATGCAGATTGATCATAACAAGGTTTTGACTGAATATCTCTCGGATCTGCTATGTTTTTTCCATCTGCAGAGACCAAAAAATATTCACATTCAACTCCTGACATCATATTTAAATTTTTTTTAGAAAGTTTATTAATTTGATTTTTCAACATAATTCTAGGCGAAGCATCGACTGGTTTGCCATTCATCCACAGATCTGATGCTAACCACCCAACCTCTTTATTCCATGGCAATTGAATAAGACTATCAGGATCAGGTATGGCAAACATATCAGCATCGGCAGGAGTCATATCTAACCAAGTAGCAAATCCAGCAAAGCCAGCTCCATTTTTTTTGCATTTCTCCTATTGCTCTTGTTGGTACTAATTTCGATCTAAGTACACCAAATAAGTCAACAAAACTAATTAAGAAATATTTTATTTTTTTTGCTTTTGCGATTTGAGCTAAATTTTTTGCCATTTAATAGCTTAGCACATTTTTTTTATTTAAAAAAAGATAAAAAGTAGTCTTTGTAATAAATTAAGTTAACAAATATAATTATAATTATAGCAAGAATCGCACCATACTTTGCTTTAGGCCAAGCTAGCCTAGCCATTCTGTATGGAGTTTTATTTAATTTATTTTCTGAATTTTTGTCTTCCATAAAAAAAAAGGGCGCATATTTCTATGCGCCCTAGATTTTTGATTAATTAACCATCTGTAACATTGCTTTTCCAGTCATTGGGGCCATGTCTTTTTCTAGCAAGTTTAGCGAGTTTATCACTCTCTTGTTTTGCTGATATCACATGCCAACCAACCCAAAGAACAAATGCTATTAGAACTAAGATTCCCTCAGATCCAACACCTGGATATACTGCACCCGCAACTTCTTTAGCGCTAAGATGATCTATCCAATTTGATACTGTCGCCATATTGTCCTCCTTTACCTACTGGCCGAGGCAACTGATTTTTCATCGTCTTTAGCAGCCTCCATTATTTCGTAGTCTAGACCAGCTAGCTCAACTTCTCTTGGAATTCTAAGCTTACCAATTCCGTGTAGAACTTTAGCTATAATCCATCCTGGAATAAATCCAAGGACTACAAACATTACTAATGCACCAATGAACATTCCTAAAGGATTAATAGCAGCATAATCTGTACCAACCCACATTGATCCAACACTGTAACCAGATGATGGATAACCATTAAGAACAAATCCGCAAATCACTAGACCTGCAAATCCTGCATAACCGTGAACTGCTACTGCTCCAACTGCATCATCGATTTTGAACTTACGTTCAACCCAGTAATGCATTTTGTATGCAACAACAACACCGATCATACCTATGATCATTGATTGTATTGGATGATATAAATCATTTCCTGCTGAAGCACATATTATACCCGCAAGACCTGAAGAATATGTCCAGAAAGGATCTCCTTTAGAAATCACATATCCAGCTAAAAGACCTCCAGATAAAGACATTAAGAAGTTAAATGTAATACCACTTAATGTAGTAGGGGTTACGTATATGTTAGTAGCAGTAAAGTAAGTTACACCTTCCATACCATACTCAGGCCCAAGATTAAATATTGGTATATTACAAGCAGCATAGAATCCCCAGAAACCTGTATAAATTAGAAACAATCCTACTGTTACTAACCAAGGATTTCTTGGTCCTATATTTCTTGGTTCACCACTTGATGAAAATTTACCAATTCTTGGTCCTAGAACGGCTAAGATACCTAAAGCAAATCCTCCAGCACAAGCATGAATTACGCCTGAAGCGTAAGCGTCATGATAGCCGAGTAGCTTTAACATCCATCCGTCAAAGTGCCATCCCCATGCAGCATCTATAGTCCAGAAAACTGAACCAATGGCAATTGCCAGAATACCGAATGCAAAAGTTGTAATTCTTTCGATTACCGCACCTGAAACAATTGAGGCAGCTGTCCATGAGAATAATAAAAACGCTGCCCAGAAAACTCCACTAATATGATCTCCTAAGTTAACCGCCATTAATTGGCTAGTTGGCACATACCACTTAGCACTAAAAGCAGACTCATCAGTTATTAAGGCTGCGCTTTCGTTCATTATTGATGGTGCTAGACCTGGTCCTGTTGGAAATGCCCAATAAATCCACCAACCAAATAAAAACCACGTTACTGTTACCAAAGGTATAAGCATCGTATTTTTCATTAAAGTATGTTGATGATGTTTGTATCGGGAAGCTCCAACTTCATACATACAGAATCCCACGTGAATTAAAAACATGAGAACTACTGTTACCCAGTAGTAAAACTCTGTAAATATGGTCGTCAATGCACCTAGTTCGTCAGTCATTTCAAACCTCCATTTGTTATAACAAATTGTTTAAGATTCTATTAAATGCGTCATTTAGTACAATAATAAAAATTATTGAAAAACCTAGTTAGAACAGTTGCTTAACAACCTGAGGTAGTTAATTTAGTCAGTGATTCTTAGAATTTTCTATAAGCTTTTTTTAGATCAACTAGAGGATGATTAGGGGACATTTGGAATTTTACTAAAAGCTCTCTAGCTATCATGTCTCTATCTTGTTGATTATTAGGAAGTTTTATTTTTTTTGGAATTGTTACCCAACCATTTGCATTTCTATCAAACACAGCAGGTCTATCTTCTTCATAACCCATATGAACATCTTCAAGCCAATTAAGATCATCCCAACCCATAGCTTCGATATATTTCTTTAAGAAAGGAGTAATTCTACTATAATCTGGCAGAAGATTTACATCGTACCTATAACCAATTGTTTGGCCAATCATTTTTTCTCTAGCTGTTTCTTTTTTTTTGCCTAGCTGGCCTTTTACTTCTTTTTTATTTTTAGCTTTCTTTTTTTTCTTTGGCATAGTTTAAATTAAATTTTGTGATAATCATCAACTCCCACAGTATGATTTGTTCCAGATAATGGAACTTTTGCAAGAGCAGAAGCTTCCATAGTTAATGCAGCCATATCTTCAGGCTCTAAAGAATGAATATTTGTTTTACCACATGCTCTGGCTAATAGTTGAGCTTCCAATGTCATAGTGTGTAAATAATTATAAACTCTTAAAGCAGCATCATCCGGGTTTAATCTTTTTCTTAGTTTAGGATCTTGAGTAGCAACACCAACAGGACAACGACCTGTATGACAATGATAACAATGACCAGCTGGTACTCCCATTTCTTTTTCAAAATTAGACTCTGGTATTTCTTTATTACAGTTTAGGGCGATCATAGCTCCAGTTCCAATTGCAATTGCATCCGCACCTAAAGCTAATGCTTTTGCCATATCTGCTCCATCTCTAACTCCACCAGCATAAATTAATGTTACTTTTCCAGTTTTGCCTACATCATCGATAGCTCTTCTAGCTTCTCTGATAGCCGCTATTCCAGGTATTCCTGTGTTTGCTGCAGCTATGTGTGGACCTGCTCCTGTTGATCCTTCCATACCGTCTAAGTAAATTGAATCAGGATCACATTTTGCTGCCATACGTACGTCATCATAAACTTTGGCTGCACCAAGTTTTAGTTGAATAGGAACTTTATTTTTAGTTAATTCTCTAAGTTCTTGAACTTTTAAGGCAAGATCGTCGGGTCCTAACCAATCAGGATGTCTAGCTGGTGATCTCTGGTCTATACCAGCGGGTAATGATCTCATTTCTGCTACCTGGTCAGTAACTTTTTGACCCATTAAGTGACCTCCCATTCCAACTTTTTGTCCTTGTCCAATAAATACTTCAATTCCATCAGCAAGTTGTGCATGATGAGGATTAAAACCATATCTAGATTGAATACATTGATAATACCATTTTTCAGAATATCTTCTTTCATCTGGTATCATTCCACCTTCACCTGAACATGTAGCGCTACCAGCCATTGTTGCACCTCTTGCTAAAGCGGTTTTTGCTTCATAGGAAAGAGCTCCAAAGCTCATTCCAGTAATATAAACAGGTATATCTAATTCGATTGGATTTTCACATCTTGGACCAATAACTGTTTTTGTTTCGCATTTTTCTCTGTAACCTTCGATTACAAATCTTGTTAAAGTTCCAGGTAAAAAAACCAAATCGTCGAATGTTGGAATTTTTTTCATTAGAGCCATTCCACGCATTCTGTATCTTCCTAATTGTGCTTTGATGTGAATATCGTCTATTACTTCAGGAGTAAATATTGAGTTATAACCAAGTAAACTTTTATTTCTTTTTGCAAATTCACTTTTTCCATTTCCATTAGTTTGATTATTTGATTTTCCGTTTTTCTTTTTAGCCATTATATAGCTCCTTTTTTCTCAGTTGGTTCTAAAGCGTCATAATTCCAAAGTTTTTTACCAGCAACTACTTTTGTCATTTTCGAAACATCAAAGTTGTCACCAATCTCAGCTACTTTAAGTTTTCTTTTCAGCCAATCTATGTCATTTTTTGTCATGGGAGCTTCTACCGCATCACTTCCAAACGAACCAATTTTACCACCTACATAAATTGTCCCATCATACATTGAATCTCCTAAATTTATTCCAACATCTCCTAAAATAACAATTCTACCTCGTTGCATCATAAATCCTGTGAATGCTCCAGCATCTCCCCCAACTATAATAGATCCACCTTTTTGATCTATTCCAGTTCTAGCTCCGACACTTCCTTTACAAATTAAATCTCCACCTCTAATTGCTGCACCAAAACAAGATCCTGCATTTTTTTCTATAACAACTTTACCTGCCATCATATTTTCTGCACACGACCAGCCAACTCTACCGTTTACCCTTACCATTGGTCCATCTATAGATCCAACACCAAAATAGCCTAAGCTTCCTTCAAAAATTAAATTAAGTTTATTTAAAATTCCGACTCCCAAACTATGTTTACCTTGGGGGTTTTTAATTACAATTGTTCCGTATCCTTGGCTCATTAAATCATCAATTTTTTTATTAGCTTCTTTACAATCCAAATCTTTTACATCAAGGTCAGTTCTTTTATTAAAATCAACATCATAAGTTCCCCAATAAAAATAATTTTCAGCTTCATCAGGGTTAAAGAATTTCTGTTGGGTCTTTCCTGTTAAAACCTCAGTATGCATTCCCATTGACTGGGCTTTTGTTTTTTTTTCAGTTGTTTTTAGGTTTGCCATACTTTTACCTCTCCATCAAAAGGATCATAAGTGTCTATTTCTTGAGGAAGAATAGATCTAATTGCTATTTCTTCCGACCCCATAGCTACTAAATCATCTGACTCATAAAGCACTAAAGGTTTTGCTGCCATTGTATCTTTTGCCATACCTAAAGAATCTTTTGTTGCAACAAAATATGTAAAAACTCCATCAAGACCTGTTAGACTTTCCTTCATTCCTTCTTCTAAAGTTGCACCGTTTCTCATTCTCTCAGCAAGAAAAACTGCAATTAATTCAGAATCACACTCTGACATAAATCTCATTCCTTTATTTTCTAAAACTCTTCTATTATTCCAGTAATTTGTAAGTTGTCCATTATGTACAACAGAAACATCCGCAAATGGATAACCCCAGAATGGGTGAGCTGATTTAATATCTACACCAGACTCAGTAGCCATTCTAGCATGACCAATTCCATGAGTTCCTTGAACTTTATTTAAACCATATCTTTCAGAAACAGTTGTTGCATCTCCAAGATCTTTAATTAATTCTAACGATTTTCCAATAGACAGAATTTCAACACTTTCAATACTTTCAATTGCTTTTGAAAATTCCATTAGATCTTTATCATACTTAATTTCGTATCTATAAGAATATGGTGTTAACTTTTCCTCTTTTACAATTGGAGCTCCTAATTCAGAAAGTTTTTTGTCTACTGATTTTTTTCTTTCATCATAGACACTTTCATCTTCATTTACTGAAGTACTTCCTTCTCCTACATTTTCTCCAACTTTAAATCTTAATATAAAATTTTGACCGTCATTATTTGCGTAAAGAGCATAACCCGTAGAGTCTGGACCTCTATGCTTTAATGCTTGCAACATATGTTGCAACTCATTACCTACATTTGAGGATTTTCCTCTATGAATAAGTCCAGCTATTCCGCACATATTATTTTTTTCCTATTTTTATGGTAAGCAATCCAAATACGTATCAAGATCCCATTGAGTTGTAGCACCTAAGAATTTTTCCCACTCATCATTCTTATACCAATGGAATACTTTGTACATTTCATCTGGCATTGCAGATTTAATTACTTCATCTTCCGCTAATCTATCTAAAGCTTCACCTAGACTTAATGGAAGTTTCTTAACATCTTTACCGGCTTTTTTAGCTTCGTACATACTTCTTGACTCAGGCTTAGATGGTTTTAGATTTTTTGAAATACCGTGGTCACAAGCTTTTAATAAAGCTGCACCTAATAGATATGGGTTATGCATTGAGTCAACTGATCTATATTCAAATCTTCCTGGAGCTGATACTCTTAATCCACAGGTTCTATTTTGGTATCCCCAATCAGCATAAACCGGTGCCCAGAAACCTTGATCCCAAAGTCTTCTATAAGAATTAACTGTTGAAGATCCTAAAGCGGTTAAAGCTGGCAAGTGTTCCATTATTCCAGCAATGGATTGTAACCCAATTTTACCTGGCATTTGCATATCTTTAGTATCAGGCATAAAAGTATTTGTACCTCCCTGTACATAACCAAACACTTCCTCTACTCCAGGTAATCTTTTGTTACCTAATTTATTTGTTACAACTTTTCCACCTTTCCACAAAGACATGTTAGTATGGCATCCACTAGCAGATACACCCATAAAAGGTTTTGTCATAAAACAAGCTATTAAATTATGTTCTCTTGCTACTTGAGCACAAATTTGTCTGTAAGTAGAAAGCCTATCAGCGTTTCTTAAAACGTTGTCGTATGTCCAGTTTAATTCTAATTGTCCTGGAGCATCTTCATGGTCACCTTGGATCATATCTAAACCCATGGCTGAAGCATATTCAATTACTTTCATAAATACAGGTCTTAATGATTCAAATTGATCAATGTGATAGCAGTATGGTTTAGAAAAACCTTCTCCAGTAGGGCTTCCGTCTGGATTTTTTGTCAACCACATCATTTCAGGTTCTGTTCCAACTCTTAATTCCAGACCATGTTTTTTCTGAAATTCATCCATAAAAATTTTTAAGTTACCTCTGCAATCAGAAGTTAAATGACCACCTGGATTTTCTCTTTCTTCTCTATTTCTAAAACATGTAACAAAAACTCTTCCAATTCTTTTATCCCAAGGTAGCTGACAGAAAGTTTCAGGGTCAGGTATACCAACAAGTTCCATAGCTTCAGGGCCATAACCAATATAATTTTTGTGTCTGTCTACAAATAAGTTAGCAGTAGATCCATAAACCAGTTGAAAACCTTTTTCTGCAGTTCTTTCCCAATGATCTGCGGGAATTCCTTTACCAACAACACGTCCTGTTACTGAAATGAATTGATAATAAATATAAGTTATTCCCAACTCATTAATTTTTTCCCTAACTCTTTTAACAAGTTTAGCTCTACCTGGTTGATTTACATGTTTTTCTAGGTCTGTCATTTGTCCCCCTTAAGAATTTTTATATTATAAAAGTTAGCTGATATTTTAATTTGTGTCCACAATGTAAGTCTAGCTCCAAGGAAACGGACTGTTCGAAGTAGGGTGAAGTTCACCTTTCGCGTATCGGTTGAATCTAAATGGTTTTAATAATTCACTTTCATGACCCAAAATTTCTTGAGCAACTAAGTGACCAACACCAATCATTTTATATCCATGATTAGCATCAGCTATCATGTAAACGTTTTCAAAAAATCTATCAAATATTGGAAAAGAGTCTGGAGTTAAACATCCTAATCCTCCCGAAGGTCCTTTTCTATATAAATTTGATTTACCGACAAAACGCTTTTGACAATGAGCTAAAGCAGATGACCACATATCAGAAAATTGATCAGTTGTTTGATATTCAGGAGACTCTATTCCATAAGGATCAACATTAACTTGATCAAAATGTTTTTGAACTATGTAAGGAGATGTCCCTCCTTGAACACCTAAACCTTCAATGTCAGGTTTATAATAAATTCCCCAAAGTTTATCAGTTATTAATTTTCCATCTTTATCTGAATATAAAGGAGCGTCAGTATCAACGTGTATAACAGGTGGTTGTTTACCATCATTTGTTCTTAAATAGTCAGCATCTACTCCCAAAACTCCTTCTTGTAAAAACCAATACTTCCACATTTCAACTTCATGTTTTTTTCCATCTTTCGCTTTAATCTCTGTTGTTTTTGGAAGTTCTAACATATTCCAAAAATCTCTAACCCATGGTCCAGCACCAATTACAACTTGATCACAATCAATTGTTCCTTTGTCTGTTACAACACCAGTAATAGCATTACTATTACTACCTCTTTTAAATCCTGTTACTTTAACTCCTTTATGAACATTTACACCGTTAGAGTTAGCTTTGTTTTCTAAAGCTTTAATTGAGTCTTTATTAAAGGCATAACCACCTTTTTTTTCATGCAATACAGAGGTAATACCCTTTGCTTGCCAATCATCAAATATACCTTTCATATAATTAGTACAATCTTTTTCACCTTCAATAAAAACTGACTCATATCCGATTGCTTTTTGTTGTTCATAAATACTCGCTACATCTTCGTGCATTACCTCAGGTGAAATTTGCATATATCCAACTGGATTGTATTTAAATGCTTTTGGATCACTTTCCCATACTTGAACAGAGTGAGCCATTAGCTCTCTCATAGCAGGTTGAAAATAATTATTCCTTACAACACCACAAGCTATACCGCTGGCACCAGCTGCCGTATCTTTTTTTTCTAAAACAATAACATCGTTTGGATTTTTGTAAGTTTCTGAAAGTTTCCAAGCTGTACTTAATCCGTGAATTCCACCACCTATAATTACAACTTTTGCTTTTGTAGGTAAGTTTGACATAATTATATGAATCACTAACAAACCAAAAAAACTTATTAAAGCTTATTTTTTACTAATAAAAACTATATATATAATTAATACCTTAATTATATTATTTAATAGCTTAATTAATAAAACTATATTTTTTATATGAGTCATCAATTCTATAAACCCGCAAAGTCTAGGTTGCAAAGGAGTGAATTAGCAGTACCAGGATCTTCACCCAAAATGTTTGAAAAAGCGCTTAATTCTAATGCTGATTACATCTTTTTAGATCTTGAAGACGCTGTATCTCCCAATGATAAAATTTCTGCTCGTCAAAATATTATTAAAGCTCTTAAAGAAATTAATTGGAGAGAAAAAGGTAAAACCATATCAGTAAGAATTAATAGTTTAGATACACATTATATGTACAGTGATATAGTTGAAATTGTTGAACAAGCTGGTGAAAAAGTTGACACTATATTAGTTCCAAAAGCAGGTACAGCAAGCGATGTATATATGGTTGATTGTCTGTTAACTCAAATAGAAACCAATAAAAAAATTAAGAATAAAATTGGAATTGAATGCTTAATAGAAACGGCATTAGGTATGTCTAATATTAAAGAGATAGCAAAATCAAGTAGTAGATTAGAAGCTCTTCATTTTGGTGTTGCAGATTATGCTGCAAGCTTGAGAGCCAGAACTGTAGTTATAGGCGGTCTTAATCCAGATTATCCTGGCGACCAGTGGCACCATGGATTATCTCAACTTGTGATGACATGTAGAGCGTACGGTTTAAGAGCTATAGATGGACCATTTGGTGATTTTAATGATCCAGATGCATACATTGCTTCAGCTAAAAGAGCCGCAGCAATTGGAATTGAAGGAAAGTGGGCAATTCATCCATCTCAAATTGATTTAGCAAACAAGGTTTTTTCACCGCCTGAATCTGAGGTAACAAAAGCTAAAAGAATTCTTGAAGAATTAGACAAAGCTGCAAAAGAAGGTAAAGGAGCTGCACAATTAGATGGTAGAATGATTGATGCTGCTTCAGCACGTATGGCCGAAAATATTGTCAACATAGATAAATTAATTAATAATAAGTAAAATGGATATACACGAATACCAAGCTAAAAAAATTTTGTCTGGATTTGGAGTTACAATTCCTAGAGGAGGAATTGCATATAGCCCTGAAAATGCAGAGAACAAAGCAAGAGAATTAGGTGGATCTAAGTGGGTAGTTAAAGCGCAAGTACATTCAGGCGCTAGAGGAAAAGCGGGTGGAATTATAGTATGTAATTCAGCTTTAGAAGTAGCACAAGCAGCAGATAAACTTCTTGGAAAAAAATTAGTTACAAATCAAACCGGTCCAGAAGGTAAAATAATTAATAGAGTATATATTGAAGAAGCAACCGAAATTAAAAAAGAGTTATATTTAGGACTGGTTTTTGACCGAAGTTCAGAAAGTATTATGGTTGTAGCTTCAACACAAGGAGGAATGAGTGTTGAAGAAATTTCAAAAAAGAAACCTGAAACTATTATTAGATCAAAAATTGAAGTAGCTGTTGGAATGCAAAAATTTCAAGCAAGAGAAATTGCATTTGGACTAGGGATAGAACCTCAATTGATTGCAAGAGCAGCAGATACAATTATTGGATGTTATCGAGCTTTTAGCGAATTAGACGCGACAATGGTTGAAGTGAATCCTATGGTTATTTCAAATCAAGATCAAATTTTAGCTTTGGATTGTAAAATGAGTTTTGACAACAATGCTTTGTTTAGAAGAAATCAAGTTTCTGAGTTAAGAGATAAAACTCAAGAAAATCCAAACGAAGTATACGCGTCCGATAGAGGGTTAAATTATGTAAGTTTAGAAGGAAATATAGGAAACATTATTAATGGAGCAGGTTTAGCAATGGCATCTATGGATATGATTAAATTAGCTGGAGGAGAGCCAGCAAATTTTTTAGATATTGGTGGCGGGGCCACACCTGAAAAAATAGTTAAAGCCTTTAAGTTAATATCTATGGATAAAAAGGTTAAAGTAATACTAGTAAATATTTTTGCAGGTATTAATAGATGTGATTGGGTTGCAGAAGGAATAGTGCAAGCACTAGAAAAAATTGAAATTAAGGTCCCGTTAGTGATTAGATTGGCTGGAACAAACGTAGATAAAGGTAATAAAATTTTAAAAGATAGTAAAATAAAATATATTGAAGCGAATACACTAGAAGAAGCTGCTAACAAAGCTGTAAAAGCTTTAGGAAATTAAACATGGCAGTCTTAATAGATAAAGATACTAAAATAATAATCCAAGGTTTTACTGGAAAGATGGGATCTTTTCATGCAGAAGAAATGATAAAATATGGATCAAATGTAGTAGGAGGTGTTACACCAGGAAAAGGAGGAATGAAACATTTAAATCTACCAGTATTTAATACAGTTAAAGAAGCAGTAAACGATACGGGTGCAACAGCTTCTATTTTATTTGTACCTCCAGCTTTTGCAGCAGACTCAGCTATGGAAGCGGCAGATGCAGGTATTAAAACTTGTGTTGCAATTGTTGACGGTATTCCTTCTCATGACATGATAAAAATTAAAAGATATATGAGAAGATATTCTAGAAAAGGCAAAATGACATTAGTAGGACCTAACTGCGCAGGTGTAATTAGTCCAGGAAAAGCGATGTTAGGTATTATGCCTGGACATATATATAAAGAGGGAAAAGTTGGAATTATAGGTAGATCTGGAACTTTAGGTTATGAGGCAGCACAACAGATGAAAAATTTAAACATTGGTGTTTCAACAAGTGTTGGTATTGGAGGAGATCCAATAAACGGTAGTTCATTTAAAGATATAATAGAAAAATTTGAAGAGGATGATGAAACTGAAGCTGTATTAATGATAGGTGAAATAGGAGGACCTCAAGAGGTAGCAGCAGGTAAATTTGCAAAAGAAAATATGAAAAAACCTGTTATAGCATATATTGCAGGATTAACCGCTCCCAAAGGTAGAGTAATGGGACATGCAGGTGCAATAGTTTCGGCATATGGCGAAAGTGCAATTGAAAAGGTTGAAATTTTAAAAGAATATGGAGTTTTAATATCAAAAAATCCTTCAGTTATGGGAGAAACTGTTAAATCTGCTTTGGAAAAAAAATAATTTTAATTTAAAAATTATAATGAAATTTCTCTAAGTCTATTTAAATAATCCTCAAATTCTCTAACAAAACTATTTGTCGGTTTAATAGATTTTTTTCTTTGATCTTTTGAAGTTTTTTCTAAATAGAAAAAACCTTTTTCGCAAGCTTCATTTATTATTAAAGCTGATTTTGGTCTAGAGGTTTTAAATAATTTTGTTTTTAGTTCTTCAACGCTTATTTCTTTATTTAATTTATAATGAGCCATAATTAATAACATCATATGGTAGTGGGAAGGAGATTTTCTAAAAAAGTAATTACTAGAAGTATGAGATTGTCTCATTTGATCTTCCCAAAATTCTAAAAGTGCAGTAGTGCTTTTCATTAAGATCTAACTCTTAGTTTTTTTGGATCAAAATGTGGAAATTGGACTATTTTTGCTGGAATTCTTTTTTGGTGTCCATCTATTTTTCCAATTTCGACTTCGTTACCAATTTCAGAGTGACCAATATCCATTCTACATAAAGCTATATTTTTATTTAATGTAGGAGAAATACATCCACTTGTTACAATTCCAACTTGAGATCTTCCCACATGAACACAGTCTCCATGATTAGCTTTTTCTTTACCGACTAGTTCTAATCCTACTAATTTTTTTTGAGGGTTTTCTTTTCTTTTAATTAATGCATCTTTTCCAATAAAATTATCTGTTTTAGTTTTTAGTGGAACTGTAAAACCAACTCCTGCCTCAAATGGATCTACTTGACCATCAAATTCATTTCCAAATAAAATTAATCCTGCCTCAATTCTTAATAAATCAAGAGCACCAAAACCAGCAGGAATTAAACCTTGATCTTTACCTTCTTCCATCACCACATCCCAAACTTTAGGAGCATCCGAGGGATGACACCAAATTTCATATCCTAATTCGCCAGTGTATCCAGTTCTAGAGACCATTAATGGAATTCCATTTAAATCTCTCACTCTACAAATTGTAAATCTAAACCATTCAAGTTCAGATATAGAGGGTTGAGTTGGTGGTGTAAAAATAAATTTTTCTAAAATCTTTCTACTATTTGGCCCCTGTAATGAAATATTGTTAATTTGATCAGTAGAGTTTTTAATTAAAACATTATAATTTTTTTTCTTTGCTTGTTCTTTCAACCATTCTCCACCATATTCATCACCACAAATCCATCTAAATCCATGATCACTCATTTTTAATAATGTTCCATCATCAAACATACTTCCATTTTCATAACACATTGAAGAATAAACTACTTGTCCAACTGAAAGTTTTTTAACGTTTCTTGTTAAAGTGAAGTTCATTAATTCTTCAGCATCGGGACCAAGAATTTCAAATTTTCTTAACGAGGATAGATCAATGATAACTGCTTTCTCTCTACAAGCGTTATATTCATTAATTATTCCATGCTTAGTATAATCATTAGGTAGCCAATAACCTCTTGCATCAACAAAGTTTCTTGTAAGTTTTGAAGTTCTTTCATAAAAACCTGTATTCTTAGTTAATTTTGTTTCTGAGTCTGTTTTCATTCTAAAAGCAAAAGATTTTGTAAATTCTTTTTTATTATCATATGTTCTAACAAAAATATTAGTTGGATTCCATGAATTACATGGGTCAATATCACTTGGGCAAGCAGAAGTACCACAAGTAATATCTTTTAAAGCTCTCATTAGTACATAATCTCCTGGTCTTGCAAAAGACTCGTCAGATAAGACTGAATTTTGTCCTCCTGCTGATGTATTAAAAAAAAGATTTATAGCATGCCAACCTTTTTGTTTTTGAAGTCCATATTTAGACATTGAATTGCTTAAATTATCTGAACAATTTGGATGTCCAAAGTATCCCGCGTCCTCATAATATTTTGAAGTACATGCTAAATTAAAAGTATCGTGTCTTCCCACTGTATCTCTTATTACCTCAACTAATGGCTGATGATCAGTATCATAAAATTTCGAAAATAATCCTGGACCTGGAAATGTATTTCCCATAAACGTTCTTGTAGTTTGCCAATCTAATCCTTTTTCAATTCCTTTATTTAATTTTGAAGTATCAAAAGCTACAAAATCTGAACATTGTCTACCTGTCGGGCAAATAATTTGAATGTAATCTCCTTCTTTAACTTCAAAAGAAATAGCAGTTTTTTTTTCAATATTAGCTTCGTTTAAAGGATCAAATATTGGATCAGGTATTATCGAAAGCTCTTTATCTTTATTTATTTTTGCTCTTTTAATATAAATCGTAAGATTAGTCGGAGGGTTTTGATTATGAATTAACATATTTGGACCCGGGGCTGAGAAAATACAATAACATTTATCTTTTGAAATTAGTTTGATTTTTTCTCCAGTATTAGAATTTTTATCAAAAACAACTGCTGATTTAGATTTGCTTATATCTAAATTTCTTTTTTTTAATTGATGAGCTGTAATAAGAGAACTTTCATCTTTTTTTAAAAGTATATTTTTGATTTCAGAAGAATCTTTATTTTCTTTTAAATTTAATATTGATAGCTTGGATTTTCCATTTTTGTCAAAAACTGAAATTTCACAAACTTGATTACCTTCATCATTTATTATTTCTATTTCGTCTTCAGGAGAAATTGAAATACCTGTTAAACCACCAGCATTAACCACATGTCTTTCAACTCCAGGTGGCAATACATTTAAACCCGGCTCTCTTATTAAGTTTTTGTTAATCTCAAGCATTTTTTAAACCTATAACGAGCATAATATATCTATCTCATATTGACTATATAATTAATTAAGAACATACTAAGCCTACTTAATATTAAGGAAAGGGGAAAAAATGAGAAAAATAATATCTTTTTTATCTGCTTTAGTAATATCAGCAGTATCTTTTGTTGGTGCTGCAAATTCAGCAGATAGTAAGAAACCTATCGTTATCCCAACACACAATTGGTCAAGTCAAATTGTAATGGCTTACGTAATTGGTGGAATTATGGAAAGTATGGGAAACAATGTAAAATATGTAAACGCTGACTCACAAGCAGTTTATGAATCAATTCGTATTGGTGATGTAACTCTATCACATGAAGTTTGGGAATCTGCTTTTGGTAAATCTTTTACAACAGCTCTAGACAAAGGAGGCTTACTTGATTGGGGTGACCATGAAGCAAGAACTCTTGAGGATATGGGATATCCAAATTGGGTTGCTGAAAAAGGATTATGCCCAGGTTTGCCAGACTGGACTGCTTTAAAAAATCCTGACTGCGCTAAGAACTTTACAACACCTGATTCACCAGATGGAAAAGGAAGAATGTTGGAAGGTCCTCAAACTTGGCATGGTGATTTAATACCTCAAAGGGTTGATGCACTAGGTCTTGGAGATCTTTGGTGGGTTAAATTTGCTGGAAGTGCAGATGCGCTTTGGGCAGAATTAGCAGCGGCTAAAAAAGAAGGAAGAGGAACTATCATCTTTAACTGGACGCCAAACTTTACAGATGGTGCTGGTTTTACATTTATAGACTTCCCTCCATATACAGCTGGCTGTAGACCAGAAGATGGTGGAGACGGTAAATGTGGTTCGCCAGATGGTTATTTGAAAAAAGCAGTTAACGCTGATTTTCCAAAAACTCATCCAAAAGCAGCTGCAATGTTCAAGAAGATGTCATTCTCTACAAGTCAAATTGGTGCAATGGCAGCTTTAGTTGACGTTGACAAAATGACTCATGAAGATGCAGCTAAAAAATGGTTAGCTGATAATGAGAAAGTTTGGAAAGCTTTCACTAAATAAAGGTTAAAATTAATAAATTATAAAATCTCTCCCAACATTGTTGGGGGGGATTTTTTTTTGAATTAACTTTAAAATGAAATTTAATAAAAAGCTTAAATCATGTTTATGATAAAATATCTTTTTTATATATCGTTCAGTTTATTATTTTTTAATTCATCACTAGCAAAAGACATTGATATACAAGAAGATATAAAACTTAGTTTTAAATGCGATTTAGAAAAAAAAGTAATTAAGAATTCAGAGTATAATTATCAGACTTTTTTTGCAAAAGATTTAGAGGATAATAATTTAGATAAATTTTATATTGAGGCGAAAAAACCAGAAATACTTTTGATTAAAGGGTTATCTTTATTTCTTTCAAACACATCAAATTTAAATGTTAAAATAGTCAACAAAGATGTAATCCTATTCAAAGCTAATGATAAAGAAAAAGATTATTCAGAGTCGGGTATTATAAATAGAAAATCAGGTGAATTAGTTCATGAAATTACAAGAAATGTAAAACAAGAAAATTCAGAAAAAGACATTTCTTTTTATTCATGTATAAAAAAAGAGGAAAATGCCTGATTTTTTTTTAATTAATTTGGTGTAAAATGCTGTTATGAAAAAATTTATTTTAAGTGTGTTTATCGTTTTTTTTATTGCATCCGCAGCTATGGCTCGTAGTACTGGATGCAAAGAAGGAAATTGTGAAAATGGGTATGGTAAGTGGGTTTATACAGATAAAACAACTTATGAAGGCGAGTGGGTAAACACAAAAAAACATGGTCAAGGAACAGAAACTTGGCCAAATGGATATATTTACAAAGGTGAATTTAAGAATAGCGAGTGGAGTGGGCAGGGCAAATTAACTTTTCCAAATGGCGCAACTTATGTTGGTGAATGGGCTAATGGTTTTATGAATGGAAAAGGAACTTTTACCTGGTCTGATGGTAAGGAAAAAACAGGCACCTGGGTAAATGGAAAATTACAAGAATAATTAATGCAATGCTAAAAGATAATTATTTAAATAGATTAAAAGATTTACCAGAAACAGTAAAACAGTTCGGGGGTCTCATTGTTTTAACAATTTTCATAATTTTATCTTTTAGTGTTTTAAATATTTATTGGGGTGGTGGAGATGAGTTAATTAGAAAAATGAAATTAGAAGAAGAAAGAATTGCAAAAGAAAAAAAACTTAATGCATTAATTTCAAAACTTCCATCTGGTATTCTAGTAACCTTTGATGGAACAGACAATCATAAATTGACTGATGAATTATATGAAGCAGTTTGTAATGCTACAAAACTTATTCCTCAACGAGCTATCATGGCTGCTCATTTTCTAAATTATGAAGCGTATGAATTATACACTATCAATGGTAATAAAATTGATGATACATTTGTTAAATGGGACAAAGATAAAAATAAATGTTTTGCAGGTTATACAGTAAGTGGAAATAACGTCGGAGTTAATAAAACAGAAAAAGTTA
>CACGVK010000015.1:0-22421 GCA_902576565.1 uncultured Pelagibacteraceae bacterium | reverse complement strand
TAACAAATCAATTTTTTTAAAAAATTCGTCATCAAAATTTTCAGACTGTACAAGATTACTTGGATTGATTTTTACGTATTTAAAATCTATTGAATCTTTTTTAAGCCTTTCTTCATTGTTTTTTATATATTCACTTATTTCTAATTCAGTAAAACTATCTTTGTTTTTATAAAAACTATTAAGTTT
Organism: uncultured Pelagibacteraceae bacterium; assembly: GCA_902576565.1. Lineage (GTDB taxonomy): Bacteria > Pseudomonadota > Alphaproteobacteria > Pelagibacterales > Pelagibacteraceae > Pelagibacter. The sequence goes on along the minus strand of CACGVK010000015.1, from coordinate 22,235 downwards.
TATATATTCCAACTCAACTCCCTTATACTGGTCGTTATAAATTTTGTTAGTTTTAAAAAAAGGTGATTTTATCCCACCAGCAATATACTCATAGAGTTGTTTTCTGAGTTCATTAACTTTAAGTTCAAATTCAAATTCTGCTGGAGTTAAATTTCTTTCTAGTAAAAATTTTTCATATTTTAATCTTGAGAATTGACCATTTTCATCTTTAAAAATGTTATTATTCTTAATACTGCTGGCCAAAGCTTCGTCTGAAATTGATAAATTTAATCTTTTTATTTCTAAATTAATTATTTCATTCTGTATTAATTTTGTAAGTTCATCTTCTAAAATATTATCTTTAATTTTTTCTCTTATTTTTTCATTAGAAAGATCTGTTTTATTTAAATGATTAATAAAATCTTTTGTTGAAACATTGTGATTATTAATTTTAGCTATGCTATTAGTGTTTCCTCCACTAAAGACACTACCCATGCCCCAAAATACAAATGGCACTATAATTATAGCAACTAATACTGTTGCTAATTTGCTTTTTGAAAATGATCTTAGTTTACCTAGCATATAAAATCGTTTATTAATTGATCTATAAAAAACAAACCTATAAATTAATTTATCAATAATGACAAATAATAAAATTTATTTTATAGCAAATTGGAAAATGTATGGAACTTTAAAATCTGTACAATCACTGAAAAACGTAATTAAGCTAAAAGGGAAGCGAATTTATAAAAAAGCAAAAATAATATACTGCCCACCTTACACTCTTCTTAGAGAGTTTTCTAAATCAATTAGAAATACAGATATTGAGCTCGGAGCACAAAATTGTCATTTCAATTTTGATTATGGTGCCTTTACAGGTTCAGTTAACTCTAAAATGATAAAAAATATAGGTTGCAAATATGTTATCATTGGACATTCCGAAAATAGAATTTCTGGAGATGATGATAAAATTATAAATCTAAAAATTAAATCTTCAATTAATGAAAAATTAAAAGTAATTTTTTGTATAGGAGAAACACTTAACGAAAAAAGAAAAAAAAAAACTAATTCAGTTTTGAGAAAACAATTAATTAAAGGTTTAAATAAAGTTAAAATGAAAGATAATATTATTTTTGCTTACGAACCAGTATGGTCTATAGGCACAGGTCTTGTACCAAAATCAAACGATCTTGAGAACCAAGTAATACAAATTAAGAAATTTATTAGAAATAAATTTAGAATAAAAAAACCTATTGTTTTATATGGTGGATCGGTAAATCCAACAAATATATCAATTTTAAAACAAATTTCCTCTATTAATGGATTTTTAATTGGTGGAGCTTCGCAAAATTCAAAGAAATTTATTGATATCATAAAAAAAACTATTAATTAGAGGCCATGGAAAATATTTTATTAGCAACAAATATAATTCTTGCAATTATTTTAGTGATATTAGTTCTTCTTCAAAAATCTGAGGGCGGAGCTTTAGGAATTGGTGTATCTCAAGATAATTTTATGTTTTCGAGGACTGCTGGTAATTTTTTTACTAAAGCAACAGCATTTGTTGCAACGTTATTTATAATATGCAGTTTAGCATTAACGATTCTATCAAGGGAAGGACTGACACCAACTACTTCAGTAATTGATAAAATTGAGGAAAATGCTGATGAAGCACCTGAAATTCCAGAAAATAATAATTAATCCTTTTAATTTTGTAATTTAAAAGCTATAAGATACTTCCATGGCGCGATATATATTCGTAACTGGCGGCGTGGTTTCATCACTAGGAAAAGGTTTATCGTCTGCATCTTTAGCCTATCTCTTAAAATCAAGAGGCTTCAAAGTTAGAATAAGAAAAATGGATCCGTATTTGAATGTTGATCCAGGAACAATGAGTCCTTTTCAGCATGGAGAGGTATTTGTTACAGATGACGGTGCAGAAACAGATTTAGATTTAGGACATTATGAGAGGTTTACCAATATATCATGTAAGCAATCAGACAATATTACAACAGGAAAAATTTATAGCGATATAATTAAAAAAGAACGTAAAGGTAAATATTTAGGAAAAACTGTACAAGTAATACCACATGTAACAGATAGGATAAAAGAATTTATCAAAGGAGATATAAAGGGTGAGGATTTTGTAATTTGTGAAATAGGAGGAACAGTAGGTGATATTGAAAGTTTACCTTTTGTTGAAGCAATAAGACAATTTTCAAATGATGTTGGGAAAAACAAAACATTATTTATTCATTTAACTTTAGTCCCATTTTTAAAATCTTCAGATGAAATTAAAACAAAACCTACTCAACATTCGGTAAAAGAATTAAGATCATTAGGAATTCAACCGGATATAGTTATTTGTAGATCGCAACAATCCATTCCTTACGATCAAAGAAAAAAAATATCTTTATTTTGCAATGTATCGATCGACAATGTTATAGAAACAGTCGATGTAAGAACTATATACGAAGCTCCAATTAGTTTTCACAATGAAAAATTGGATAGGCAAGTGCTCAAATATTTTAAGATCAATACAAAAAAAAATGCGAATTTGAAACCATGGAAAAAGATTACAAAAACAGTACTCCAAAATAAAAAACAAGTAAATATTGCTATTGTTGGAAAATATGTAAATTTAAAAGATGCTTATAAGTCATTAGATGAAGCTCTAATTCATGGAGGAATTAATAATAATATCAAAGTAAATTTAATAAGAATTGAGTCTGATAAATTAAAAACTAATCAAATTGGTAAATTATTGAAAAATGTTTCAGGTGTACTAATTCCTGGAGGATTTGGAGGAAGGGGAACAGAAGGAAAAATTTCAGTAATTAACTTTGCTAGGAAGAGAAAAATTCCTTTTCTAGGAATTTGTTTTGGAATGCAAATGGCTGTAATTGAGTTTGCTAGAAATGTTTTAAAAATAAAAAATGCAGGTTCTACAGAAATCAATAAACAGTGCTTTCCTATAATCGGTTTAATGGATGAGTGGAATAAAAATGGTAAAATTATAAAAGGCACAAGTAAAGAACTTGGAGGCACTATGAGACTTGGACTTTATGAGGCTAAATTAAAACATAATTCGTTGATAAGAAGTATTTACAAAACTAGCTCTATTAAAGAAAGGCATAGACATAGATACGAGGTGAATAACAATTTAAAACATAAATTCGAGCAAAAAGGTATGATTTTTTCAGGGATGTCTCCAGACGATTTGTTACCTGAAATTATTGAATTAAAAAATCATCCGTGGTTTGTAGGTGTACAATTTCATCCTGAATTTAAATCTAGACCTTTAAACCCACATCCTTTATTCTCATCTTTTATCAAAGCAGCGAAAAATAAATAATGAAAAGCAAAATAGTAGAATGTAACGGCATTAAAATATCAAATAACGAAAAAATAGTAATCATAGCAGGGCCATGCCAATTAGAAACTGAACAACATGCAATGGATATGGCAGGTAAAATTAAGGAAATTACCTCAAAATTTAACATAGGATGTATTTACAAAACCTCATTTGATAAAGCGAATAGAACTAGTTTAAAAGGAAAGAGAGGAGCTGGACTAGAATCTTCCCTACCTGTATTTGATAAAATAAAAAAAGAATTAAATGTCCCAGTTTTGACAGATGTTCATAATGAAAAACAATGCTCAATAGTTTCTAATCATGTTGATGTATTACAAATTCCCGCATTTCTATGTAGACAAACAGACTTACTAGTTGCAGCTGCTAAAACAAATAAAATAATTAATGTAAAAAAAGGACAATTTCTTGCACCATGGGACATGGTTAATGTTACAAAGAAAATTTCTGAATCAGGTAATGAAAATATATTAGTAACAGAAAGAGGAGCTAGTTTTGGATACAACACATTAGTCTCAGATATGAGATCAATTCCAATTATGGCTAATAATGGTTATCCTGTAGTTTTTGATGCAACTCATTCTGTTCAACAACCTGGTGGACTTGGAGAAAAAAGTGGTGGCCAGAGAGAATTTGTAGAATATTTAGCTAGAGCTGCAGCAGCTGTTGGAGTTGCAGCTATATTTATAGAAACTCATCAAGACCCTGATAACGCACCATCCGATGGACCTAACATGGTCCCATTAAATCAACTTGAAAATCTAATTAAACAAATTGTAGATATAGATAATCTTATTAAAAAAAATAATAAATAAAGATGAGTAAAATTACAAAAGTTGTTGCTAGACAAGTTTTTGATAGTAGAGGAAATCCTACTATAGAAGCTGAAGTTTTTTCAAACAATGTAAGTTGTAGAGCAATTTGTCCTTCAGGAGCTTCAACCGGATCTTTTGAAGCTTATGAAAAAAGAGATAACAATAATAAAAAGTATTTAGGTAAAAGTGTTTTGAAATGTGTCGAAATTATCAATAAGCAAATTTCAAAAAAAGTAAAAAATCAAAATGTTCATAACCAAGAAAAAATAGATCATATTTTAATTAAACTGGATGGAACAAAGCAGAAGTCAAAGTTAGGTGCAAATTCAATATTAGCCGTTTCAATGGCAGTAAAAAAATTATCTGCTAAAATAAAAAAAATTCCTTTATATAAAAATTTTTTAATTAAAAAAAATTTTAAACTTCCTTATCCATTAATGAATATAATTAATGGAGGAGCCCATGCTAACAATGGTTTAAGAATTCAAGAATTTATGATTAGACCTGATAGTGCAAAATCATTTTCCGAATCGTTAAGAATGTGCTTTTTGGTAATTAATAGTTTAAAAAAAATGATAAAAAAACAAGGTCATTCAACGTCTGTTGGAGATGAAGGAGGCTTTGCTCCTATGATAAGTGACAATGAGAAAGCATTAAAATTAATTGTTAAAGCTATAAAATCTTGTGGTTTTAAAAATGGTAAGGATATATCAATATGTCTAGATGTTGCGGCAAATGAATTATTTAAAAATAATAAATATTCAGTCCACTCAAATAAGTTTATAAATTCAGACTCAACAATTAAAAAATATAAATATTTAATAAAAAAATATAAAATTTCATCCATAGAAGATCCCTTTGCAGAAAATGATTGGAAATCTTGGAATAATTTTATGAAAAATAATTCATCAAAAGTTCAAATTGTAGGAGATGATTTATATGTAACTAATCTTGAAAGACTAAAAGTTGGTTTTTTAAATAATTCTTCAAATGCTATCTTAATTAAATTGAATCAAATAGGTACTGTAACTGAAACATTAGAGGTTATTAAATTTTCACATTTAATCGGTTTTAAAACTATTATTTCGCACAGATCAGGCGAAAGCGAGGATACTTTTATTGCCGATTTAGCTGTTGGTACTAATTCTGATCAAATTAAGACTGGATCACTAGCCAGATCAGAGAGAGTGGCTAAATATAATCAATTATTGAGAATTGAAGAAAATCTTGGAACTAATGCTAAAATGAATAAAATGAGATAATGATAGAAAAAATAAAAAAAAATTATTTTTTATTAATTGCTACATTTTTGTTACTTTATTTCTTCTTTAATTTACTTGATGGTGAACGTGGTTTAATTTCTTATTTTAATAAAAATAATCAATTAATCGAGCTTGAAAAACAAGAAAAAAGATTAAAGAAAAAAATAGATAATTTAGAATTTAAAAATTCACTTTTAACTGACAATTTAGATCTAGACTATGTAGAAACTTTGATACGAGAAAAGTTTTTATTTGGTAAAGAAGGTGAGACTATCTATATTATTAAAAATAATGATAATTAGACATCCAGAAAAAGTTAAAAAACCTATAAATCCAATTAAAAAAAAACCTAGTTGGATAAAATCAAAATTAGCTAATACAAAGGAGTTTTTTTTCACAAAAACTTTAATAAATCAAAATAAACTAGTTACAGTTTGTGAGGAAGCTAACTGTCCAAATATAACTGAATGTTGGAGTAAAAGACATGCAACTTTTATGATCATGGGTGATACCTGTACTAGAGCATGTGCTTTTTGCGATGTCAAAACAGGAAAACCAAAAAGCTTAGATCCATTAGAGCCATTCAAAATATCTAATGCAGTAAAAAAATTAAATTTAAAACATGTAGTAATAACATCAGTTGATAGAGATGATTTAAAAGATGGTGGAGCAAATCATTTCAAAGAAGTAATTATTGCAACTAGAAATAAAAATCCTAAAACTTCAATTGAAGTATTGACACCAGATTTTTTAAGAAAGGGTGATGCTTACAAAAAAGTTTTAGAGGCGGACCCAGATGTTTTTAATCACAATATAGAAACAGTTCCAAGCCTTTATAGAAAAGTTAGACCTGGGGCAAAGTATTTTGAATCATTAGAACTTTTGAAAAATGCAAAAAAAAATAATAAAAAAGTTTTTACTAAATCAGGTCTCATGGTTGGTCTTGGAGAAATAAAAGATGAAATAATCCAAGTAATGGATGATCTTAAATCTGCTGAGGTAGATTTTCTAACAATTGGTCAATATTTACAACCATCTCCTAAACATCATCCTTTAGATAGATATTATAGACCAGATGAATTTGAAGATTTAAAAAGAATAGCCACATCCAAAGGTTTTTTATTAATTTCTTCTTCACCTCTTACAAGATCATCTTATCATGCAGACGAGGATTTCGCTAAACTTCAAAAAAAAAGAATAGATCAAGCTAATGCCCAAAGCATCTGTTAAAAGATCTATTGGATGCAAGAAGGAGCAACTAATAGATTTAGTTCTTGATATTGAAAAATATCCAACATTTGTACCATTTTGTTTAGAGTCTAAAGTTTATGAAAGAAATAAAAAAGATAATTTAATTATTATTGTTGCTGATCTCACGATTGGTAAAGGACCATTTAAAGATACTTATAAAAGTGATGTAAAATATAATATAGAACAAGATACAATATATGTAACAAATATTGACGGACCATTAAAATATTTGGAAAATAATTGGAAGTTTCATGAAATCAACAATATTACTGAAGTCACATTTGAAGTTGATTTTGAATTAAAAAATCATTTTTTGAATATTGTAATGACTAAGTCTTTTAAATTTGGTCTAGATAAAATTGCTGATGCGTTTCAAAAAAGAGCTGAAGAATTATATCACCTTTGATTTAAAAGCATCACCTTTCTATGTTTTGGTCCACTATATTTTGAAAGTGGTCTAATCAATTTATTTGCTGCATGCTGTTCCATTATATGTGCTGACCAACCAGTTATTCTAGAAATAACAAATATTGGAGTAAAAAAATCTGTATCGAATCCCATTAAATGATAAGTCGGACCAGTAGGATAATCGACGTTAGGATGAATATTTTTTCTTTCAATCATTACATTCTTAACAATGTCATAGATTTTAATAAACTTTCTATCATTCTTAATTTTAGAAACCTTTTTAAAATATTTTTCCATAGTAGGAACTCTCGAGTCACCTTTTTTATAAACTCTATGACCAAATCCCATGACTACATCTTTGTTATCCAATGCTTTGTTAATCCATTTAAATGCTTTTTCTGGTTTTTTTATTTTATTCATCATATGCATAACTTCTTCATTAGCCCCTCCATGCAATGGACCTTTTAAACTGGCAATAGCACCTGTAATTGCACCATGAATATCAGATAAACTACTCGTTATTGTTCTTGCAGTAAAAGTCGAGACGTTAAAACTATGTTCAGCGTAAAGTATAAGAGATACATCAAATGCTTTTACAATTTCTTTACTTGGTACTTTACCAAAACACATATAAAAAAAGTTCTCAGAGAATGATAGTTTTTTTTTAGGTTGAATTATTTTTTTCCCTTTTCTAGATCTGAAGAATGCAGCTAAAGCTATAGGTGTTTTAGAAAATATTCTTATAGCCTTTCTCATGTTTGCCTTATGTGAATTATCTTTAGTTTCCTTATCTTCTAATGCCATTAAGCTTACCGCTGTTCTTACTACATCCATAGGATGAGCTTTTTTAGGCATTTTTCTGATATCACTTAAAATCTCTTTAGATAATTTTCTGTCAGATCTTTCTTCTTTAATAAAACTTGTTAATTGTTTTTTGTTAGGAAGTTCACCATGAAGAACCAAGTAAGCAACTTCTTCAAAACTACATTTATCACATAGGTCTTGAACTGCATAACCTCTATAAGTTAAAGAATTAATTTCAGGCATTACTTGAGAGACTGTTGTCTCATCAACTACAATACCCAAAAGTCCTTTTTTTATTTCATCGCTCATTAACTATGACCATCAGTGTCAAAATTATAAATTTTTTCGTCTAAAGCGTTGTATTTTTCATATTCCACTAAATCATACAATCTTTTTCTAGTTTGCATTTTATCAATAATATTATTTTGGTGTCCATCGGCAAAAATAGCACGCAAACCGTCCTCAACGTTTTTTAAAGCTAATCTTTGTGTAGTTACTGGATATATTACTATGTTAAATCCTATATTTTCTAACTCTTTATAGTTTAAAAGTTTTGATTTTCCAAATTCAGTCATATTAGCTAGCAAGTAACAATTAAGAGATTTTCTTACTTTTTCAAACTCTCTTTCATCTTTAAGAGCCTCAGGAAAAATAATTTCTGCTCCAGAATCTATATATGCTTTACATCTATCAATCATCTTATCTAAACCTTCAACACTATTGGCATCAGATCTAGCAATTATTTTAAAATTAGTATCTTTTTTTGTGTTTACGCATATTTTTATTTTTTCTACCATTTTATCTTTACTTATTAATTCTTTATTATCCAAATGCCCGCATCTTTTTCTTTCTATTTGATCTTCTATATGGACCCCTGTAATTCCAAATTTTTCAAATGTTTCTATTGTTTTTTTGCAATTTTTAAATCCTGTATCTATATCAACAAGAGTTGGCAAATTTGTTATCCTGGCAATTTGTTTTGATCTGTTACTTACATCTTCTAGAGTAGTTAAACCAATATCTGGATAACCAAGATCATTTGACATGACTCCACCAGATACATAAATTGCATCATAACCAATCTCTTCAATAAGTTTTGCAGTAAGTGGATTATATGCACCAGGAATTCTTAAAATTTTATTAGACTGTAATTTAGTTACAAAATCTTTTCTTTTATCTTCGGGTTTTTTTTTTACAAAGTGCATTAAAAAATTCCCTTTTTACTATTTTTCTTTAGTTGTTTAGGTCTTACTTCTAAATTCAAATTATATAAGTGGCCGGATTTAATCTTTCTTAGATTTTGTACAGATTTTAAAAATCTATTTCTCTCTTTATTTGTAATAATATTATTTGTTAAAACATTGAATTTTTTTATGTAATTTTCTCTTTTAAATGGTCTAGAGCCATAAGGATGAGCATCTGCTTTATCAAGTTGCTCTGTAAATTTTTTACCGTTATTCATTGTAACAACCACTTTAGCCCCAAATGATTTATTTTTTGGATTAGGATCATGATATTTTTTTGTCCACTTTTTATCTTCGTGAGTTTTAATAGAGTTCCAAATTTTTATTGTACTTTTTCTATTAGACCTCGTTTTGTTATATGATTTTACATGATGCCAAGAAGCATCTTCTAATGCTACAGCAAAAATATACATTATTGAATGATCTAAAGTTTCTCTGCTAGCATTAGGATCCATTTTTTGAGGATCATTAGCTCCAGTTCCAATTACATTATGTGTATGATGACTTGTATATATATCTATTTTTTTTATTTTTTTTAAGTCAGGAATTTTTTTATTCAGTTTTTTAGCTATATCTATCAGTGCTTGAGCTTGATATTCTGCTGAATATTCTTTTGTATATGTTTCCAATATTGCTTTTTTCTCGCCATTTTTTTTTGGAAGTGGGACCTTATACAATGCTTTCTTGCCATCTAATATTTGTGCTATAACACTATCCTCACCCTCATATATTGGACTAGGCGAACCTTCACCTCTCATTGCACGATCTACAGCTTCTATTGCAAGTTTACCAGCGTGTGCAGGTGCAAATGCTTTCCAACTAGAAATTTCTCCCTTTCTAGATTGTCTGGTTGAAATAGTCGTATGTAATGATTGTTGTACAGCTTGGTATATAGTTTCTGTTTTTAATTTTAACATAGAGCCTATTCCAGCAGCTACACTTGGCCCTAAATGTGCGATGTGGTCTACTTTATGTTTATGAAGACAAATTCCCTTTACTAAATTTACTTGAATTTCATAAGCTGTGATTATTCCTCTAAGGAGATCAACGCCGCTCAATTTTTTTTGTTGAGCAACTGCCAGTAAAGGAGGAATGTTATCACCTGGATGACTGTAATCAGCTGCTAAAAATGTATCATGAAAATCTAATTCTCTTACAGCTGTTCCATTAGTCCATGCTGCCCATTCACAATCGAATTTTTTATCTTTATTTACACCAAAAATATTTGCACCATTTTTTTTTGGATGTTTTAATGCCATTTCTCTTGAAGCAATTACTGGTTTTCTATTCAACGAGGCTATAGCCACTGAAGCATTGTCAATTATTCTGTTTATTGCCATATCAACAGAAAATTTATTTAGTTTTGAATTGTCACTAGCAACTTCTGCGATTTTCCATGCAAGTTGTTTTTTTTTAATTAATTTATTTTTTGATGGATAAACTCTTACTTTATGTAAAATCAAAATCTCTCCTTAATTTAAATATTAGTAATATTAAATTATTTTTGTATTACAATCAAAATGGCTGTAATCAAAAGTAAAAAAGCTAAAAAATACTCAATTAAAGCTTTTATTCTTTTATTCTTTACAAATTTTCTTATAGCAGAGCCGAAAGCAGCCCATGGAGATATAGATATTGGACAAATTACAAGAGCCACAAATGCAATAAAAAAAATTGAAATAATTAAATTTCCATCTTTTGGTAAAAAACCAGAGGCCGCCATTGTAGAGATAGTCCATGCTTTAGGATTCACGATCTGAAATAATGCAGCTTCATAAAATTTTAAGGGTTTTGAACCATCCTCATTAATTTTATTAAAAGATCCAATTATTTTATATCCTAGATATAGTAAATAAATTGCACATAAAATTTTTAAAACATTTTGAATTTCAGGAAAAATCTGAAAAATTTTACCTAGACCAAAACAAACTAATATTAATTGTGTAATATGACCAATGGTAATTCCAGACATGTGAGGAATTGTTTTTAAAAAACCAAATTTTAACCCAGAAGCAAGTACCATAGCATTGTTAGGACCTGGAGTTACATACATAACGAAGTAAAAACTAATTAATGCAAAAAAAATATTTAAATCAATCATTAATATAATTTTTAATTATCTTTTCTATTCCAACAAAATTTCTAACTAAATGATTGTGAAAAATTTCATCAACTTTTTTTTCCGTATATCCATTTTCTAAAAGAATAAAAGGAACATCAGCAGCCTTTGCAGCATTTGCATCTGTTTCACTATCACCTATCATTACACTTTTTTTAATATCACCATTTAAAATTTCAATTATACTTGTTATGTGTCTTGGATCTGGTTTACAATAATCAAAGGTATTACTTCCAGCAATATACTCAAAGTAATCATAAATATTAATTTTTTTTAATAAATCCACTGCTAAATGTTCTGGTTTATTAGTACAAACTGCTAAAGATATCTTTTGATCTTTACACCAATCTAAAAAATCTTTTACGCCTTCTATTAATTCACTTTCAATTAAAATATTTTCACCATAATAAGTTATAAAATCTTTAACCATTTCATCAGTAATTTTTTTGTCTTTTATTTTACTAAATTCTTTTTTGGCTTGTCCCCAAACAGACCTTCCGATTAATGATTTAGCTCCTTGACCAATCATCTTTCTAATATCGTCTGTTGATTTGGTCTCATACCCAAATTTTTTCATTACAAAATTATGTGCATTCATTAGATCTGGAGCTGTATCAACGAGGGTACCATCTAGATCAAAAAGAATTGTTAGTTTTTGACTCATTTTTAAAAGTATTAATAAGAAATAATTTGTGAATTAAAGATTACATCCACATAACTATAAGTAATCTATTAAATGAAACAAATAAATTTACAAGAAAAATTAAGAAAAAAATTTTTGAAAAAAGGTGTTAAAATGATTGCACCTGAAACTGTATTTTTTTCAAAAGATACTAAATTTGGTAAAAATGTAGTTATAGAACCGTATGTAGTATTTGGAAAAAAAGTTAAGATACAAAGCAATGTAAAAATTTTATCTTTTTCTCATTTAGAAAATGTTAAAGTTGAAAATAATGTAAGCATAGGTCCATTCGCTAGAGTTAGACCAGGAACAGTATTAAAAAAAGGATCTAAAATTGGAAATTTTGTTGAAATTAAAAAAAGTATAGTTGGAAAAAAATCAAAAATTAATCATTTATCATATATAGGAGATAGTTATCTAGGAGAGGATGTTAATATAGGTGCTGGAACTATCACATGCAACTATGATGGAGTTAAAAAGAATAAAACAAAAATTAAAAATAAAGCATTCATTGGTTCCAACTCATCACTTGTTGCTCCAGTCACAATTAATGAAGAAGCCATAATTGGAGCAGGGTCAGTTATAACAAGCAATGTATCAAAAAAATCTCTAGCTTTAACTAGATCATTTCAATCAGAAATTAAAAATTATAAAAGGAAAAAATAATGTGTGGCATAGTCGGAATAACAAGTAATAAACAAGTCATATCTCCGATAATAAATTCTTTAAAAAAATTAGAATACAGAGGATACGACTCTGCAGGAATTGCAACTTTGAACAAAGGGGTATTAAATGAAGTTAAATGTGAAGGTAGAGTTGATTCATTAGAAAAAAATTTATTAAAATCTCGTTTAGAAGGTATGGTTGGAATTGGACATGTAAGATGGGCTACTCATGGTGTGCCAAGCACCATCAATGCTCATCCACATTCTTCTGAAAAAGTATCAGTTGTGCATAATGGAATTATCGAAAATTCGACAATACTAAAAAAGTTTTTAATAAAAAAAGGCCACAAATTTAAATCTCAAACTGATACTGAAGTTATAGTTCACTTAATTACTGAATATCTTAAAAAAAATGATCTAAAAAAAACAATTATAAAAGTATTGAAAAAACTTCATGGCAGTTTTGCATTGGGAATAATTTTTAAAGATTACCCAGATCTTATAATTGGCGCAAGAAGAGGATCTCCTCTGGCAGTTGGATATGGGCCAAATGAAAATTATTTGGGTTCAGACTCTTATGCATTGAAAACAATGACAAATAAAATTTCATATTTAAATGATGGAGAATTTTGTGTTTTAAAAAATAATAGTGTTGATTTTTTTGATAAAAACGGAAGCAAGGTAAATAAAAAAATACTAAAACTCTCAGAAAATAATGAGAATTATGAAAAAGGTGATTTTAAACATTTTATGGCTAAAGAGATTGAAGAACAACCAGTTACAATTAAAAATTGTATAAATGAATATATTGATAAAATTAATAGTGATATAAATATTTTTAACTTTCCATGGAAGATTAAAGATATTTCTTCTGTAGTGTTAATTGGGTGTGGTACAGCCTATCATTCATGCTTAATGGCAAAATATTGGTTTGAGCAATTAACCTCTTTAGATGTGTCAGTGGATATAGCTTCGGAATTTAGATACAGAAAAAATAGATTTAAAAAAGACGCATTATATGTGTTTGTTTCTCAATCTGGAGAAACTGCTGATACATACGCATCATTAGATCTTTGTAACAAAAATAAAATGAAAACATGCAGTATAGTTAATGTTGTAGAAAGTTCTATTGCAAGAGATTCTAAATTTGTTTTACCAATTCATTGTGGACCAGAAATTGGTGTAGCTTCAACAAAAGCCTTTTTAGGACAAATGTTAGTTTTATATATTTTATCATTAAAAATTTCTTACATGAGAAAAGATATAAATAAATCATCTTATGCTAAAAAGATTAAAACTCTTTTTTCATTATCGGATTTAATCAATAAGACACTGGAATCAGATGGCAAAATACAGTCAGTTTGTAATTCTTTTGTTGAGGTAAAGGGTTCAATGTTTTTAGGTAGGGGGTATTCATATCCTATTGCTTTAGAAGGTGCATTAAAATTAAAGGAACTATCGTATGTTCATGCAGAAGGATACCCAGCTGGTGAAATGAAACATGGTCCACTAGCTTTAATTGAAGAGGGCATGCCTGTGGTGGTGTTGGCACCTAGGGATGAATATTACACAAAGACAATTTCAAATATGCAAGAGGTTATAGCTAGAGGTGCTAAAGTTTTATTAATTACAAATAAAAGTAAAGATGAAATATATTCAGAGAATATTTGGGAAAGTATAGAAGTAGAAAATACCTCCGATGAACTTTTGCCTTTTTTGATTACAATTCCGTTACAGAAATTAGCCTACTATTCAGCTCTTAAAAAAGGATATGACATTGATAAGCCTAGAAACTTAGCTAAATCAGTCACAGTTGAATAATTTTTAAACCCTGATAGAACACTCTAAGGTTGAATAATGAAAAAATGGAAAATAAATAGTTGGAGAAACTATCCAGTAAAACACATCCCAAATTACGAGGATGAAAAAGAACTAAATATGGTTCTAAATAAAATAAAAAATTTTCCTCCTCTAGTTTTTGCGGGAGAGACAAGACATTTGAAACAACAATTGGCTGATGTTGTGGATGGTAAAGCTTTTTTACTTCAAGGTGGTGATTGTGCAGAAAGTTTTGCAGAATTTAATCCTGACAATATTAGAGATTACTTTAAGGTTATGTTGCAAATGTCATTAGTATTAACTTACTCTGCGTCATTGCCAGTTGTAAAACTTGGTAGAATAGCTGGACAATTTTCTAAGCCAAGAAGTGCGCCAACTGAAAAACAAGGTGATAAAGAACTTCCAAGTTACTTAGGTGACAATATTAACGGTATTGATTTTACAGAAAAAGCAAGACGACCAGATCCAAAAAGATTATTCAAAGCATATTCACAATCTGCTTCTACACTAAATCTTATCAGAGCATTTTGTCATGGAGGTTTTGCTGATTTAAAAAAAGTTCATCTTTGGAATTTGGGTTATATTAAAAAAAGTTCTCAAAGTAAAAAATTTAAAGAATTAGAAGATAAAATTGCGGATGCTTTAGCATTTATGGACGCTTGTGGAATAAATTCAGATTTCAATAGAAGACTTAAAACTGTAAATTTTTGGACATCCCATGAAGCATTATTATTACCTTTCGAGGAAAGTATGACGAGAGTGGACTCTACTACTGGAGAGTATCATGATACCTCCGCTCACTTTGTGTGGATAGGTGATAGAACTAGACAACTTGAAGGCGGACATGTTGAATTTTGTAGGGGTATTGAAAACCCAATTGGAATTAAATGTGGTCCAACATCTAAGCCTGAAGAGATTGTAAAAATTTGTAATTTAATTAATCCAAAAAATGAAAAAGGAAAAATAACTTTAATTTCTAGATTCGGTCATGAGAATGTAGAAAAATTTTTACCTAAATTAATTAAAACTGTTAAAAAAGAAGGTTTAAATGTTATTTGGTCTTGTGACCCAATGCATGGAAATACAATTAAATCTACAACTGGATTTAAAACAAGACCTTTTAATAATGTTTTAAAAGAAGTTAAAAATGTTTTTGCAGTACATCAAAGTGAAGGATCATATGCAGGAGGATTGCATATAGAAATGACAGGACAAAATGTTACAGAATGCACTGGCGGTACTCAAAAAATTTCAGATAAAGATTTATCAAGTAGATATAGAACTCATTGTGATCCAAGATTAAATGCAAACCAGGCTCTAGAGCTTGCCTTTTTAATATCGGATGAAATTAAAAAGAATTCTATTTACGCAAGAAGTGGTGTTAGAGCGGCATCTTAAACATTTAAAAATTTATCTATTAACGTATATTTAAGATATGGATGTAAGTAAAAAAGTTGTTTTTATTAAAGATTGGATATTAAAATATGTAAACTCAATGCCTTCAAAGGCCGAGTCTCTCATAATAGGTATCTCTGGAGGTATAGACTCATCAGTAACAAGTACCTTATGTGCGATGACTGGACTAAAAACTATTGCTCTAACAATGCCGATAAAACAAAATAAAGATCAAAATGATTTAAGTCTATTACATAAAAAATGGCTCACTGATAATTTTAAGAATGTTGAGACGCATTTAATCGAATTAGACAATGTATTTAAAAATTTTGAAAATACTTTGGTTAATTTTAATAACGAACATGGTATGGCAAATTCCAGAGCAAGAATAAGAATGACAACACTTTACCAAGTTGCTGCGGCCAACAAAGGTATTGTTGTTGGAACAGGTAATAAAGTTGAAGATTTTGGAGTAGGTTTTTATACCAAATATGGAGATGGTGGTGTTGATATTTCGCCAATTGCAGATTGTACTAAAACTGAAGTCTGGGAACTTGGTAAAGAATTAAAAATATCTAATGAAATAATTAATGCAAGTCCAACTGATGGTTTATGGGATGATGGAAGAACAGATGAGAGTCAATTAGGTTTAAAATATAAAGAAGTTGAGGACGCAATGAACAATCCAAAATCTCCAAATTATGAAAAATACATAAAAATTAGAAATTTAAATCTTCATAAAATGGAACCCATCCCAGTTTGTAAGATTCCTAAGTAATCTAAAAGATTCACAAACACCAAATTAAAGTATATTTCTAGAATAATGAATAAAGATATTTTTTTAACAAATAGCCTTGGAAATAGGAAAGAAAAATTTACACCAATAGATGCTAAAAAAATTGGGATGTATGTTTGTGGCCCGACAGTTTATGATAACCCCCATATTGGAAACGCACGACCGTTAGTAATATTTGATATTTTATTTAAAGTCTTAAAATGCAAATATGGAAAAAAATCAGTCACATATGTAAGAAATATAACCGATATAGATGATAAGATAATAACTTCATCATTAGAAAAAAAAAATTTCAATAGAAGATCTCACTAAAAAAATTACAAATATTTTTCATGAGGATTGCAAGTATTTGAATTGTGAAAACCCAAGTTACGAACCAAAAGCCACAGAAAATATTTCGTTAATGATTGAAATGATAAGCGAACTTATTAAAAATAAGTATGCTTATGAAAAAAATAGTCATGTTTATTTCGAGGTTAATAAATTTAGTGATTATGGCAAATTATCAAATAAAAAATTAGAAGAGTTAGTTGCTGGGGCCAGAGTTGAAATTTCTAAAAATAAAAAAAATCCTGCAGATTTTGTATTGTGGAAACCATCAGAAACTAACGAACCTTCATGGGACTCTCCATGGGGAAAAGGTAGACCTGGATGGCATCTTGAATGTTCTGTGATGTCAAAAAAATATTTAGGAGAAAAATTTGATATTCATGGTGGTGGAAGAGATTTAATCTTTCCTCATCATGAAAATGAAATCGCTCAATCAAGATGTGCAAACAAAAACGAAGTCTTTGCAAATTATTGGGTACATAATGGTTTTATAACAATTTCAAGTGAAAAAATGTCTAAGTCACAAGGAAATATTTTACGAATTGCTGATTTTAAAAACAATATTAATGGACAAGTTCTTAGATTAGCATTGCTAAGTACTCACTATCGTCAACCTTTAGACTGGAATGAAAAACTTCTGACAGAGTGTGAGAAAACAATTAGTAAATGGTACGAAAGCTTCACTGAAATAAAAAAACAAATCTTAATTCCAGATGAATATCTTTTGCCTTTATATGACGATTTAAATACTCCGGGTTATATTGCAAATCTTCACAAATTATATGAAAAATCTCAAAAAGGTGAATTAAAAGATAAAGAAATTTTTGTTTCTGCTTGTAATTTTATCGGTCTTTTAAATGAGAGTAAAAAAAATTGGGATGAGTTTAAACAAAACAAATCTAAAATTAGTGAAGATCAAATTAAACAAAAAATAAATGAAAGAAATAATGCAAGAGAAAATAAGGATTATAAAACAGCTGACAAGATTAGAGATGAGTTGCTAGATAAAGGAGTTTTAATTGAAGATAAAGATGATACAACACTTTGGAAATTTAAATGACTAAAGACAGAATATACATATTTGACACAACGCTTAGAGATGGCGCTCAAACACAAGGTGTAGATTTTTCAATAGATGATAAATTGAAAATCTCTGGATCTTTGGATGCTTTAGGTGTCGATTATATCGAAGGAGGATGGCCAGGAGCAAATCCTACTGATACTGAGTTTTTTCAAAAAAAAATTAAATTAAATAACTCAGTTCTAACTGCATTTGGCATGACAAAAAGATCAGGTAGAAGTGCCGATAATGATCCAGGTTTATCTTCAATTCTCAACAGTAAAACAAATGCTGTATGTCTAGTGGGCAAGTCGTGGGATTTTCATGTTGATGTTGCTCTAGGAATAACTAACGAGGAAAATCTAGAAAATATTTCTGAAAGTACAAAACTCTTTGTTAAAGAAAATAAAGAATTCATGTTTGATGCAGAACATTTTTTTGATGGTTACAAAAATAATAAAGAATATGCGCTCTCATGTATTAAATCTGCATATGACAATGGTGCAAGATGGATAGTGCTTTGTGATACAAATGGAGGAACTTTACCAAATGAAGTTTCTGAAATTGTAAACGAAGTAAGTAAAATTATTCCAGGTAAAAATTTAGGTATTCATGCTCATAATGATACAGGTAATGCAGTCGCAAATTCTTTAGCTGCTGTAAATTCTGGTGTTAGACAAATCCAAGGAACAATTAATGGTTTAGGTGAGAGATGTGGAAATGCTAATTTAATGTCAGTAATACCTACATTATATTTAAAAGAATCTTTTTCAAAAAAATTCGATATCAATATTAAAAAGGATAGCATAGGCAAGTTAACTCAGTGCTCAAGACTTCTTGATGAAATATTGAATAGAAAGCCTAATCAACATCTGCCATATGTTGGGGCTGCTGCTTTTTCTCACAAAGGTGGATTACATGTATCTGCAGTTCAAAAAGATCCGAAAACATATGAGCATATAAATCCAGAGTCAGTAGGAAACGTAAGAAACATTGTAGTATCTGATCAATCAGGTAAATCAAATATTGTTTCAAGACTTAATTCTATTGGAATAAAATTTAAGGACGATGATCCAAAAATTAAAAAATTGCTTGAAGAAGTAAAAGATAGAGAATTTATTGGTTATAGTTATGATGGAGCCGATGCATCATTTGAACTTTTAGCAAGAAGAATAATGGGAGAGATTCCAAGATACATTTTAATTAAAGAGTATGACGTAAGTGTAAAAAAAGATGGATCAGGAAATATTATTTCTTCAGCAAAAGCTCAGTTGAAAGTAGATAATAAAATTATCTTATGTGAAGGCGAGGGCAATGGACCTGTTCACGCATTAGATAATGCAATAAGAAACAATGTAGATAAGTTAGCAAAATACTCAGAGTATCTAAAAGATTTAAGACTTGTCGATTATAAAGTAAGAATTTTAAACACAGGAACTGAAGCTGTAACGCGTGTTTCAATTGAAAGTACAGACTCAAAAGGAAAGAATTGGTTTACTATAGGTGTATCTGCAAATATTATTGAGGCATCTTTTAAAGCTTTAGTAGATAGTTTGGATTACAAACTTTTCAAAGATAAAGCTCCTGCAAGCATTTAATGTCTATTTCAAATATTTCTTTTATACTTCATAAACCTCAATTGTCTGAAAACATTGGCGCCTGCGCAAGAGCAATTAAAAATTTCAACTTTAATAAATTAATATTAGTTAATCCTAAACCAAGTTTTCCAAATGATAAAATAATAGCCACATCAGTTGGTGCAAAAGATATAATAAAACAAACAAAAGTTTTTAATGATATTGAACCTGCTCTTAAAAATATTGATTATTTAGTAGCAACTACATCTAGGTTTAGAAACAAAAATATTAAACATATTCAATTAAATGATTTAAAAAAAATAAATTTAAAAAAAAAGGTAGCATTTCTATTTGGATCTGAAGCTTCTGGTCTTTCAAATAATGAAATAAGTTATGCTAATTATACATTGCAAATTCCAACAAATTCAGATTTTAAATCATTAAATTTGTCCCATAGTCTAATCATAGTTGCTCACATGATTTTTAATTTATTAAGTGTTAATTTTAAATCTTATCAAAAATCTAAAAAGATTAAATCTGCAACTAAAAAACAAATACAATCAATGGCAAACTTGTGCATCCAAAATCTAGAAAAAAAAAATTTTTTCAAACAAATTGAGAAAAAGCCTATAATGATTGAAAATTTGAGAAGTATTTTTTATAAAATGGATCTCTCAGAAAAAGAAACTCGCATATTATCAAGTGTATTTGCAAGTTTAGCTAAAAAAGGTTAATTGACAAAAATATGAGTAAGTTTATAAAGCCATTTATTAAATGACAAAAAGATTAAACTCTAAACATAAAGTAGACAGACGTCTTCGAGTAAACTTATGGGGCAGACCTAAAAGTCCATTTAACACAAGAGCATATCCTCCAGGTCAACACGGTCAGACAAAATCAGCCAAACCTTCAGATTACGGAATTCAATTACAAGCTAAACAAAAATTAAAATCTTATTACGGCAATATGAACGAAAGACAATTTAGAAATATGTATAAAAAAGCTATTATGAAAAAAGGTGATAGTGCAGAAAATTTAATTGGATTACTTGAAAGAAGATTAGATGCAGTAATATATAGAGCAAAACTTTCAAATACAATTTTTTCATCTAGACAATTAATCAATCATGGACATGTAAGAGTAAATGGAAAAAAAGTTAATATATCAAGCTATCAAGTGAAAGAAGAAGATTCTATTGAGATAAGAGATAAATCAAAAAAACTAGCTCTTATAGATATTGCTCTCGCAAATAAAGAAAGAGAAACACCTGAATATATTCAAGTAGATGAAAAAAATAAAAAAGTAAAATTTGTAAGAGTACCTAAATTTGAAGAGGTGCCATATCCGGTAGTAATGGAGCCAAACTTAGTAATTGAGTATTACTCTAGATAAAAATAATACCTTATTTCCTATATTTTAATACTTTTTGATACGAACTTTCAAACTACTATATTTTGTAATTTATATTAAATTACTTTGTTAAGTAAAAATTTAATATGAGATTAATTTTTTTTAAAATAATTTTTTTTT
Source organism: uncultured Pelagibacteraceae bacterium (assembly GCA_902576565.1). Taxonomy (GTDB): domain Bacteria; phylum Pseudomonadota; class Alphaproteobacteria; order Pelagibacterales; family Pelagibacteraceae; genus Pelagibacter. The sequence goes on along the minus strand of CACGVK010000015.1, from coordinate 1,106 downwards.
TAATTTTTTTTAGTTGGATTAATGTTTCATATTCAGTAGAAGTACTTGGAACAGGAACACTAGCTTTAATAGGTGGAGATCTTACAGATCCTGAAGATGATGGAGTAGATGGTGAAAATACAAATTGGAATTGGACATCAATAAGTGCAAGTAGTGAAGAAAAATGGACTCATGAAGGTTCGTTTAATGTATTTGATAACAAAGTAGGTGCCACCAATCACAAATGGTGTTGTAACGGGCCAACCCAGTGGATCTCTGTTGGATTTTCACAACCCTATATTTTAAGTCATTTCACCATAACTTCTGGAAATGATGTTGCGGGAAGAGATCCAGACATTTGGAAAATACAAGGCTCAAATGATGGGAGTAATTGGACAGATATTTTTGTCTATAATAACAATGGTGTATCTCCATGGGGAACAGATCGTTTAGAAGTTCTTAGATATAATGGTGGTGGAGATGATTTTAGTACACCAAATGCATTTTCTTATTTTCGTTATTATGTAACTTCAACTGTAAGCTCGAGTCATCAAATAAATGAACTAGAGTATTTTGGAACCGCTGATAGTACCAATCCTACCTTAACCTCATCAGTACCTGCTGATAATGCAACTGGAGTTGCAGAAGATGCAAATATAGTTTTAAATTTTGACGAGATTGTTGATGCTGAAACTGGAAATATAACAATAAAGAAAACATCAGATAATTCTACTGTTGAAACAATTGATGTTACAGGTGGTCAATTAAGTGGATCAGGATCAACTCAAATTACCTTAAACCCATCAGTAACATTAGACAGTTCAACAGAGTATTATGTTTTAATAGATGCTACAGCTTTTGATGACGTATCTGGAAATAGTTATGCTGGAATTAGTTCAACAACAGCCTTGAGTTTTACAACAGGAGACACAACTGCTCCAACCCTAACCTCATCAGTACCTGCTGATAATGCAACTAGTGTTGCAGTTGATTCAACTATTGTTCTTAATTTTAGTGAAAGTGTTGATGCTGAAAGTGGAAACATTACCATTAAAAAAACTTCAGACAATTCAACAGTTGAAACGATTGATGTAACTAGCGGTCAAGTAACAGGTTCAGGAACATCT
>CACGVK010000014.1:0-22617 GCA_902576565.1 uncultured Pelagibacteraceae bacterium | reverse complement strand
TTAAATCTTCTTCAATCATATAAAAATATTTATTGGATAGTTGGAGGCAAGTTTAAAAAGGGGGATGAATTTATATTAAATAAAAAATATTTTAAAAATATTAGAGCATTCATCATTGGATACAAAACAAATTTTTTTGAAATAAAATTTAAAAATAAAATAAGCTATGAAATCTTAAATACTATAAAAAAATCACTTTTAAAAATAATTGAGGTTTCTAAATACGATAAATTAAAAATAAATATTTTATTTAGTCCTTCAGCTGCCTCATTTGATCAGTTTAGAAATTTTGAAGAAAGAGGAAAATATTTTAATAATATTGTTAAAAATATTAAGCTTATAAAAAAAATAAATGCTAGATAATAATTTTATTTATAATTCGTATTATAAATGGTGGAAAAATATTGATAAGTCTATTTTTTTAGTAATTGTATCACTTTTTTTTCTTGGACTATTTTTTTCTTTAGTGTCCACATCTTTAATTGCATCTGACAAACTTAATACAAATTCTTATTATTTTTTTATAAAGCATTCTATTTTTGTATTTTTAGGATTTTTTATTCTCTTATTTTTATCATTTGTAGAAAGAAAAAATCTTTTTAATTTAAGTTTCTTGTTATTTTTTGTATTTTTTATAAGCTTAATTTTGGTACCGTTTATTGGTATTGAAGTTAAAGGTTCTAAAAGGTGGATGGATTTAGGCGGTCCATTTCCAAGATATCAACCCATTGAACTATTAAAACCCTTTTTTATAATTCTAGTTTCATCCGCGTTGTCATTTAATAAAGAAAAAAATCTATATTTAAATTATTTTTTTAGTTCTTTAATTCTATTACCAATTATATTGCTGCTTATTTCCCAACCAGATATTGGACAATCAATGTTAATTATTTTAACCTGGTTAGCAATAATATTTGTCTCTGGAATAAATCTAATTGTATTTTTTGCTTTTATTTTTTTATTTAGTTCTGCATTATTATACTTGATTTTTTTTATACCAAAATTTGAATATATAAAAAATAGAATTCTATCATTTTTAGATGCATCAAGTGGCGATAATTATCAATCAGAAAAAGCTTCTGAGGCTATAACTAATGGTGGTTTTTTTGGACAAGGCATTGGTGAAGGAACTTTAAATTCTAAAATACCTGAAGCACACACAGATTATATAGTTTCAGTTATATCTGAAGAATTCGGGGTGCTAATCGTAATTTTTATTATGTTAATTTATTTAATATTCTGTTTTCAGGTTATAAAAAAAATTGAAAATGAAAAAGATATTAAAATAAAGCTTATATTAATTGGTTCGATCTCCTTAATTTTGCTTCAAACTTTTATTCATATAGGTGTAAATATAAGAATTTTACCAACAACGGGAATGACACTTCCTTTTTTAAGTTATGGAGGATCATCAATTATAAGTACGGCAATTTTATCTGGTATTATTTTAAACTTAACAAAAAGAAGATTGTCATAACTATGAAAAAAATATTAATATCAACTGGTGGATCAGGCGGGCATGTAATACCAGCTATGGCCTTTTATGATCATTTTATTGATCAATTCGAAGTTTGTTTATCAACAGATAAAAGAGGGGCTAGATTTATAAATGATAAAAAATATAAATATAAAATAATAGATGTCCCTAATATTTTTTCTAATTTTTTATATTTGCCATTAAATTTAATAAAATTTTTTTTTTCATTTTTAAAATCAATAATTTTTTTAAAAAAAAATAAAATAGAAATCTTGTTGAGTACTGGTGGATATATGACTCTACCTTTATGTTTAGCATCAAAAATCCTTAATATAAAATTATTTTTATTTGAACCAAATTTAGTCTTAGGGAGATCAAATAAACTAATTCTAAAATTTTCAAAAAAAATAATTTGCTATAATAATGATTTAAAGGGCTTAGCATCAAAATATCATGAAAAATTATATATATCTAAACCAATTCTACGAAAAGAAATTTATAATATTAAAAAAAATGAAAATTCTAAAATTAAAGAAACTGTAAATATATTAATTTTAGGAGGTAGTCAGGGCGCTGAATTTTTTGATCATACAATGCAGAAATTAATTATTACTTTGGCAAGCAAATTTAAATTAAAAGTTTACCAACAAATACAAGATAAAAAAAATGAATCTAAAATAAGTAAGATTTATAATGATAATAAAATAGAAAATTATATATTTAGTTTTGATAAAGATTTATATAGTAAGTTTCATATATTTGATTTAGCAATTACTAGATCGGGAGCTTCGACAATATCTGAATTAGCATATTTTAAGATTCCATTTATAGCAGTCCCATTTCCTTATGCAAAAGATAACCATCAATATTTTAATGCAAAATATTATTTGGATAAAAATTGCTGTTGGGTTTTCGAGCAAAAAGATTTTGAATATACTAGATTTAAAAATTTAGTCAGTGAGATATTTAAAGATGAAAATGCATATAGCGATAAAAAAGAAAATTTAAATAAATTTTCTTATCAAAACGTCTGGAATGATATAAATGAAAAACTGATAAATCTTATAAATGAAAATTAAATTAGCAAAAAATGAGTTAATACACTTCGTGGGAATTGGTGGAATAGGCATGAGTGGTCTAGCTTTAATAATGAATGAATTAGGATTTAGGGTTCAAGGGAGCGATATAGCAAATAATAAAAATATTGAGAGATTAAGACAAAAAAAAATCAAAGTTTTAATAGGACATAATAAGCAAAATATCAAAAAAGCTTCTATTTTAGTAATTTCATCAGCTATAAAAAAAAATAATAAAGAGTTAACTTTAGCAAAAAAAAAAAAATTACCTATTTACATTCGTGGAGAAATGTTGGCACACATTGTTTCTCTTATGAAAAATATTGTAATTGCAGGTTCTCATGGAAAAACTACAACTACTTCATTGGTTTCTAAAATATTTTCTAAAGCAAAAATTGATCCAACAATAATTAATGGGGGAGTATTAAATTCATTTGGAAATTCTGCTAAACTAGGAAAAAGTAATTGGTGTATATTGGAGTCTGATGAATCTGACGGAAGTTTTATAAAAGTTCCACTAACATATTCTGTAATTACTAATATTGATAAAGAACATTTGGATTTTTATAAAACTATGAATAATTTAGAAAATAAATTTACAACTTTTATTGAAAAAACTCCTTCCTTTGGAAAAGCATTTGTTTGTATAGATGATAAAAATAATAGAAAAATTTTAAAAAAAATTAAGAATAATAATTACTATACTTATGGGGTAAAAAAAGGTTCAAACTTTCAAATTTTAAATATTACTCAAAATATAAATTTTTCTAAATTTGATTTGAAAATTAAAGTTCCCGGGATATCTAATAAAATTATAAAAAATTTAAGAGTCCCAACTATAGGGATGCATAATATTAGAAATACTACCGCTGCTGTAGCGGTATCCTCATCTGTTGGAATATCTGAAAAAATAATTAAAAAAGCATTATATGAATTTGAAGGTGTTCAAAGAAGATTTACTAAAATTTTTACTTACAACAATGTAAATTTCTATGATGATTATGCACATCATCCAACTGAAATAAAGGAGGTTATAAATGGAGTTAGTAAGGTCTATAACAATAAGAAAATAGTTTGTATTTTTCAACCTCATAGAATTTCTAGATTGAAAACATTGAGAAAAGATTTTTCTTTTGCCTTTAAAAAAGTAGATACTGTCGTTTTATGTCCAATATATAAAGCGGGCGAAAATTTTAAACTAGGATTTAAATACAAAAATTTCGCTAAAGAAATTATTAAAAATTCTAAAGTAAAAATTATTTTAATTAACAATGAAATCGACCTAGCAAGATTTACCAAACAAAATATATTTGGAAATCAAATAGTTGTCGGTATGGGTGCTGGATCAGTATCATCCTGGATTAGAAATTTGCCTAAATTATTATAAGAATGAATATTAAAGATATTGAGAAATTTTCAAATAAAACACATGGAAAATTATTTTTTGATTATGACCTAAAAAAAATAAATTGGTTTAATATAGGTGGAAAATCTAAAATTTTTTTTAAGCCCGAAAATTTTGAAGAATTAATAGAATTTTTAAAAACTTATAAGTCTAGGGGTAAAATTTTCGTTATTGGAGCTGGTTCGAATGTTCTTATTTCAGACAAACTATATAATGGGGTAGTAATTAAGTTAGGAAAAAATTTTTCTAAATTATCTCTTTTGGATGAAACTACTATTATAGCTGGAAGTAGCGCAACAGATAAACAAGTTTCAGAGTTTGCTAAAGAAAATAACATTGGAGGATTTGAATTTTTGTCTTGTATTCCTGGATCCATAGGTGGAGCTATAAGAATGAATACTGGATGTTTTGATCATGAAATTAAAGATAGTTTAATTTCTGTACAAGCTGTAACTTTTGATGGACAGGTAGTTTCAATATTAAAAAAAGATATAATATTTAATTATAGAGAATGCAACCTACCCAAAAATATGATTTTTTTAAGTGCAACACTTAAAGGAAAAAAAAAAACGAAACAATTAATTCAAAAAGAAATTATTACACTAAAGGAAAAAAAAGAAATATCCCAACCTACAAAAATAAAAACGGGAGGTAGTACTTTTAAGAATCCCAAAAATCAAACTAATAAAAAGGTATGGGAGCTGATTAAATCATCGATTTCTTTAAATACTGAATTCGGCGATGCATCAATCTCAAAAAAACACTGTAATTTTCTTATTAATAAAAATAATGCTTCATATGATGACATGCTCAAATTAATTCAATATATAAAAAAAGAGGTAGAAATAAAAACAGGAGTAAAAATAGAATTAGAGCTAGTCCTAGTTAAATAAATGAAAAAAAAAATTTTAATTCTTGCTGGTGGTTTTTCAAAAGAAAGAGAAATTAGCTTAATAACCGCTAGATCAGTCAATAACGAGTTAAAAAAGAAAAAATATTTAACTAAAATCTGTGAACCCGATGGAAATTTAATAAGTAATATTAAAAAATTTAAGCCAAGTGTAGTTTTCAATGCTTTACATGGAAGGTATGGAGAGGATGGTTATGTTCAATCTTTACTAGAGATAGAAAAAATAAAATATACCCATTCAGGACCTTTAGCATCTTCAATTGCAATTAATAAAGATTTATCTAAGAAAATATTTCTTAAGAATAATTTACTAACCCCTAAATATATTAAATTTTCTTTTAAAAATAGTATTAAAATAAATTATTTAAAAAAAAAAATAAAAAAAAAATTAGGATTTCCAGTTGTCATTAAACCTTTAAATGAAGGATCAAGTGTAGAGGTTTATATATGTAATAATAACAATTTTAATAAAAATTTAATGAAACTTGAAAGTTATAAAGAGATATTAATTGAAAAATATATTCCAGGTAGAGAAATACAAGTAGCGATAATGGGGAATAGGAAACTTGGAGCTATTGAGCTAAAACCTAAAAGAAAGTTTTACGATTACAAGGCAAAATATAATAAGAGTGCAAAAACAGAGCATATAATTCCTATAAAAATAGAAAAAAAATATCTAAATAAAGTATTAGATATTTCTTTAAAAGCTCATAAAGCGATTGGGTGTAGAGGAGTTACTAGATCTGATTTTAAGTTCTATAAAAATAAATTTTATCTTTTAGAAATTAACACTCAACCAGGCATGACATCATTATCTTTGGTACCGGAAATTGCAAAATATCAAAATATAAGTTTTATAGAATTAATTGAATGGATGATCAAAGATGCTTCAGTCTATAGATAAAAAATATAAATATTTTTTCTTTGGTTTTTTATTTATTTTACTAAGTACAGTTAATAACACTAATGCAATTAATAGTTTTAATTTTACTCCTAAAGTAAAAAATATTGAAGTTTTTGGATTGAAAATAGATATCAATGAAGAAATTAGGGATAAAATGGAATTTCTTAAACATAAAAATATTTATAATATTGATGAAAAAAAAATTACACATATTTTGAATAAATACTCTTTTATAGATAAATACAAAGTTTCTAAAATTTATCCTTCTAAAATAATAATTCATTTAACAGAAACAGATTATTTAGCAAAAACTATGGTAAACAATGTAAAATATGTTGTTGGATCAAATGGTAAATTAATTGATGTTAAATATGCCCAAGATAAAATTCAATTACCAAATATATTTGGAAATTTTTCCGGTAAAAGTTTTATTAATCTTATTAAACAAATTAATAATACAAATTTTAATTACAATGAAGTCAATAGCTTCTATCACTTTCCAGGCAAAAGATGGGACATTGAGATGAAAAGTAATTTAGTTATTAAGCTACCAAAAGATGACTTAGAAAATTCATTTAATAAATTAAATAAAATTCTTACAAATAGTAAATTTAATGATATTAAAATTATTGACCTAAGAGTTCCTGGACAACTAATTATATTAGATGAATAAAAAATGTTAGAAACATTTATTGATTTTGGTGCGTATAAAACACGATTAGGTGTTTTTAATTCAAATTCAAATTCTAAAGATTATTTTACGGAAAAAAAAACAAATTCTAAAACAAGCTTAGAAAATATAAATTTTCAAATTTTAGAAAAAAAAATTAAAGAACTTATTCATCTGACTGAAAAAAAAATTAATTTTCATATTAAAGAGACAAACGTTATGCTTGATTTATCTAATTATAATTCGATTGATATATCATTAAAAAAAAATTTTGAGGGTAAGAATATAGGTTTAGAGGATATTAAAATTTTACTTCAAGAATCTAGACAAATAGTTCAAGAAAATAATAAAGATAATAAAATTATTCACATGATTGTAAAAAAATTTATCTTTGACGAAAAAATATTTCAAGAAATTCCTGAAATTAGTTTAAAATGTAAGAATCTTACTCTTGAAATAAAATTTATATGCTTTCCCAAAAATATATTAGATAAAATTGAAAATATTTTTAATCACAATGATATTATAATAAATAGTTTTTCATGCTCATCATATGTTAAATCATTAAATTATAATAAATTTTTTCAAAATCATAAAAAAAAAATATTTTTAGATATTGGATTTAAAAAAACGTGCTTAGCTGTATATGATAATGATATTTTGACTTATTTGCACTCAATTCCTTTGGGTGGTAACCATATAACTTCTGATATATCCCAAATACTTAAATTGAGTGAAGAAGAATCTGAAATTATTAAAAAAAGTTTTAATAAATCAGAGACGGTATTTACTAGTGATGATAAATTACAGAACAATATTTTTGAAGATAATATAAAATTAATTAATAAAGATATATCTCAAGAATTAATAAAAAAAATTATATTTGCAAGGATAGAAGAAATAATTAATTTGTCTTTTAAAAAAGTTAATTTTGACAATATAAACAAACAAAATAAATATATTTTAATTTTTACTGGAGAAGGTTCTAAAATATTAAATAATAATGCAATTTATTTGGAAAATAAGTATGATTTTATAGATGAGATGAATTTTTATGATGAAAATTTAGAATCAATATGTAGATCGGCACACAACCTTTTTCATCATAATAATAATAATGAAGTTAGCCTTATCTCAAAAAAACCCAAAAAAATTGGTTTTTTTGAGAAATTATTCAATTTATTCAATTAGACTTTAGTATTTTCTTGTAACATTTGTTGTATTTTTTGACACAAGCCACTTTAGTATAAACATATTATGTCAATACTAAATCAAAAAACAATTTTAAAACCAATATTGTTTGAGGGTGTAGGTCTTCATACAGGCAAAGAGGTGAAGATGAAAATTTTACCTTCAGAACCAAATACGGGTATAGTTTTCAAAAGAGTTGATTTAAATTCGAACAATATAGTAGTACCAAATATATTTAATGTATCAAATGCAATGTTATGTACAACTATTGAAAATAGCTATGGTGTTAAAATTTCTACAATTGAACATTTAATGGGAGCAATGTATGGACTTGGAATAGACAATGCTGTAGTGGAAATAAATTCTGAAGAAGTTCCAATTTTAGATGGATCTGCAAAAAAATTTGTTGAGTTGTTTTTAAGTATTGGTTTTAAATCCAGCGATGTTCCGATAAAGCTTATTAAAATAGAAAGAGAAGTAAATCTTAAAGAAGGAAACAAGTCAATTTCAATAAATAAATCTAAAGTGAGCCTAGATATAGATTTTGAAATAAAATACAAAAACCCAATAATCTCTAATCAAAGAAATACTATAAGTGTGTACCAAGATGATCTTAATGAAGTATATAATTCGAGAACATTTTGTCTATATGAAGATATTGAAAATTTAAAAAAAAATGGATTTGGAAAAGGCGGCAGTCTTGAGAATGCAATTGTCGTGGATAATAAGAAAATTTTAAATGAAGGTGGTCTTAGAAACGATTTAGAATTTGTAAATCATAAAATATTAGATTGTATGGGAGATTTATATTTAGCAGGGTATAAAATTATTGGACACGTAATATGTTCTCAGGGAGGACATAGCTTGACTAATAAATTGTTAAGAAAAGTTTTTGAAAACAAAGCTAATTTTTCTATTTTTGAACTTAAAGAAAAAAACCTACCACATACATTCATTAATAAACCTGAATTAAAATCTATTGCATAAAAGCAATAATTTTTTATATACTAACATTATAGTTGATGAATTTTTTTATTAAAACTTTTTTAATATTATTTTTAGCTTTTTTATTTAGTTGCAAAAATAATAAAGAAGTCTCTAAACCTGAAATCAAAAACGAGGATATAAATGCTCTTATGATAGAAGCCTACAAAGAGGGTTTAGCCGAACTAGAAAATGGTTATGCAATCTTAGCTGCAAAAAAATTTAATGAAGCAGAAATTTTATATCCCCAATCAATATGGGCTCCAAGATCTTCACTTATGGCCGCTTATTCTTTTTACTCACAAGATTACTACGAAGACTCAATTAATGAATTAATTAGATTTTTAAATACATATCCAAATAATGTCAGAACAGATTATGCACGATATTTGCTAGCAATGAATTATTATGAACAGATAATAAATGAAAAAAAAGATTTAGGACCTATCTTAGAGGCAAAAAAAAATTTTATAATAGTTAAAGAAAATTTTGCGAATAGTGATTTTGCTTTAGATGCTGAATATAAATTAAATCTGATTGAAGAAATGCTTGCATCAAAAGAAATGTATTTAGCTAAATACTATAGTGATAAAGAAAAATGGATACCAGCAATTAATAGATATAAAGAAGTATTAGAAAATTATAATACGACAATTTATGTTGAAGAAGCACTACATAGATTAGTAGAAATTTATTATAGACTTGGTTTAACAGATGAGGCTAAAAAATATGCTAGTATGCTTGGATATAATTATCAATCTGGCGAATGGTATGAAAAATCGTATAAAATTTTTAATAAAAATTATGAAAAAGAGAAAATTAAAAAAAATAAAAAAAATAAAAAAACTACCCTTGATAAAATTAAATCACTACTTAGTTTCAAATGAGTAGTTCAACTATAAAAAAAAAATATACTTCAAAGATAAGTGAAATAAAAAAACATAATCAATATTATTTTGAAAAAAATAATCCGAAAATTTCTGATAGAGAATACGATAAATTAAAAAATCAAATTCTAGCATTAGAAATAAAATATCCTTTTTTAAAAAGTAAAGACTCACCATCTAACTCAATTGGATTTAGACCATCAAAAAACTTTTCAAAATCTAATCACAGGATACCCATGTTATCTTTATCAAACGCATTCGACTTAGAAGACCTAAATAATTTTGAAAAAAAAATATTTAATTTTTTAAATTTAGATAAAGGCACAATACTTGAATATAGCGTTGAACCAAAAATAGATGGTATATCAGCATCTTTAACTTATGAAAATGGAGAATTAACTAAAGGATTATCTAGAGGCAATGGATATGAGGGTGAATTAATTACAGAAAATTTAAAAACAATTTTAGATATTCCTAGCAAACTTAGAGGTAAGAATTTCCCAGAGGATATTGATATAAGAGGAGAAGTTTTTATAGAAAATAATGATTTTCAAAAAATAAAAGAGAATTTTGCGAATCCTCGAAATGCAGCATCTGGATCTCTAAGACAAAAAAATCCAAGTGAAACAAAAAAAATTCCTCTTAAGTTTATAGCTTATACTTTTGGTTATATTAAAAATTTTAAAATTAATAAACAATCTGAATTTCTTGAATTTTTAAAAGAATGGGGTTTTAAAACAAGTAGATTTAATAGAATTATAGAAGGAACTAATAATTTACAAAAAAATCATATAGAATTTGAAAAAATAAGACATGATTTAGATTATGATGTGGATGGTTTAGTTTATAAAGTAAATGATTTTAAGTTGCAAGAAAGACTTGGATTTGTAGCAAATGCACCTAGGTGGGCAATTGCACATAAATTTTCGGCAGACAGTTCATATTCTGAAATTTTAGATATTGATGTACAAGTTGGAAGAACAGGTGCATTAACACCAGTAGCAAAAATCAAACCTGTAAATATTGGAGGTGTTTTAGTTTCTAACGCAACATTACATAACGAAGATGAAATAATTAGAAAAGATATAAGAGTAGGTGATACTGTTAAAGTTGAAAGAGCAGGAGATGTTATACCACATGTTCTTTCAGTTGATCTTTCTAAAAGAACTAAAAATACAAAAAAATATAAGTTTCCAGAAAAATGTCCTTCATGTGGTTTAAAAATAGTAAAAGAATTTAATCTTATCACAAAGAAATATGATGCTGTAAAAAGGTGTCCAAGCGAAGGCTTCAAATGTGAAAAAATTGCCATTGAAAAAATTAAACATTTTGTCTCGAAAGATGCACTAAATATTGAAGGCTTAGGTAAAAAAGTAGTTGAAAAATTATGGGAATTAAAATTGATAAAACTTCCTCAGGATATATTCAGCTTAGATTATGACAAAATAGAATCTTTAGATGGTTGGGGAAAACTTTCAGTTGCTAATCTTAAATTTGCAATCGAGAATGCAAAAAAGATAAGTATGGATAAATTTATATTTTCTTTGGGAATAAGACATATTGGACAAGAAAATGCAAAATTATTATCTAAATATTTTAAATCAGTGAAAAATTTTGTGGAAATAAACAAGGGATTTAATTTTAACAATTTACTTAATATTGATGGAATGGGGGAAACACAGGTAAGTTCATTAAAAAGATTTTTTGCTGATAGAACTAATAATCAGGTAGTAAATAAGTTAAACGAATATTTAGATGTTTCAAACCAACAAAATTTTAAAAAAGGTAAATTTCAAAATAAAACATTTATGATAACTGGAAAACTTGACGGCATAAGTCGAGCGGAAGCAAAATCATTAATTGAAAAAAATGCTGGTAGATTTGTGAGTAACGTCAGTAAAAAGCTAAATTATTTAATTGTTGGTCAAAATCCAACATCAAAAAAAGTTAAAAAAGCAAAGGAATTAAAAATAGAAGTTATTGATCAAGATAAATGGCAAAAATTATTAAATTAGATTTAATAGCCACTTTCTTTCTTTTAGATTAAGATATTTTGCTAATTTATTATAAGTGTTTAAATGGTAATTACTTAAATATTTTTTTTCTTTTTTATCTAAAAGTTTAAAGTCGATTAAATCAACATCAATTGGTGCGTATGTTAAATTTTCAAAAAATATATTTTTTTTTATTTTTTTTACATAAATTAAATTTTCTATCCTAATACCAAATTTATTTTCTTCATAATATCCAGGTTCGTTACTTAGTATCATTCCAGGTTTGAGTGGTATATTATTAAACTTAGAAATTGATTGAGGACCTTCATGAACATTTAAATAATAACCAACGCCATGTCCAGTTCCATGAGAATAATCTAAATTTATTTTTTTCAAATACTTTCTTGCCTTAATATCAATCTTTTTTCCTGTATTAACTTTATTTAAATTTGTATTGATTACAGCAATATGTCCTTTAAGAACTCTAGTAAATCGATCCTTAATTTTTTTTGATGGTTTATTAAAACATAGTGTTCTAGTAACATCCGTTGTTCCATATTTATATTGGCCACCTGAGTCACAAAGAAAAATATCATTTTTGAAAATTTTACGATTTGTTTTTTTATTAGCCTTATAATGAATAATTGCACTATTTGGGCCCGCGCCAGCAATTGTATTAAAACTTGGTGAAATATAACTCTTATTTTTTTTTCTAAATTTTTCTAATTTTTTTTCAGCATATAATTCAGTTATAATTTTTTTGTTATTATTTTTGATCCAATATAAAAATTTTGTTAAAGCTGCTCCATCATGTTCGTGAGCTTTAATCGTATTTTTTATTTCTGTACTATTTTTAATTGATTTCATTATATAACAGGGGTCGATAAAAGATTTAAAATTAAATTTTGAATTTATTAAAGATTGATGAAATACTGAACATGTTAAATGGTCTACACAAAAGCTTTTACCTGGTAAGTTTTTAATAATTTTAAAAAAATCTTTAAATTGATAGAATTTTAAATTTTTATAAATATCTAAGTACTTAATTTTATTAACTTTTCTTTTTTTAGAAAATAAAAATAAATCATTATTTTTACTTATTATTAAGTTTGAATTTGGAATTGGACTGTAGGGATTATCGTTTCCTCTTAAATTTAATAGCCAAGCAACATTCTCAGGAGCTGATATAAATATATTATCTATGTTATTTTTTTTTAATTCTTTAATTAATCTTTTAATTTTAGAGTTTGTATTTTCACCAACAATTTCTTTAGTCAGTGCATAAAAATAATTATCTTTGAGTTTCTTTTTTTTTATAGGATTAATTTGATCTATTAAATTTGTATGAATTGGTATTAAATTTGAATCATTTCCAAAATATCTAAGCAAAGAAAGATTTGTGAATAATTTTGGATCAAAACCTAAGTTTAATTTTTTGTTGAATTTTTTTAATACCTCTCTCGGATTAGAATTGGGTATTTGAAATATTGAGAAATTTTTTCCAGATTGTTTTTTAGCTTGGACTGTATATCTGCCGTCCACAAAAAGTAAATTTTTATGTATCAAAATTATTGCCAATCCTGCAGATCCACTAAAATTTGTAACTTTTTTTAGTCTATCTGGACTAGCGTATTCTGAGAAAAATTCATCATTTTTAGGAATAATATACCCATCCAAGCTATGAGTTAAAATTAAATTTTTTAATTTCTTTAAAGTATGATTCATCAATTTGATTTTAATTTTTTTTGGTATCTTTTCCAACCAGGACTTTGTATTTCACCATCAAATTCAACATCTTGATTAAACTCAAAATCATCTATTTGATCATGATTTATATGATTATTTTTTTTGAGGTTTTCTTCAGGTAATTCATCAATAAATCTTGAAGCCAAACAGTCAATCCAATCGCCTTGATAAAATCTATTCATAGAAAATGATATATTTGCAATTTTTTTGGCTCTTGTAATTCCAACATAAGCCAATCTTCTTTCCTCTTCCAATCCTTTTTCACCTTTTTCTTCTATGGATTTTTGATGAGGAAAAAGTCCTTCTTCCCATCCTGGAAGAAAAACCACATCAAATTCCAAACCTTTAGAAGCATGCATACTCATTAAATTAATTTTATCTCCTTCCCAATTTTTATCAATTGAGGTTGCCAGAGAAACATGTTCTAAAAAACTTTCTAAATTATCAAATTCTTTCATTGCACTTAATAATTCTTTTATATTTTCTATTCTGTTTTCATTTTCTAAATCTTTTTTATTTTTTAACATTTGACTATAGCCTGACTCATCCAAAATTATTTGAAGTAATTTTATATGACCTATTTTTTTATTTACAAAATCATTTCTCCATTTTTCAATTTGATTTAACAATGTTATTAATCCTAATTTAGTTTTAGGTTTAATTTCATTTTTTTCTATTAATTTTTTAGCTGCATCCTCTAAAGTTATTTTATTTTTTTTTGCAAATTCATTAATGTGTTTTAAAGATGTTTCCCCTATAGATCTTTTTGGAACATTAATAATTCTCTCAAAAGAAAGATCATCCTGATCTTGATGGACTATTTTTAAATAAGCGATACAATCTTTTATTTCAGCTCTTTCATAAAATTTAATTCCACCAATTATTCTATAAGGAAGTCCAATTTTTAAAAAACGTTCTTCAAATTCTCTTGTTTGAAAAATAGCTCTTACTAAGATTGCCATATTATTTAAAGAAAAGTCTTTTTTATATTTTTCAATCTTATCAGAGATATCTATAGCTTCATCTTTAACACTTCTGTAGCAATTTAAAGATACTAGATCTCCACTCTCTCCATTAGTAAATAATTTTTTTCCTACTCTATTTTGATTATTCTCAATTAATTTGGAAGCAACGGATAATATATTTTGTGTAGATCTATAATTTTTTTCTAATCTAATAATTTTAGTATTTTCATATATCTTATCAAATTCTAAAAAATTCTTTATTTCAGCACCTCTCCAACTGTAAATTGATTGATCATCATCGCCAACACAGCTAATATTATTATGATATTTTGCAAGACTAAGAAGCCATTTACTTTGGATATGATTGGTATCTTGATATTCATCAACAAGAATATATTTAAAATTTTTTGAATATATTTCTTTAATATCTTTATTTCTCTCAAAAATTTTAACACAGTGTAATATTAAATCTCCAAAATCAGTTGAATTTAAATCAATCAACTTATTTTGGTAAATTTTATAAATTTCTAAAAAATTTTTTTCTAAAAGGTCTTTTTTATTAAGAATAACGTCATCAGGATACCATCCTTTGTTTTTCCACCTATCTATCGTTGATAAAATCACATTCGGAGAAATTTTTTTTATGTCTATATTTTCAGCTTTAGAAATATTTTTTATTAACCTCAGCTGATCATCTTGGTCAATGATTGAAAAGTTTGATTTTAAACCAACTGCCTGAGCGTGTTTACGTAAAATTTTAGCACTTATTGAATGAAAAGTTCCAAGCCACGATAATCCAGTAGCTTCTTTACCCAGTATTTTGCTAACTCTATTTTGCATTTCCCTTGCAGCTTTATTTGTAAATGTCACGGCTAAAATTTGATTTGGGAAAGCCTTTTTTTGCTTTATCATATGAGCAATTCTTGAAGTTAAAACCTTTGTTTTTCCAGAACCAGCACCAGCTACTATTAGAAGAGGTCCATCTATATATGAAACAGCTTCATTTTGTGCCTCATTAAGATCATTTAAATATTCCAAATTCAACATTTATAAATTTATAGTATAAGTCTTTATTAAATTTCATGAAAAAATATATCAAAAATCTAAAAAAACTTTTTGTATATCAAAGACTTATTTTACTTTTAAATACGATAAAAGAAATAAAATTAACTAATTTTCAAATTATTTTTGCCGCATATGCAATAATTTTTTCAGTTTTTTTATTACTTTCAATCCCAGGATTATTTAATTATGAAAAAAAAATAACTGAAATAGAAAATAAAATATCTCAAGACTTTAAATTTTATATAAACAATATATCAGAGGTTAAATATCGCTTTATACCTGCTCCACATATAATCATTAAAACGAGTGAATTAAGTTTATCAAAAGATCGAAATTCAAAAATAGCAGATCTGAATGATGTTAAAATATTTTTATCTTTATTTGAACTTTATAATAATCAAAATATTAAGATAAAAAAAATATTACTAAATAAAACAAATTTTTATTTTAAAGATAATGATTTTTTTATATTTAATAATCA
The DNA here is from genome assembly GCA_902576565.1 of uncultured Pelagibacteraceae bacterium. Lineage (GTDB taxonomy): Bacteria > Pseudomonadota > Alphaproteobacteria > Pelagibacterales > Pelagibacteraceae > Pelagibacter. Next base: position 6,862 of record CACGVK010000014.1, on the reverse strand, counting down.
TCTTCATAAAAATATAAATAAACCAATAGAAATAAAAAATAGTAATTTTTTTTATGTAAATAAAAAAAATGAAGTTTCTACCATCTCGCCTATAAAAAATTTAAAATATTATATTGATCTTCAAAATAAAGAAAAAAAATTTAAAATAAAAGGAAAATTATTCGATATAAATTATAATTTTAATTGGAATAAAAATTACCAAAAACCAAATGTTGTTGAAAGTACAATTAAATTTAAAAATCCAAATATTAATATTTTAAACCATTTTGAAAAAAAAGAAGAAAATAAAATTAGTGGAAAATCCAAGATAAATTTTTTAGATAATAAATTAAATATAACTTTTTCTAAACAGAATAATTTATTAAAGTTTGAGACTGAAAAATTTAATACTATAATAAAAACAGATCTATATGGTGAAATGGAGCTTAATCCTTTTTACTTTGATATAAATTTAGTTTTAAAAAAGTATGATGCAATATCATTAATTCAAAATATTTTCTCTTATCTATATTCGATTAAAAATTCAGTGCATGAAAATTTAAATGGAAAATTTAATTTAAGAATTAACAATAAAAATAATAAGTTACTAGAAAAAATAAATTTTGAATTTTTAACTGAAGAGGGAAAGATAAATATATTAAATTCATCAGTAAATTTAAAAAAAATAGGTAAAATTAAATTTTCAAACTTTGAATATATAGAAAGAATAGATAAGCTTAATATTAAGACTAACGCTGAACTAATAATTTCTGATCAAAAACAATTTTATAGACGATTTCAGATTCCAAAAGAAAATAGAATAAATATAGATAAAATTTATTTCGAAATTGAGACAAATATTGATGATGGAACTTTTTATTTGTTTAATTTTAATATTAATACAAAAAAGGATGCTGCTGATGAAAATTTTGTTGTAGAAAATCTTTCAAATTATGAAGTAAGCAATATACAACAACTAACAAAAATAATTAGAGATTCATTTAAATCTGATTAACTCGGAAAAATCATTTTTTTTGGATTAACAATTTTATTATAATTTTTTTCATCTATTAATCCAGATTTTAAAGCTTCGTGTTTTAATGTTGTTTTATTTTTTAATGCCCTTTTTGCGATTTTCGCAGCATTATCATATCCAATTTTAGGAGATAAAGCAGTTACAAGCATTAAAGAATTATCTAAATGTTCTTTAATTTTTTTTTTGTCTGCTTTTAATCCTTTTATACAATATTTAGCAAAACTACTTGTGCTGTCTGACAAAATATGAATTGATTGAAGTATGTTATGTATTATTAAAGGTTTAAATACATTTAATTCAAAATGTCCGTGAGACCCAGCCATAGTAATTCCATTATGGTTTCCAATCACTTTAACGCACACCATAGTAACAGCTTCACATTGTGTAGGGTTAACTTTTCCAGGCATTATTGAAGAACCAGGTTCATTTTCAGGTAAAATTAATTCTCCATATCCAGCCCTAGGTCCAGATCCCAAGAACCTAATATCATTTGCTATTTTCATTAAGCAAACTGCTGTAGTATTTAGAGTTCCTGAAAAATTTACTATTGCATCATGAGCCGCAAGAGCAGCAAATTTATTTTTTGCAGGTTTAAATGGTAATTTTGAAATTTTTCTGATTTCATTTACGATTTTTTTATCAAAGTTTTTTTTAGTATTTATTCCTGTTCCTACAGCTGTCCCACCTTGTGCAAGAAAATATATTTCATTTAATGCATTATTAATTCTTTCAATGCATTTTTCTAATTGAGATTGATATCCTGAAAATTCCTGGCCTAATGATAGTGGAGTAGCATCTTGTAAGTGGGTTCTACCTATTTTTACAATACTTTTAAATTTTCGTACTTTTTTTTTTAATTCGTTATTTAGCAGAGTTAACGAAGGAACTAGTGTTTCTTTTGTTTTTAAAGCAATTGCTATATGCATAGCAGTTGGAAAAACATCATTGGTAGACTGACTTTTATTTACATGATCATTAGGATGAACTGGTTTCTTAGTTCCTTTTTTTCCACCTAAAATTTCAATAGCTCTATTTGAAATTACTTCATTAACATTCATGTTTGTCTGAGTTCCAGAACCAGTTTGCCATACTTTTAAAGGAAAATTATCTTTAAGCTTTCCAATAATAACTTCATTGGATGCTTTAACAATTGCACTAGATATTTTTTTATCTAAGTCTCTATTTTTATAGTTTGTTATTGCTGCTGCTTTTTTAATTATTGCAATTGATTTAATTAATACTGGCCTTACTAAAAAATCTCCAATGTCAAAATATTTTTTTGATCTTTGGGTAGATGCGCCCCAATATTTATCAGCAGGGACATTAATAGAACCAATGCTATCAAATTCTTTTCTAAATTTCATAATTTTAATTTGGATACAATCTAATAAATCTTATACAATACTTTGATTAAGAATCATATAGGAGCATTATGACAAATTTTCAAAAAGTTGGATTATTCATGAAAACTTTCGGGCAAGAAGTAAAAACAAAGCCAAGTTTAAGTTCTGAAAAAATAAATAGCTTAAGAATTAATTTAATAAGTGAAGAATTGGAGGAGTTAAAAGAGGCAATTAAAAATAACGATCTTAAAGAAACTATAGATGCTTTAACTGATATTTTATATGTAACCTATGGCGCAGGACATGCTTTTGGAGTTGATTTAGATAAATGTTTTGATGAGGTTCAAAATTCAAATATGAGCAAGTTAGGAGAAGATGGAAAACCTATATATAATGATGCTGGAAAAGTAATGAAAGGCCCAAACTATTTTAAACCCAATTTATCAAAATTTATTAAATAATATTAAAGCCAAATTGGTTTTATTATTTTTATTTTTGCGTTACCGCAAACAAATTCAGAGTCATAATTAAAAATTTTTTCTTTATATTTTAAAATAGCATAAGAAAATTTATTATTAATAACAATTTTTCCAATTTCTTTTTTTTCAAATGTTATAGTGTCTCCATCGTTAAAAGTTCCTTCAACTACATTTATAGCAAATAATCTTTTATTTAATTTGTCTTTTAAATTTATTCGAGCAGTATTTTCTTGGCCTACGTAACAACCTTTTTTAAAGTCTATTCCATTTAATTTATCAAAATTACATTCAATTCCAAAAATCTTATTTTGAAGTTGTTGAGTTTCTTTTGGGGGTATTCCTAAATTATGACTATGTTGATAATATTCATCTATGTTTGATGATTTCAGTTTTAATTTTTTAAGTGATAAATATAACTTTTCAAGATTAATTATTAATCTAGCTCCCAATTCTGAAGTCCTAGGATCTAAAAAAATTGGATCGTGATTGAAATTAACCGTATGACCTGCTTTATCCTTAGATCCACTTAATTCTAAAAACTTTTCTTTTGAAATAGACGCTACAACAAATTCATTGCTTAAATTTAAAATTTCAACTTTAGATCTAAGTTTATAAAGATTTAATTGCTCAAGCAATCCCTCAATATTTTTTTTTTCACAATCTAAAAAATATCCACTTTTATGTTTTATAATTATAAAATCATACAAGTACTTTCCTTGAGGTGTTAATAGTGAAGCAAAACAACTATTTGTTTCAGTAACTTTAAATATGTCATTAGAAATAAGATTTTGTAAAAACTCTGAAACATTTTCTCCATTAACATAAAGAATGCTCCTATCTTCTAAAATATAAACATTATTTTTATTCATAATTGAATTCAGAATAATTATAATATAATAACTTTTCTACAAAATGTTAGACCTAATAATCAAAAATGGACAATGTTATATTAATGGAAAGTTAGAGGATAAAGATATTGCTGTTAAAGAGGGTAAAATATTAAAAATTGGCAAAGTTTCAGAAGAAGCAAGAGAAGTTTATAATGCAAAAGGTCAAATAGTTTTACCTGGTTGCATAGATACACAAACTCATTTTCGAGAACCCGGCTCAACAGATACAGAAGATCTTCATTCAGGCAGCAGAGCTGCAGTGGCTGGAGGGATCACCGCAGTATTTGAAATGCCAAATACAAATCCACCAACTTCAAATATAAAAGAATTTCAGAGAAAATTAGATCTTGCAAAAAATAGAATGTACTGCAATTACGCTTTCTATTTTGGCGCAACAGCTGATAACGTAGGCCAATTGGCAGAACTAAAAGATTTAAAAGGATGTTGTGGTATTAAACTATTTGCGGGTTCTTCAACAGGCAACCTTTTAGTGGCAGATGAAAAAGATATTGATAAAGTATTTCAAAATAGTTCTAAAGTTGTAGCCGTTCATTCAGAGGATGAAGAAATCTTAAATAAAAATAAAAAATTAATAAAAAATGGAGATGTCCACTCACATCCAGTTTGGAGAAGTGAAGAATGTGCAATGTCATCCACAAGAAGAATTGTTAGAATTGCTGAAAGACATAATAAGAAAGCCCATGTTCTTCATATTACTACAAAACAGGAGATAGATTTTTTATCCCAACATAAAGAAAATATTACTTTTGAAATTACTCCCCAACATTTAACAATCTATGCACCTGATTGTTACGATAAGCTTGGAACATACGCACAAATGAATCCTCCCATAAGAGATAAATCTCATTACGATCGATTGTGGTATGCAGTAAAGAATAATTTAAATGATACTATTGGATCAGACCATGCTCCACATTTAAAAGTTAATAAAGAAAAAGAATATCCTAATTCACCATCGGGCATGCCAGGTGTTCAAACACTTATGCCAGTGATGTTAAACCATGTTAACAATGGGAAATTATCTCTTACTCAATTGATAAATTTTGTATGTGAAAATCCAATTAAAATTTTTGGAATAATGAATAAAGGATTTATTAAAGAAGGTTATGATGCTGATTTTACAATTGTGGATATGAATAAAAAAATTGTAATAAAAAATGAAAATATTGAAAGCAAATGTGGATGGTCACCCTTCAATGGAAATGAGTTTAAAGGAACACCAGTAGCAACTATAATTGACGGAAAAATTAAAATGAAGGGTGGAGAGATTTTAGGTAATGCTGAAGGAAAACCTCTTTTATTTAATTAATTTTTAAATACTTTTTCCCGTATATGTATTTACAAGAATGATTCCTACTATAATTATAAAAAGACCTAAAATTGTTTGCCAATTTAAAGTTTGCTTATAAAAAATATAACCCAAGATTGCTATTGAAAAAATTCCTAGTCCACTCCAAGTAGCATAAACAATTGCAATAGGAATTTTGTTAACAACAAATGTAAGTAAATAGAATGCAGACATATAACAAATTGCTAGAATTGAAGATGGGAGTAATTTACTAAAATTTTGAGTTACAGGTAATAGCATAGTTCCAGCTACTTCACATATAACTGCACCAAATAAAAATAAATAAGTTTTAGTCATTGCTTAAGAATATTGTTTTTAATTAAGTCTTCTTTTATTTCATCTAAAATAGCTGGATCATCAATAGTTGCAGGCATTTTATATTCCTCTTTATCTGCTATTTTTCTTATTGTTCCCCTTAATATTTTTCCTGATCTAGTTTTGGGTAACCGCTTGATAACTATTACAACTTTAAATGCTGCAACTGGTCCAATTTTATCTCTTACCATTTGAATACATTCTTTTGAAATAGTATCTTCATCTTTTTTAACTCCGGCTTTTAAAACAACTAATCCTATAGGTAGTTGTCCCTTTAATTTATCTGAAATACCTAACACCGCACATTCAGCAACAGATTGATGTTCTGAAAGTACTTCTTCAATAGCTCCTGTTGAAAGTCTATGACCTGCTACATTAATAATGTCGTCGGTTCTAGACATTATCCAAATATAACCATCCTCATCTATATGACCTGCATCATAAGTTTGATAATAACCTTTGTAATTTGTCATATAGTTTTCTTCATATCTTTTATCTGCGTTCCACAGTGTTGGAAATGTTCCTGGAGGAAGAGGGAGTTTGACTACTATATCTCCCATCTCATTTTCTTTTGCTAGAGTTTGATCTGGTTTAATTATTTTAACATCATAACCAGGAACAGCCCTACATGCTGAGCCATATTTAGTTTTTTGCATCTCTATACCTGTACAATTCGAGCTTATCGCCCAACTAGTTTCTGTTTGCCACCAATGATCAATTACTGGAACATTTAATAAATTTTCCGCCCACTTAATAGTATCTGGATCCGCTCTTTCTCCAGCAAGAAAAAGTGATTGAAATGAACTCAAATCGTATTTGGAAAAGAATTTACCATCCGGATCCTCTTTTTTAATTGCTCTAAAAGCTGTTGGTGCTGTAAACAGGGATTTAACTTTATAATCAGAAATAATTTTCCAAAAAGCGCCAGCGTCTGGAGTACCAACTGGTTTTCCTTCAAAAAGTATAGTTGTACACCCTTTGAATAATGGTGCATAGACAATATAGGAATGACCAACTATCCAACCAATATCACTAGCAGACCACCATATATCATCTTCATCGATATTATAGATATTTTTCATTGTCCATTTAAGAGCAACTATATGACCACCAATATCTCTTACAATTCCTTTTGGAACTCCGGTTGTTCCAGATGTGTAAAGTATATAAGCATATTCATTTGAACCCATTTCTACACAATCAACATCTTTTGCATTAGCTAATGATTCTTCCCAGTTAATTTCTAATGGAGAATTTAGTTTTACTTCATGACCCTTTCTTTGATATAAAATAACTTTTTCCACTTTGTGTTTTGCAAGTTTTAATGCACCATCTACAAGAGGACGGTACTCAACAGTTCGACCAGGTTCAAAACCGCAAGATGCAGTAATCAAAATTTTAGCTTTACTATCATCTATTCTACTTGCGAGTTCGTTTGATGCAAAACCTCC
>CACGVK010000013.1:0-24141 GCA_902576565.1 uncultured Pelagibacteraceae bacterium | reverse complement strand
TTCTGAATTAGATTTCTTTAAAAATAAATTTATTATGCCAGTAGAAGGTATAATTTCAGGTGTTTACGGAAGTCAAAGAATATTAAATGGAAAACCTAAATGGCCACATTATGGAATAGATATTGCTGCAAAAAAAGGTACTAAAATTAAATCTTCTGCGGAAGGAATTGTTACTATGGCTGAAGATGATTTATACTATACAGGTGGAACCATTATAATGGATCATGGTCATGGAATTTCAACAATTTATTCTCATTTAGAAAAAATATTTGTTCAAGTTGGAGATAAAATTAACCAAGGAGATATTATTGGAACCGTTGGATCAACAGGAAGATCCACTGGTCCTCATTTAGATTTTAGAATTAATTGGTTTCAAACTAGGCTTGATCCTATGACAGTTTTAAATTAATGGGTCTTCATTTTTCAGCTCAAGAATTTTTAAATAGAAAATCAAAAGTTATTGATACAATGAAAAAAGAGAACATTGATGCTCTTTTAATGTTTCGACAAGAGTCAATGTATTGGTTAACTGGTTACGATACTTTTGGTTATGTTTTTTTTCAAACTTTAGTTTTAGATCGAAAAGGAAATATTATTTTATTAACTAGAGCACCAGACTTAAGACAAGCACAAAATACATCTAATATAGAAGATATAAGAATTTGGATGGATAAAGATGGAGCAAATCCAACTAGTGATCTTAAAATTATTTTAAATGAACTAGATCTTAAAGGTAAAAAATTGGGCATAGAGTATGAAGCTTATGGATTAACTGGACGAAACGCATTGAGATTAAATAAGTCTTTAGAAAATTATTGTATTATTGAAGATAAATCAGATTTAATTACAAAATTAAGAGTTGTTAAATCGAAAGAAGAAATTGTTTATGTAAGAAAAGCTGCAGAACTTGCTGACAAAGCTTTAGATGAGGTTTGGAGACATGCAAAAGCTGGTGTAAGTGAGTCTAAAATACTAGCTGAAATGAATAAAGTTATATTTGAAGGTGGTGGCGATTATCCTGCTAACGAATTTATAATTGGCTCAGGAAAGAATGCTTTACTTTGTCGATATCAAGCTGAAAAACAAATTCTTAAAAATCCAGATCAATTAACTATAGAGTGGGCTGGCACTTTTAGACATTATCACTCAGCAATGTTTAGAACAATACCAATTGGAAATGCAGATCCTAAACATATAAAAATGCACGAAGCATGTGTTCAAGCTTTAAAAAATTGCGAAAGTAAATTAATTCCTGGAAATAAAATTGGTGAAGTTTTTGATATTCATGCAAAAACTTTTGATGAACTTGGTTATAATAAAGCAAGAATGAATGCTTGTGGTTATTCTCTTGGAACTACGTTTTCTCCGAATTGGATGGATGTTCCCATGTTATATACAGGCAACCCATATATTGTCGAGCCTGGAAATATATTTTTCATGCACATGATTCTAATGGATTCTGAAAATGAATTAGCTATGAATTTAGGAGAAACTTATCTCGTAACGGAGAATGGTAACGAAAGGTTAGGAAAGCAAAAATTAGACTTAGTTATACTGTAGTTTTTACTTATCCATTCTCCTTTTAATTTCATTTTCACAATAGCTTTTTGCCTCATCAAGATTGAAATCTTTTGAAGTTTTTTTTTTTGCTACTACACAAGCTTCTATTACCTTGTTTAAATTATGCTGTTTATATTTTAAATTTACTAAATATAAAACAATAACTGCAAGAATAAGTAAAACTGTTGTAAAAATTTTATTTTTCATATTTGAACTTATTTATTATATCTATATTATTTAATCTAAACTAAAATATTTTAAAAATAATGGAAGATAAAGATATAGTTATTACATCTGCATTTAGAACACCAATAGGCTCATATATGGGAAGTCTTTCGGCTGTTAAGGCAACTGAACTTGGAACAGAAATAATTAAAAGCTGTATGAAGAATTCAGAATTAAATGGCGATGATGTAGATATGGTGTATATGGGACAAGTGTTACAAACCGGATCAGGACAAAATCCAGCAAGACAAGCTGCAATGAATGCTGGAATTAATAAAGAAAAAACAGCAACAACTATTAATCAAGTTTGTGGATCAGGTCTTTCAGCAATTTCACTGGGCTTTAATTCTCTAAAACTAGACGATGGAAATATAATTATAGCAGGAGGACAAGAGAGTATGTCTAATTCTCCTTATTATATAAATTTAAAAAAGGATGAGGAGATAGATAAAAAAAAATTACAAAATTCAATGATGGTTGATGGGTTAATAGACTCTTACAACCATTATCATATGGGAGTCACAGCAGAGAATATTGCTGAAAAATATCAAATAACAAGAGCTGACCAAGATAAATTTGCACTTAATTCTCAAAAAAAAGCAATTAATGCAATCGATACAAATAAATTTAAAGATGAAGTAATACCAATAAAGATTAATGGAAAATTAATTTTAGAAAAAGATGAATATCCGAGAAAAGATACAAATATAGAAAAACTTTCTAGTTTAAAAACTGTATTTAAAGATGGAGGAACTGTTACAGCTGGAAATGCATCTGGATTAAATGATGGTGCAGCTGCAAACGTATTAAAGGAAAATAGTAAAAATATTATTGAGAATTTTATTATCTTGCAGTCCATCCGCCATCGACAAGTAATGAAGTTCCAGTAATCATAGAAGCAGCATCTGATGCTAAAAAAACAACAGCAGAAGAAATCTCTGACATTTCTGCAAATCTTCCTAAAGGAATACTGTTTAACATATCTTTTTTGAATTTTTTGTCCTTTAAAAACTTGCTTGTCATTGGAGTTACAACAAAAGTAGGAGCTATCGAATTTACTCTTATATTAAATTTTGCAAGTTCTAAAGCCATTCCTTTTGTTAAACCTTCAATTCCAAATTTATTCATACTATAAACTGTTCTTTTAGGACCACTGACATGTCCCATTTGAGAAGACATATTTACGATTGATCCTCCAATTTTTTTTCTATTTCTTGCTTTAATCATTTTATTTGCACAAAGTTGAGCCAAATTAAAGGCTGCTATGTTATTTATCTTTACCATATGTTCCATATTTTCTCTTTTTACTTTTGTAAAAAGTTCAGGAATATTAGTTCCAGCGTTATTTACTAAAACATCAATTTTACTTTGTTTATTAATAATTTCTTTTATTTCTTCATAGTTAGTTATGTCACAAACATATGATTTGCACTTAACTTTAAGTTTTTTTATTATTTTAGAAACTTGAGTCAGATCTTTATTTGTTCTGCTAATTATAATTAGATTTGCACCAGCTTCTGCTAATGCTATTGCGCATGCTTTCCCTAATCCTTTGCCAGCACCGGTTACTACTGCTGTTTTATTTTTTAAATTATAGTTTTTTAAATACATTCTATATGAATAGCTTTATATCTGTATAAATCAAATCAATAGCAACAATTAATATTGCAATTAATCCAACCCAACCAATCCATTTGTGTGTTTTAATCCATTTTGATATTAAAGTAGCTGCAGTTGCCATTAAAGCTATCGATAACACTAGTCCAAAGATCAATAAATAATAATGGTCCTTAGCTGCACCCGCAACCCCCAGAACGTTATCAAGACTCATTGTAACATCAGCAATAATTACTGTAGTGATAGCTTTGATAAAACTAGAATTATCTACTTTTAAATCTTTTTTTTCTTCTGAGTTATTTTTTATGACATCGACATATAATTTATAGCAAATATATAAAAGTAATATTCCACCAATTAATCTTAATCCTGTAATTTGAAGTAGGTAAGCGGTAATTAATGTAAATAAAATTCTTAAAACAACTGCTGCTCCGATACCAAAAATAATAATTTTTTTTCTTTGTTCCACAGGAAATTGCGATGCAACCATTCCTATAATAATTGCATTATCTCCTGCTAAAACTAAATCAATAAATACTATTTGAAAAAAAATAATTACTTGTTCAGTCATAATTTACTATCTTCTAATATCATGTCAGAAGCTTTTTCTGCAATCATTATAGTTGGAGCATTTGTGTTTCCAGATGTTATATTTGGCATAATTGATGCATCAACAACTCTAAGACCTTCTATTCCATGAACACATAATCTCTCATTTACAACGGAATTTTCATCATTTCCCATTTTACAGGTGCCCACAGGATGAAAAATTGTCTGCGCATATTCACTACCAGCTTTTACTAGTTCTTCGTCATCCTGAATACTTATCCCAGGCCTATACTCTTCAGGTTCATATTTTTTAAAAGTTTCAGTTTCAAGCATTATCTTTCTTACAAGTTTTAATCCTTGTGCCGCAACATACCTGTCATCATCTGTTGATAGATAATTCATTTTTATTTTTGGATATACACGGCTATCATTACTAACTATATTAATCTCACCTCTACTTGTTGGTCTTATATTTGCTACAGTTGGTGTGATCCCATCGAAATCATGTAATTTAGTTGCACCTAGAACATCCGTGCTTATTGGCTGAACATGAAACTGTAAATTTGGAGTAGCCCTAGAAGAATCACTTTTTGCAAAACCACAGACCTGACTTGCTCCCATAGTCATAGGGCCACTTTGATTTAAAATATATTCTAAACCAATTAATAAATTTCCAAAAAAACTATTAATTTTTTTATTAAGTGATTTAAGATTTTTAACCTTATAAACTGGCCTAAACATCAGATGATCTTGTAAATTTTTACCTACACCTTTTAATTCTTTAATAGTTTTAATACCGTTTTTATTTAAATTATCATTACTACCAATGCCTGATACTTGTAAAATATGAGGAGATCCAATCGAACCTGCTGAAACTATTATCTCTTTGTTAACTTTGACTTCAAATGATTCATTTCCTCTATAATAGCTTACGCTAAAAGCTTTTGTGTTTTTAAAATTAATTTTTTTAACATGCGCATTTACAATAATTTTTAAATTTGATCTTTTTTTTATAGGATTTAAATAACCTTTTGCTGCACTACATCTCAATTTTAATCCTTTATTTCCATGACTAGTTGTAAATTGAAAATAACCAACTCCAAAATTATCACCAGTATTGAAATCATTTACTTTTGGAATCCCGTGCTCTTCGGCAGCATTTAAAAATTCATCTAGCATTTTTAACTTTATCTTTTTATTTGAAACCATAATTGGCCCTTTATCATTATGATATTTATTTTCTCCTATTTCATTATTTTCTGATTTTAAAAAGTAAGGCAGAACATCGTCCCAACTCCACCCAGTATTTCCTTGTTGACGCCAATTATCATAATCATTACTTTGACCTCTTATCCACAAAAGACCATTAATTGATGAACTGCCACCTAAAGTTTTTCCACGAGGATATCTTATTGATCTATTATTCATTGTTTCGTCTTTTTCAGTATTGAAACACCAATCTACTTTTGGATTGTGCATAGTTTTATAATATCCAACAGGAATATGTATCCATGGATAATTATCTTTGCCACCAGCTTCTAATAATAAAACTTTATTTTTTGGATTTGCAGAAAGTCTATTTGCCAATACACATCCTGCTGAACCAGCTCCAATTATTATATAATCAAAATTTTCCATTTATAGTTGAATACTTTTTTTTATTAATTGTTATTTAATGTTTTTTACACTCATATTAGTCAATTGTCACTTGTATCAAGTTACATTTTCTGCTTTGATGCGCACGTTAAATTTAACAAACTAACAAAAAGGAAAAAAATGAAAAAAATCATTTCACTTTTATTTGCTGCTTTTATGATTATTGGATTTACATCTAATGCTAATGCGGCAAAAACTTTAAAGTGCCAAACTGTTATTAGTGCAAAAGCAGATGAAGTAGTAATGTTAAAAGATTTTACTGATACTGTTACTACACTAACAGGTGGTTCTTTAAAATTTGAAATTATGCCTGCAGGAACAGTAGTTGGTGTTAAAGAAACTCTTGATGCTGTTGATAAAGGTTTAATTGACTGTGGTTTCGCGTGGACACACTATTGGTCAGGAGAACATCCTGCTGCTATGTTATTTGGATCTCCAGTAGCTGGTGGTGGAGTAGGTATTGATAACTTAGCTTTCTTATCATGGTTCCAATATGGTGGTGGTAAAGAACTATATGATCAACTTTGGAAAGAAATGGGAAGAGACATAAAAGGATTTATGCTTCAACCTGTTGGACCTGAGGCTTTAGGTTGGTTTCCTAAGAAAATCAAAAATATGGATGACTTCAGAACTTACAAGTTCAGAACTCCTCCGGGAATTCCAGGACAAACTTATAAAGATATCGGTATAGCATCAGTTGCTATGGGAGGTGGAGACATTCTTCCCGCACTACAAGCTGGAACTATCGATGCAGCTGAATGGTGTTGTCCAAAGCCGGATATGGTATTTGGTTTCCAAAAAGTTCTTAAGCACTACTACTTACAAGGTCTTCACCAAGTAGTTGTTAATGCTGACTTTTACATGACAGGTAAAACTTATAATGGTTTAACTGATCATGAAAAAAAATCTTTAGAAGTAGCTGCAAACGCATCTTTAGCTAAATCATTAAGTTACAGAATCTACGAAAATGGTAAAGCTTTAAGAGAACTAACTACTAAGCACGGTGTTATATTAGAAGATACTCCTTCTGATTATTTCACAGAATATATGGCTGCAGCTAAAGCTACTTTGAATAAAAATGCAAAAGAAAATGCATTTTTTAATAAAGTATACTCTTCAATGAAAGAATTTGCTGACATTGCAGTTCCTTTCTGGAGTGGTGCTCAAATGTCAAATGCGAAGCTAGGAATGGCTCACGCAGCGACTTTGAAGTAATAATATAAATAATTATACAAAGCGGGTTTTTTGCCCGCTTTGTACTTTATCCTCATACTTATGTCAGAAGAAAAAACAAAACTAGATATTTCAGATGAAATGATTGCCGAAAGACGAACTGGTTTTGATAAAATGCCCAATGATATGCCAAAGTGGATGGCATCGACAATAGTTAGGATTGACAAATTTAGTAAATGGACAGGCAACATAGTATGTTGGATTTTATTTCCATTAATTTTAGCAATGACTTATGAAGTGCTTGCTAGAAAATTATTTTTGGCCCCTACAATATGGGCTTACGATATTAGCAGATTTTTATATGGTGCATTATTTATGCTTGGCGCAGGATATGCACTTTCAAAAGGTATTCATATTAGAGCAGATTTTTTATACAGAAATTTTAAAGTAAAGAATCAAGGAAAGATCGATTTTATTTTATATCTTCTATTTTATTTCCCAGGTTTAATTGTTTTTCTTTATATGACAACAGGATTTGTTCAAGAATCTATTATGAGGAATGAAAGAGGAATGGACACAACTTGGATGCCATATATGTGGCCTATCAAATCTTGTTTATGGTTTGGAATTGTTTTCTTATTAATTCAAGGAGTTTCAGAAGTATTAAAAAGTTATTACGCTATGACAAAAGGTAAATGGCCAGGTAGCAAATGATATCACATTTAATTGATCCAGCCATTTTAGGTTTTATTTTAATAGGTGTGATGCTTTTTTCTATATTTATAGGTTTTCCAATTTCTTTTACTTTAATTTTTTTAGGTTTTGTATTTGGATATCTAGGTTTTGGAAAATTAGTTTTTTATCTAATGACCTTACAGTTCTCAATGGTTATGACAGAACAAACTCTAGCCGCCGTCCCCCTATTTGTATTTATGGGAATCATGATGGAGCAAGCTGGTTTGATGGAAAGATTATTTTCTGCATTTCAATTGATGTTAGCTAGAGTAAAAGGATCTTTATATTATGCAGTATTATTTGTTTCTGTAATTTTTGCTGCTGCAACAGGTATTGTTGGTGCATCAGTAACAATTTTAGGAATTATGGCTGCAAAATCGATGAATAGATCAGGTTACGATGTAAGACTTGCAGCTGGAACAATCACTGCAGGCGGAACTTTAGGGATATTAATTCCTCCTAGTATTATGTTAGTTGTTATGGGACCAATTATGGAAATACCTGTAATTGATTTATTCGCGGCTGCAATTTTTCCTGGGATATTATTAGCAACTTTGTATGCAGCTTATACAACAATTAGATGCGCAATGAATCCAAAGTTAGGACCACCTCTACCTGTAGAGATGAGAGCAGAAAGTATGGGTAAAGTATGGATAGAATTTTTCTTAGGACTTGTTCCACCAGCTGCTTTAGTTTTTGCTGCCCTTGGAAGTATTTTATTTGGTTTTGCTACACCAACAGAAGCTGCAGGATGTGGTGCAATGGGAGCTTTGCTTTTGTCTTTAGCATACAAAAAACTTACTCTTAAAAAATTACAAGAAGCTTTAGTAAAAACATTGGAAATAACAGCTCTAATAATGGTTTTAGTCGCGGCTTCAAATTTTTTTGGGGCAGTTTTTGCTAGACTTGGTACACCAATGGTACTGACTGATTTTCTTTTATCTTTAGAAATGAATAAATATTTTATCTTAGCTATAGTAATGGTAGTCATATTTCTTCTTGGATGGCCTTTAGAATGGGTTCCAATTGTAATGATTATAGTTCCAATAATATTACCACTTATTGAAGCATTAGGGTTTAATTTGACTTGGTTTGCTATATTAGTTGCAGTAAATTTACAAACCGCCTGGCTTTCACCTCCAGTTGCCTTATCAGCATACTTTCTAAAAGGAGTCGTTCCAGAATGGGATTTAAAAGATATTTATTTAGGAATGATGCAATTTATGGTTCTACAAGTAATTGGATTAATAATAATTATTGTATTTCCTAAGATTGTTTTATGGCTTCCAACTGTCCTGTATGGACAGTAAATAATATTAGTTTAATATAAAGCAGTGATTCAAGAAAAAGAAAATTTTCCGTTAAAAAATTGGGAAATTGTGTCAGTCAACCCTTCGCAAAAAAACTGGACATGGAAAGATCTATTTTGTTTTTGGGGAAGTGGAATTCAAAGTATTGTGGGTTTTTCATTAATTGCATCGATTTATTTAATCTATAATTTAAATTTTTTAATAGTTTTAATAGGATGTGTTGTATCATCAATTCTTGTTTATTTATTTTGTAATTTAATAGGCCAACCATCACAAAAACATGGTTTACCTTTTCCAGTAATCTTAAGATCATCAATGGGAATAAATGGAGCAAGGTATATTGCTTTATTAAGAGGCGCAGTTGGAATTTTCATGTTTGGTGTACAAACATTTTTTATATCTAAATCCATTGGTTATTTAATAAGAATTTTAATATTTAATATAGATGAGAATATTTTAGACCAAGAAATATTTTTTACTTTTTATATGAGTTTAAATATAATTGATTATGTAGCTTTAATTCTTTCACTGGCAATACAATATATTTTTTTTAGCAAAGGAATTTCTCGAAATAAATCATTTATAAATTTTTCAGCCTTTTTTGTTTATTTTGGGTTAATTATTTTTTTAATAATGATAGTTGCAGAAAATTACAATGAATTATCTAAATCTATTAAAATAGTATTAAATGTAGAAAACGTAGTTTCTAAATCAAATATACTTCCATTATTAACCGTTATAGGAACAATGTTTGCATATCTTTCAATGGTAATTTTAAATTTTGGAGATTTTTCAAGATATGTAAAAAATGAAAGTGAATTAAAAAAAGGAAATTTAAGTTTAATTTTAAATCTTTTATTATTTTCTATATTTTCTGTATTATTAGTTTTAGGCTCAGATATAATTTTAGTCAAAAATATGATTGCAGCAGAACAATTGTTAACTAATCCAACTGATATTATTGGTAAATTTGATAATACTTTTTTAACTGTATTTGCTTTAATATTTATTTTTTTTGCTTCACTATCAACGAATTTAATTGCAAATTATATTCCATCTCAAAATGTTTTAATTAATTTTTTACCAAATAGTTTTTCATTAAAGAGTGCAGGTATTTTTATAGTAATAACTAGTTTTTTTATTAGCATGTTCTGGTTACCAGTTTTAAGTCAAATTGGAATATTATCTTTTGTTGATACAGTAGGTGCATTCTTCGGCCCAATATTTGGTATAATTATAGCGGATTTTTATTTAATTCAAAAAAAAACAATTAATAACAAAGATATTTTTTCATCTATCTCGTCAAGTAGTTATTATTATACAAATGGATGGCACTTAAAAGCACTGTCCGCATTATTGGTTGGTTTTATTTTTTCTGCCTCGACTATATGGAATTCTAATTTAATTTTTTTACAACCTTATTCATGGATGATTGGTGCATTTGTTTCATGGCTCTCTTATTATCTTTTAGTGAGTAAATAATGAAAGCTTTAGTTTACACAAATAAAGAAGAATTAACTTATAAAGATTTCAATAATCCAGTTTTAGTAAATGGAGAAAGTATAATTAAAGTGTCAGCTTCAGGAATATGTGGCTCAGATATGCATGCTTATCATGGTAAGGATGAAAGAAGAATTCCTCCATTGATATTAGGTCATGAAATTAGTGGGATAATTGAAGAAGGATCTCACAAAGGAAAAAAAGTAGTATTAAATCCTTTAATTACATGTGGAGAATGTAGGTATTGTAAATCCGAAAGAGAACATCTATGCCCAAAAAGAGTTCTTCTAGGGATGAATAGACCCATTGAGAGACAAGGAGGTTTTGCAGAATTAGTATTAGTGCCTGATAAGAATATTTATGAGCTTCCAAAAGATTTAGAAATGAAAAAAGCTCCAATAGCTGAACCAACTGCTGTCTCATTGCACGCAGTGGAGTTATCCGAGAAAAGCATGAATAAACCCATAAAAGACTTAAAAATTCTAGTTATTGGTGGGGGAGCTATAGGTTTAATTTGTGCTTTGATACTTGAAAAAGTTAAAAAATGTAATTCAGTGATTTTATCTGAACCAAATGAAAGCAGGCTAAATACATGCTCAAAAAATCTAAAATCAAAATGTTTAAAACCTAAAGACCCAGAGGTGGATAATAATAATTTTGATTTGATCTTTGATACAGTGGGACTTGAAATTACAAGGCAATCAGCAATAAAACTCGCTAATCCTGGAGCATCAATTATTCATATTGGACTTACTCAACCCTCAGGAATATTTGATTTTAGAAAAGCAACATTACAGGAAATCACCTTTATAGGAACTTACTGCTACACTAATAAAGATTTTGCTAAAACTTTAGATATTCTTAATAAAAATGAAATTGGTGACTTAAATTGGATTGAATTTAGAGATTTAAGCAAAGGAGCTGAAGCATTCAAGCAAATTCATGATGGAACTTGTTCTTCTCCAAAGATTATACTTATTCCTTAGTTTAAAGGTTTTTTTAAAGGTAAAATTGGTTTTTTAACACTATCAGCTTTAATTTCTTTTGAGATGACCGGCGCTAAAAGAATAACTGACCAATATAAAAGTAATATGAAAATTGAAAGAGACTTAAACATATTACTCATTTATATGTTAATAATGATTATAGAATGTTGTAATAATGACAAAATTTTGATTAATAAAAAATCTTGAAATGATATTTTCTTAGTCTATAGAAACTCATGGTTCGATTTATAACTAAAATATTAATTATATATTTTTCATTAATAATCCCTAGTTTTTCAGAGAAAATACAAGCTTTTGATTTTTCAAAGGAAGAATTTGAAACACTAGAAATTAAAAAAGTAAAAAAACTTACTACCTATAGCCTAGGATCTAATGAAAATGGAAAATTCTTAAAAGCAGAAGCGCAGGGGGTTGGTTCAGGATTAGGTAAAAAATTGAAGATAAATATTGAAAAGACTCCTTTTATAAATATTACATGGAAAATTGAAAAAGATTTGAGAGGTATTAACGAAAATAGTAAGAAGGGACATGATTATGCGGCAAGAGTATTTGTTGTAAAAAAAACAGGATTAACAGCTCTCTCAAATAAGGCAATAAATTATGTGTTTTCAAGCAATAACAATGTTGATGAGCATTGGAGGAGTCCATATACTAAAAGTTCAATTGATTATGTTTTATCAACTACAAAAGAACATATGAATGAGTGGGTAACCGTAAAGGCCAATGTTAGAGATCATTTTAAAAAATTACATGGTCTAGATGTAAAGACTATTGATGGTTTAGCTATTATGACTGATACAGACAATAGTAATTTAAAAGCAATTTCATATTATCAAGATATTTATTTTTCGTCTGAATAATTAAAGTTTTAAGTATTTTTTTAGCCCCATACTCAATAAGGATAATAAAATAGCTGCCAAGACATCAAGCAATGGAGAAGCATTTGGATATCCAAAATTCCACAAAACAACACCAATAAGCCAAATTATATAAATTTTCATTATTCCATTAGTATTAAATTTTTAACTTATTTGATATTGTTATTTATGGCTCAAAATTTTATATTTAAATTAAAAGTCTACTATGAGGACACCGACTCTGGAGGTGTAGTTTATTACGCAAATTATCTAAAGTTTTTAGAGAGAGCACGATCTGAATTAATTTATTCTTTTGGGTTAAGTAATAAAAAATTATTAAATGAACACGACACACTTATTATCGTCAAGTCATGTAATATAGAATATAAAAAATCTGCTAAGTTGGAAGATGAATTAGAAGTTCACTCAAATATTGAGTCTTTTACAAAAACTTCTTTCACGATAGATCAAATTGTAAAAAGAAATGGTGAAATAATTGCCATAGCTAAAGTTGTTTTAGTTACAATTAATAGTCATGGTAAACCTATAAAAATTCCTAAAGAATTAGAAGATTTAATTAAATAAAATTTAAACCAATTTTAATGTTTTTTTAAATAAATCAGTCATTTTTTTTTCATTAATCCTTCCAGTATTTACATTTCTAGGACTCGGATGATAACAGCCTACTAATAAAATGTTATTTGGTAACTTATAAACTGAACCATGACTAAATTTTATTTTATCTAAGAAGTTATAATTTGATTTATAGAAATATACACAAGCATCAAAAGCTATTTTACCTAAAGCGACTATTACTTTTAAATTTTTAAGTTTATTTATTTCTTGATTAAAAAAACTAAAACAACTATCAAGTTCTTTCTTTAATGGTTTATCTCCAGGAGGCACACATTTAAGAGCAGTTGTAATAAAAGCATTTTTTAACATTAATCCATCATCTTTGTGCAAAGAAGTAGGTTGATTTGAAATATTTGCTTTATGCAAACATTTGTATAAAAAGTCTGAAGATTTATCACCGGTAAAAACACGACCAGTTCTTGTGCCTCCATGTGCAGCTGGTGCAAGCCCTACAAATAGAATTTTTCCGTTAAAGTCACCAAAACCAGTAATAGGTTTTCCCCAATATGTTTCATGCATATATTGCTTTCTTTTTTCTCTAGCAATTTTTTTTCTAAATTTGACTAGTCTCGAACATCTATTACATTTAATAATTGTTTTATTTAATTTATTTAAATCTAAGTTCATTGTTAATTTATTTATCTATTTATTTTATAATATTATTGACTATATTAAAATATAAGATGGCAAAAAAATACAAAGTGTACAAATCATTCATAAACCCCGAAGATTGTGATTTACTAAATGAATGGATTTTAGAAAATAAAATTAAATTTTCTGAAGGAAGAATGAAAGGTATGAGACTTACAAGCAGATATAGTTTTGATATTGAGTTTCCAAAGAAAGCGTATGAAATTAGAGATGAAATAATAAAAAAATTAAATTTCACCAATTATTCATTTCCACCTTATAAAGATGGAATGGTTTCAAGTTTTGCAGCACCAGGTGATACTTGTTATCTCCACAAAGATCCTGTTTGGGAAACAGGCACAACAACAATTCATTGTAATATTTTATTATCAGATTCAAAGGGTGGTGAACCTTTGATTGAAAATGATAAGCTTGATTTGAAAAAAGGTGATCTTTGGATGTATCCTGTTTCTGAAGTTAAACATGGCGCAGATTTAGTCAAAGGTGAAATACCAAGAACGCTATGGATATTTGGATTTTGTTTTCACCCTTTTAATTCACCATTAAATTAAAAGTTAGCCTAATTAATATTTTTTTTTTCTGAAAAATAAAGAAATACCAAAAAAATTGCTGTCCAAATAATTCCTAATAATGATTTGGGGCTAGTTTCAGAATCCCACAAATCTAATACTAATGCGCCAAATAACAAACCTACTACATATATAATTATTACTATATCTGATTTTCTCATTTTAAACTTTGTTTTTTAAACAATGAAATTCCTTCTTTTTTTTTGTTATTATAAGATTCTTTAAAACTTTCCAACTGCCATCCATTTAATCTTTTTTCAATTTCATTTAAATTTTTAATTTTCCAATCATCAGTAGTATTTTCTTCTTTCCATATACGTTTTTCCTCGTTACTTCTGCCACATCCATAGCAGTATCCAGTTACTGGATCCATTCTACAAATACTTATACAAGGTGAAACAATCATTTTTTTTAATATTTATCATATATTTACACTATTATTCTAATTGGACAAATTAGTTCTATAATATATAAAACAGCAATAATAATTGGGCGAGTGGCGGAATTGGTAGACGCGTTGGTCTTAGGAACCAATAGTGCAAACTGTGAAGGTTCGAGTCCTTTCTCGCCTACCATAAACATTATGAAAGTAATTTTAGAAAATTCAAAAGGTCTTAATAAAGATTTTAAAATATCCATAGATAAAAAAACCATGTCTTCATACATGGATGAGAAATATGATGAAGTTAAAAAAAATATTGTAATAAAAGGATTTAGACCTGGGAAAGTCCCGAGAGAAATTTTACAAAAACAATTCGGTAAACAAATTTTAAGTGAAGTTTTAGATAAGGTATTGCGAGAAACTAGCATGAAAGCTTTAGAAGAAAAAAAAATCAAACCAATTGGGCAGCCAAAAATCGATCTTAAAACTTTTGGAGAAGATAAAGATTTAGAATATATTATTTCAGTAACCGAATATCCAAAAATTGATCTACAACAAATTGAAAATATTAAATTTGATGATTATTCAGTAAAAGTTGAAGAAAAAGAAGTAGATAAAAGAATTGAATTAATTGCAGCTCACCAAAATAAATTTATTGATACTGATGATCAAACAAAATCAAAAGAAGGTGATTTAGTTACATTTGATTACAAAGCAACTGTAAATGGAAAAGATTTTAAAGGTAATGAAGGTAAAAATACACAATTGGTTTTAGGAAAAGATCTTTTTATTAAAGGTTTTGATAAGCAACTTATTGGTTGTAAGAAAAATGACAATATTAATGTAGAAGCTAATTTGCCAGAAAATTTTCCAGAAAAAGATATTCAAAACAAAAAAGCAGTTTTTAGTTGTAAAATCTTATCAGTAAAGCATAAACAAGATTCTAAAATTGACGACGAATTTGCAAAAAGTGTTGGAGCAAAAGATCTAAGCAATTTAAAAGAAATGGTATCTAAACAAGTTAGTGAAGAGCTAATAAATTCTTTAAACATGATAACTAGTAAACAAATTATAAATCAAATTGAAAAATTTAAAATTGAGGATTTGCCAAAAAATATTTTAGATGAAGAATTTAAAATTTTAACACAAGGAATGAAAGAAGAAGATATTAAAAAAAATAAAAAGAATCTTGAAGATCAAGCTAAGAGTAGAATAAAAACAGGTTTAATAATGAACGAATATGGTGAAAAAAATAAAATTACAGTGACTGATCAAGAATTACAAAATGAAATACAAAAACAACTAAGAATGATGCCCGGACAAGAAAAGATGGTTCAAGAGTACTATCAAAAAAATCCATCTATTTTAGCAAATTTAAGAGGATCTATATATGAAGAAAAAATAATAAAATCTATAAAAGACAAAGCAAAAGGAAATAAAAAAATTATTACAAAAGAACAAGCTGAAAAAATAATAAAAGAGGAGAACGATAATAAGCAAAAGGAAGCATCAGCAAAAAAAACCTCTACGGAAACAGCAAAAAAAAGCGAAAAATCAAAAAAAAAACCTCAAAAAAAATCTAAATCAAAAAAAGTTAGCAAAAAGTAATCTCAAGTTGTATAAAGGTAACGAATCAACTTATGAGCATAAAAATACCTGAGCAACTAAATACTCTGATCCCAATGGTTGTTGAACAATCAAATAGAGGAGAAAGAGCTTATGATATCTATTCAAGACTATTAAAAGAAAGAATAGTTTTTCTGGTAGGACCGATTAATGACAGTGTTGCTTCCTTAGTGACAGCTCAATTATTATTTTTAGAGTCCGAAGATCCAAAAAAAGAAATTTCATTATATATCAACAGCCCGGGAGGTCTCGTTACTGCTGGATTAGGTATTTATGATACTGTGCAATATATAAAGCCTGATGTTTCAACTCTATGTATAGGACAGGCCGCTAGTATGGGATCTTTTTTATTGGCAGCTGGAACAAAAGGAAAAAGATTTTCATTGCCAAATTCTAGAATTATGGTTCATCAACCTTCAGCAGGGTTTCAAGGTCAAGCAACAGATATTGAAATTCATGCTAATGAAGTTTTATCATTAAAAAAAAGGCTTAATGAAATTTATTCTAAGCATACAAAAAAATCGGTAGAAGAAATCAAGTTAGCTCTTGAGAGAGATAATTTTATGACTCCTGAAAATGCAAAAGATTTTGGATTAATAGATAAAGTAGTAGAAAAAAGGGTATAACTCACTACATATAGTTGCAACCGCAACCTATACTTGATTTGAAAGAGTCTTTTGTAATAAAGTGTTTAAATTGATTCGAAATAAAACTTATGAGTAATAATAAAAATATTCTTTACTGTTCTTTTTGTGGAAAAAGTCAACACGAGGTAAGAAAATTAATAGCTGGACCAACAGTATTTATCTGTGACGAATGTGTAGAGCTATGTATGGACATTATAAAAGAAGAGAGCAAAGATACTTTTGTAAAACATCAAGATGGATTACCGTCACCTAAAGAGATATGCAAAGTTCTTGACGATTACGTAATCGGCCAAAACCACGCAAAAGAAGTTTTATCAGTTGCTGTTCATAATCACTATAAACGTTTAAATTATGAAAATAAAACTAGTAAAACTGTTGAATTAGCAAAATCAAATATTTTATTAGTAGGACCTACTGGATGTGGTAAAACTCTGTTAGCACAAACTTTAGCAAGAATTTTAAATGTTCCATTTACAATGGCTGATGCCACAACATTAACCGAAGCAGGTTACGTCGGAGAAGATGTAGAGAATATAATTCTAAAATTATTACAAGCAGCAGATTACAATGTTGAGAAAGCGCAAAGAGGAATTGTATATATTGATGAGGTAGATAAAATTAGTAGAAAATCTGAAAATCCATCCATAACAAGAGATGTGTCAGGTGAAGGAGTCCAACAAGCTCTATTAAAAATAATGGAAGGAACTGTTGCAAGTGTTCCACCTCAAGGAGGAAGAAAACATCCGCAACAGGAATTCTTACAAGTCGATACTACAAACATTTTATTTATTTGTGGAGGTGCATTTGCAGGTTTAGATAAAATTATCTCACAAAGGGATAAAGGATCATCAATCGGATTTGGAGCAGAGGTAAAAAGCATAGAAGATAAAAAATCAGGAGAATGGATGAAAAATCTTGAACCAGAAGATTTATTAAAATACGGATTAATACCGGAATTTATAGGAAGACTTCCAATAACAGCTACACTTGAAGATCTAGATGAAAAATCATTAGTTAAAATTCTTCAAGAACCAAAAAATTCCTTAATAAAACAATATCAAGAACTATTTAAACTTGAAGGTGTTAAATTGACTTTTAAAGAAAATGCAGTAAAGGAAATTGCAAACAAAGCTATTAGAAAAAAAACTGGAGCACGAGGCTTAAGATCAATTCTAGAAAATATATTATTAAAAACTATGTTTGAACTACCAGGTCAAGATAATGTAGAAGAGGTTATTATTGATTTAAACTCTGTAAAAGGTGAATCTCAGCCAATTATAGTCCATTCAAAGAGTAGCAAGTCTAAAGTTGAAGACAAAACTTCAGCGGCATAAATATCCGTTAATAAGGCATAATTATCTATTGCAAAAAAAAATATAATCTCCATATTTGGCTTATGAATGTAAAACACGATTTACCATTATTGCCATTGAGAGACATAGTTGTTTTTCCAAATATGGTAATTCCATTATTTGTAGGAAGAGATAAATCTATAACGGCTTTAAATGAAGTCATGAAAGATAATAAAAAAATTGTCTTAGTAACACAAAAAAATTCAGAGGTGGATGATCCAAAAAAAACAGACGTTTTTATGTATGGATGTGAGAGTTCAATTCTTCAATTACTAAAATTACCAGATGGAACAGTAAAAGTTCTTGTTGAAGGTTTAAAAAGAGTCAAAATAGTTGATTTCAAAGATGATGAAAAATTTATTAAGTGTAGTTATGAGCATCAGGAAGATATAATTGATAGTAATGAGGATTTAATGCCTTTAACAATGATAGCAGTTAAAAGGCTTGAAAAATTAAATTATATTAACAAAAAAATATCAACTGAAACTATAAATAATATAAAACAATTAAAAGATCCTGTTAAAATAGCTGATAATATATCATCCCATTTAAACGCTACAATATCTGAGAAACAACAGTTATTTGAAACATTAGATGTGAAAAAAAGATTAAATTCAATAATCAAAATAATTGAAAACGAAGCAAGCATCATTGGAGTTGAAAAAAGAATTAGAGGTAGAGTGAAAACTCAAATGGAAAAAACTCAAAGAGAGTATTATTTAAATGAACAACTCAAAGCTATTCAAAAAGAACTAGGTGAAATTGAAGATGGTAAAGACGAAACATCAAATTTAAACAAAGCAATTCTAAAAGCAAAAATGCCAAAAGAAGTACAAAAAAAATGTTTATCTGAACTTAAAAAATTAAAAAATATGAGCCCGATGTCTGCAGAGGCTACTGTTGTAAGAAACTATCTCGATTGGATGATTGATATACCTTGGTTTAAAAAAGATAAAGTAGATATAGATTTGAATAAAGCTTTAAAGCAACTTGATAAAGATCATTACGGTTTAGAAAAAGTAAAAGAGAGAATAATTGAATTTCTTGCTGTGCAAAAAAGAATGGATAAAATTAAAGGTCCAATATTGTGTTTAGTCGGTCCTCCTGGTGTTGGAAAAACATCGTTAGGAAAATCAATTGCAAAAGCAACCAATAGACAATTTGTAAGAATGTCATTAGGTGGAGTAAGAGATGAAGCAGAAATAAGAGGTCACAGAAGAACATACATAGGCTCACTACCAGGTAAAATTATTCAAATGATGAAAAAAGCCGGATCAAAAAATCCACTAATTTTATTAGATGAAATTGATAAAGTTGGAAATGATTATAGGGGTGATCCTTCATCAGCTTTGTTAGAGGCTTTGGATCCTGAACAAAATACTACATTCAACGATCACTATCTTGAAGTTGATTATGATCTATCTGATGTAATGTTTGTCACTACAGCCAATACACTTAACATATTACCCCCACTTTTAGACAGAATGGAAGTAATTAGGATACCAGGTTATACGGAAGATGAAAAAATTAATATAGCTAACAATTTTTTATTACCAAAACAAATCAAAGAAAATGGAATTAAGGATGGAGAATTTGATTTAACAGAGGGAACAGTTCAAGAAGTTATCAGGTCTTATACGAGAGAGTCTGGAGTTAGAAATCTAGAACGTGAAATATCAAAAGTAGCAAGAAAGGCGGTCAAAAAAGTTGTTAATGGAGAATTAGAAAAAGTTAATGTTAATAAAGAGAATCTAAGTGACTATTTAGGTGTAAAAAAATATAAATATGGTGAAGTTGAAAGTGAGAATAGAATTGGAATAGTAACTGGACTAGCCTGGACTGAACATGGCGGAGAAATACTTAAAATTGAAACAGTAAATATGCCAGGCAAAGGGAGAATGCAGATTACAGGTAAATTGGGTGATGTAATGCAGGAGTCAGTTAAGGCTGCAAAATCTTTTGTTAGATCAAAAAGTTTAGAGTACGGAATTATTCCACCTTTATTTGAGAAAAAAGATTTTCATATACATGTTCCCGAGGGCGCTACACCAAAAGACGGCCCTTCTGCAGGAGTAGGAATGGTTACATCAATTGTTTCTTCTATTACAAATAATCCAATTGATAGAGAAATTGCAATGACAGGTGAAGTTACAATTACTGGTCAAGTTTTACAAATTGGTGGATTAAAAGAGAAATTACTGGCTGCACACAGAGCTGGAATAAAAAGAGTAGTAATACCAAAAGACAATGAAAAAGACTTAATAGATATTCCTAAGAAAGTTAGAGAAGATATTAAAATAATTCCTGTTTCTACAGTAGATGAGGTTTTAAAATTAGCTTTAAAAAATGAATTAAAGAGAGTTGAGTGGACTGAAGTAGAAAATATTTCAAAATCTGAGAAAGAAGACAAATCTCAAGCTAGTATTCAATAATTTATAATTTACTTTATATCAACCTTCATGTAATAGTACCCTGTTTTTTGGGCGGTTAGCTCAGTTGGTAGAGCATCTCGTTTACACCGAGGGGGTCAAAGGTTCGAGTCCTTTACTGCCCACCAAAAAATAAGGGGGTGTAGCTCAGTTGGTTAGAGCACGTGCCTGTCACGCACGGGGTCGAGGGTTCGAGTCCCTTCACTCCCGCCAAAAATGATAATAGTTCTCATTCGACTAATTTTTATAACAACTCAGCCATTTATAACGTGACTATATTACACTGTGAATTAGTGAAAAATTACTTATATCTGATAGCAAATGATCAATAATGATGTAGTTTTAAAGAGCTTTAATTAAACTAAAAAATAACTATAATATGATTCTTTTCCAGATTTTCTTATTCATAGATTTATTAAATTAAAAAATATAATTATGCTTGCGGATTTTTTAAAAGATTATTTTTCAATTATATTGTTTTTAATTATAGCTTTAGGATTAAGTATTGGTTTTATATTAATAAATTTTTTATTTTCACCAAAAAAACCAGATCCAGAAAAATTATCAGCATATGAATGTGGATTTGAACCATTTAGTGATTCAAGAATGGAATTTGATGTTAGATTTTATTTAGTTGCTATTTTATTTATTATTTTTGACTTAGAAATTGCTTTCCTCTTTCCTTGGGCAATTAGTTTAGGTGCGATAGGAATTCTAGGGTTTGCATCAATGATGATTTTTTTGCTTATTTTAACAGTAGGATTTATTTATGAATGGAAAAAAGGTGCTTTGGATTGGGAATAAAAAATGGATGTAGAGAAAAATAAAAAAATCCCGGATGAATTTAAACAAATTGCTAAAGACTTTAGTGAAAACGGTTTTGTAACAACTTCATTTGATAATTTAGTTAATTGGGCTAGAACAGGTTCGTTACATTGGATGACTTTCGGTCTCGCATGCTGTGCAGTAGAAATGATGCAGACATCCATGCCAAGATATGATCTTGAAAGATTTGGAGCTGCACCTCGAGCTTCACCTAGGCAATCCGACGTAATGATTGTTGCGGGAACTTTAACAAATAAAATGGCACCAGCACTTAGGAAAGTTTACGATCAAATGCCGGAGCCAAGATATGTAATTTCAATGGGAAGTTGCGCTAATGGAGGTGGATATTATCACTATTCATATTCTGTTGTTAGAGGATGTGATAGGATTGTGCCAGTAGATGTTTATGTGCCAGGATGCCCTCCATCAGCAGAAGCGCTCTTGTATGGAATAATGCAACTTCAAAAAAAAATTAGAAACAAAGGATCTTTGGAGAGATAATTTGATGAATGATATAAATAACTTAGAAAAAAAAATTAATTCTGAATTAACAACAAAAATAAAAAATTCAAAAATAAAACATTCACAATTATACTTAGATATTGATCCTGAAGATTTAATAGAAGTAGTTTTATTTATAAAAACAAATGCAGATTTTAAATTTCAACAACTTATTGAAATGACTGCAGTTGATTATCCTGAAAACAAAAAAAGATTTAAAATGGTTTACATGTTTTTAAGTCATGAAAATAATCAAAGAATAATCTTGAGTTTTTTAATTAATGAAAATGAAATTGTACAATCATTAACTTCTGTATATCCATCATCAAATTGGATGGAAAGAGAGGTTTTTGACATGTATGGAATTAAATTTAAAGATCATCCTGATTTACGTAGAATTTTAACTGATTATAATTTTGAAGGATTTCCTTTAAGAAAAGATTTTCCATTAACTGGACATACCGAAGTAAGATATAGTGAAGAATCGAAAAAAGTAATTTATGAACCTGTTCAGCTCGAGCAAAATTATAGAAATTTTGATTATGAAAGTCCTTGGGAAGGCACAAAATATATAAAAAAACAATCAGAAAATAAATAATGGTTAAAAAAACAAAATCATTAAATTTAAATTTTGGACCTCAGCATCCTGCTGCCCATGGAGTTTTAAGGTTAATTTTAGAATTAGATGGAGAAGTAGTTGAAAAAGCTGATCCACATATCGGTCTATTACATAGAGGAACAGAAAAGTTAATTGAAAATAAAACTTATGTTCAAGCAGTACCGTATTTTGATAGGCTTGATTATGTTGCTCCAATGAATCAGGAACACGCTTTTGCACTTGCAATTGAAAAAATTCTAAAAATTGATGTTCCTATAAGAGCTCAATATCTGAGAGTAATGTTTTGTGAAATTGGTAGAATATTAAGTCATATTTTAAATATAACAACTCAAGCAATGGATGTAGGGGCATTAACACCAACTCTTTGGGGTTTTGAGGAAAGAGAAACTTTAATGGGTTTCTATGAAAAAGTATCTGGATCTAGACTTCACGCAAATTATTTTAGAGCAGGTGGAGTACATCAAGATCTTCCTAGAGGAATGGATAAAGAGATATCAGATTTTTGTGTTAAATTTCCTAAAGTTATAGACGATCTAGAAACTTTGCTGACAGATAATCGAATTTTTAAACAAAGAAATGTAGACATTGGAGTGGTATCAAAACAAGATGCGCTTGATTATTCATTCTCAGGTGTAATGTTACGTGGATCAGGAGTACCATGGGATTTAAGAAAATCTCAACCATACGATTGTTATCAACAAATGGAATTTAATATTCCAGTTGGAAAAAATGGAGATTGCTATGATAGATACCTATGTAGAATTGAAGAAATGAGAGAAAGTATTAAAATTATTAATCAATGTTTAGCTAATTTACCAAAAGGTCCAATAAAGACAATGGATGGAAAAATAAGTCCTCCACCAAAAAAGGATATTAAAAATTCTATGGAGGCCTTAATTCACCATTTTAAATTATTTACAGAAGGTTATAGAGTAGATAACGACGAAATTTACACAGCAGTTGAAGCCCCAAAAGGTGAATTTGGAGTATATTTAATTTCTGATGGATCTAGCAAACCATATAAATGTAAAATACGAGCTCCAGGATTTTCGCATTTACAAGCTATGGATTATTTAATTAAAGGTCACATGTTAGCAGATGTACCAGCATTGTTGGGATCAATGGATATCGTTTTTGGTGAGGTTGATAGATGAGTATAAAAAAGATTTCAAAAGAACAACCTGAAAAATTTGAATTTGATAAAAATAATACCGAACTAGCAAAAAAAATTATTCAAAATTACCCAGAGGGTAAGCAACAAAGTGCAGTAATGGCTTTGTTATATTTAGCTCAAAAACAAAATGATAATTGGATTCCACTTTCTGCAATGAAGTATATAGCTAAATTTTTAGAAATGCCTTATATTAAAGTTTATGAAGTAGCTACATTCTACTCAATGTATAATTTGTCACCGGTAGGAAAACATTTTATTCAAATCTGCACAACAACACCTTGTATGATTAGAGGAGCGTATAAACTCGTTGATGTGTGTAAAAAAAAAATTTCTAATAAAGAAAATGTTTTATCTGAGAATGGGAAATGTTCTTGGATAGAGGTTGAATGTTTAGGAGCATGTATTAATGCACCAATGATGCAAATAAATGAAAATTATTTTGAAGATTTGGATGTAGAAAAATGTGAAAAAATTATAGATCAAATTTTAAAAGGAGAAAAACCTCAACCTGGCTCATATAGAGGTAGAAAAAACTCTGAAC
>CACGVK010000012.1:0-24798 GCA_902576565.1 uncultured Pelagibacteraceae bacterium | reverse complement strand
TTTATTCTTTTTAGCTTTTTTCTTTTTGCCTTTTTTATTTTTTTTAGCCTCTTTTTTCTTTTTAGCTTTTTTCTTTTTAGCTTCTTGTTTCTTTTTCTTTCTTTCTTGTTTTATTGCTTTTTTCTTCTCTTTATCTTTTTGAATATTTTGTTTAATCATTGTCTTGATTTGATCTTTATCAAATCCTTGAGCTTTAAGTTCTTTTCTAATTGCTTTTCTTATAGCTTTCTTTTCGTCTTTTGAAGCACCTTGAAGCTTAGCAACTCTTAATGCTTTCATTTTTTTATTAAATTTTTTAAGTTGCGACTTTGTAATTTGTTTTGCTTTTCCTGGAGCTTTTCCTTTTTTCATGTTCGCAACTGTGTAAGGATTATTTAACAATGTTTGACCAAACTTGTTACCTACTAATACCGCACCAGGTCTAAGACCAAGTGTATTATTTTTTCCTGGCCCTATTAACAAAGTGTTTGTTTGTTTATTTTTCTTTGAAACAACTGTTTGAAATTCTGTACCTCTAGACCCAAGAGTTCCCTCGGGCACCTCCACTGTTAAAGCATCTGGATTTTTTTTGCTAATTAATCCAGAAATAACTTTTAAACTTCCCTCTTTTACTTTAGCTACTATTTTTCCATCATTAGTGCTCGGATCATATATAAATGTATCCATTATCACTTCTGAATCGGAGCCTATTGTGAATGTTGATTGGTCTAATAATAATATTTGAGTTCCTGCATTAGCTCCTGAAAGAATAGTCTCATTCAAATATATTTTATCACCAACTTTAAGTTCTCTTGTTTCTGTTTTTACAGTTCCAGATATAGCTCCAACTATCCCTACTAGTTGTTTCTCAATACTGATTTCTTCAGCTTGAGCTATATTCAAACTAAGCAAAAAACCTATTATTAGTGATACGAGTTTTTTCATCCCAAAAAATATATCTTTTTTTTCTCTCGTTTAAAGTTTTTTTTTATCCAGAATGAGCCTTTTTTGTTAATTTTTTTTAGAAATATTCGCATTATTAGTGAATTTTTGAAGTTTTTTAAATTTTTGTTTTATTTAAATATTTGGAAAGATCTATTTATGCTAAAAGAAAAAGAATCTGCCTCATAATCATAATTTCTTATATTTGATTCTGAAATAGCTCTCTCAAAATATAAGTTTAAAAATAAACTTCTATTTGGATCTAAGCTGGGAAAGAAGTCCCCTAATGCCTTTGTTATTGTAAGGTCAATAGTATTTGTGAAATCAGATCTTAATCTTCCTGAGTCTATACTTGTGTCTACTCTTTTATAATCAATGAAACTCAATGAATCACCTATAGATATATAAGCCCAAGGAAAAGCAAAATTAAATCTTAAACTAAAATCATAATTTTCATAGTCTCCTGTATCATCATTAGCATCTGAGTCACCGTATCCTAGAGCTGTATTGGTTGAAATTAAATTATTTAATAAAAAATCATGTCCAAGATTGTAAGTGTGACTTGTTGCGTTTGTATCTCTAGAAGTTGTATCCGAAGAATTTTGGTTACCTTTTGCATCGGCAAAAGAATAACTATAGCTAAATGTATGTTTGTCTCCAGCAGGAATATAGCTTGATATTCCGTACATGTAAGAAAAACTATCGGCATCGTCTTGATAATCTGTTTTATTAACAATGTAATAAGGACTCAAAGATTGAATTCCAAAAGTTGTATCAAATCCAACAGTTAATGCGTAACTTTCAAAATCATCGCTAGTTTCGATTAATTGACGCGACTCTGATGTGTTTAAATTAACAAAAAAAGATGACTCTTCTCCTACAGTTCTTGATGCTGTTAATCCAAGACTCGCACTATCAGTTCTATCATATCTAGCTGATCCAAACTCGACAACACTATCTGAACTCATTTGTGTTCTTGTTTTTGAAACACTGTTTACGTTATCAGCATAATTAGTTCCTAAACTTACATCTGTAAAAAAACTCCAAAGTTTTGGCTCACCTCTTGCTTTAATTTCATTTTCAATTTCAATTACAGCTTCTAAATCTTCAGCACTTATATCTTTGTTTAGTTTAAGATTATCAATAATTGTCGTAGCTTTATTTGGTGAGTCAGCTTGGACTAAAACAGATAATAAATATAATTTTATTTCTATATTGTCCGGGTAAACCATAATCAATCTTTCTAAAGTTGAAATTGTTTGTTTATAGTTTCCGGCTTTCCCTTGTTGTTGTGCATATTTTAAATTCAATTCTAAATCATTTGGTTTTTGCAATATTTGCATATAAGTAATATTTTTTTCTGAGGATCCTGGCACTACTTCTTTTTCCCCATCAATAGTAAATGTTTTAGTACTTGTATCTGCAGCTAATTTAATTGTTTCATCAGCTTTTGTAATAGCATTTGAAATCTTTTCTTTTAGAACTGCTTCATGGTCAAGCGAATTTGAAATTATCTGCTCTACTTTTGTTTCTTTTGCTTTTGCTAAAATTTTATTAGTTTTTAATACTTCAGTTTCAATTTTACTAATATCTTTTTCAACATCTTGAATTTTTGTTTGAATTTGATCTATTTCATTTTTAACTTTTGAAATTTGTATCTGAGACTTCCTTGCTTCAATTATTTTTTCTTTTTTATTTTCACGTTCTTGTAGTTTCTGATCTATAAAACCTTCTACTGCAATAATTTTTGCATCAATATTATTTTCTATAAATAATAATTTTTTATCTAAATCCTTAAAATTTTCTTCATTTAAAATTTTACTTTCTATTTTTTGAGAGTTCAGCTGTGGTAGTTTAAAAGATATATTCGTAATATTTTCGCTATAAGCGCCTACAGGTACGGTTTTTAATGTCTCAAATAAAAGTGCTGAAACTATAATTCCTCCAATTAGCAAAAACGAGAAAAGCTTAGAGGAATTTTCACTTTTATTTACCTTCACTTTTCTTTTAATTTTCTTTTTACTATATTTTTTTCTAGATTTAGTTTTCATCGTATTTTTAAAAACAGAATTCTATGGTTAAAAAATAAATATCACAACTTGTAATTACAATAATAATATTAAGAATTATTTAATTAAAAACCTCATATTTCTAAATTATAAGTTGCCTCTGATAAATTTTTGCACTCATTACTATGCCTAGTCCAATCATGGTTGCTAACATAGATGATCCTCCATACGACATTATTGGAAGTGGAGATCCCACTATAGGAAGTAAACCTAAAACCATACACATGTTCACTGCTATGAAAATAAAAATTGCTGAGGCAAATCCAAAACAATATAATCTACCAAAAAAACTTCTAGACTGAAATCCAATATAAACAATTCTATAAATCATTACGGCGTATAAAATTAATAAAATAAATGAACCAACAAATCCAAATTCCTCAGAAAATAATGTAAAAATAAAATCAGTATGTTTTTCAGGAAGAAATTCTAAGTAACCCTGCGTTCCTTTAAGAAATCCTTTTCCATATAATCCTCCTGAACCAACTGCAATCTTTGACTGAATTATTTGGTACCCAGCTCCTAATGGATCTTTGTCAGGATTAAAAAATGTTAATATTCTAAGTTTCTGATATGGTTTTAAAAAAGATATAACAAAGGGTGCTGAAATAACTAATAGCAATGAAGAGTAAACAAAAAATTTTAAATTAATTCCAGCTAACCATAGAACCATTATTCCGCTTAATGCAATTAAAATAGAAGTTCCTAAATCAGGTTGTGAAATTACTAAAAATATTGGTATTACTAAAATTACAAAAGGTATTAAAATATTTACAATTTTGTTTACGTGTGTGATCTGCATTCTATGGTAATATTTTGCAAAAAAGGCGATGATTGCTACTTTCATTAATTCAGATGGCTGTAAATTTATAAAATATAAATTTATCCATCTTTGTGAACCTGAAGCTGTTATCCCATAAAAGGATGCAGCAATTAACAAAACTAAAACAATTAAATAAAATAAATAACTAACACTGTGCCAAAATTTTATATTAATAAAACCTATAACAAACATCATAGAAAAAAATATACCAAATCTTAAAATATGGTTTTTTGTATGGAACTTTATTT
The DNA here is from genome assembly GCA_902576565.1 of uncultured Pelagibacteraceae bacterium. GTDB lineage: Bacteria > Pseudomonadota > Alphaproteobacteria > Pelagibacterales > Pelagibacteraceae > Pelagibacter. The sequence goes on along the minus strand of CACGVK010000012.1, from coordinate 20,737 downwards.
CCCCACCATCAGTTGAGTACATTGAAAAAAAACTAATAAATCCAATTAACAAAATACAAAAAATTAATATCCAATCAATAGACTTTAATTTTTGAAAAAATGTTTGTTCATTTGTATATGTAAATCTATTAATCATTAAATATTTCTTGATTTGTATTTTTCTCTTAATTCGTGTCGATCTATAATTTTTTTAAATAGTTTTTTAGCAATTGGTGCTGCGGCTTTACTACCTGAGCCACCATGCTCTACTAGTACGGTTACTGCATATCTAGGATTTTTGTAGGGTCCAAATGCTATAAACCATGCGTGATCTCTTTGTTTGTATGGTATAAGACTTATGTCTAAATCTAATTCTCTTTCTTCTTCTGTAATTCTTTTAACCTGTGAGGTTCCTGTTTTTCCTGCAAATTGATATTTTGGATCCTCAATTCTTGAAGAAAATGAAGTTCCATAAACTTCATTAGTAGATCTGAACATCGCATCTAATACAAATTTTACATTTTCAGGATTACGATATAAAGGAATATGATCGTCTTTTTTATTAGTTAAAAATTCCTCTGCAGTCATTATTAACTCTTGTTCTTTTTCATTGAAATTTTCAATTTGCTTAAGCATTTTATTTTTAATTTGCTCTGCATTTCCTCTATTCTCATCAACTATTATTTTGGGGTATATTTTGTGACCTCCGTTAGCAAGTTGAGCTGTCATCAAACATAGTTGTAGTGGATTTGTTTGTACATAACCTTGTCCTATACCAGTAATAAATGTTTCCCCTAAATACCAATTTTGACCGATAGCTTGCTTCTTCCATTTTGTTGATGGAAATACTCCTGATTTAACATTTGGAAAATAATTTTCTAAAAGTTTTTTTCCTAAGCCAAACTTATTTGCAGTCAAATTTAATCTATCTACTCCAAGAAGACGTGAGGCTTCATAAAAATAAATATCACATGATTGTTTTATTGCATTTTTTAGAGACATATATCCATGTCCTTTTTTCTTCCAACAGTGGTATGTGTGGCCATACATTTCAACTTTACCATCACATTTTACTTTCATATCTGGACTTAGTACGTCATGGTCTAAAGCAGAAAGTGCCACTAATGGTTTTATTGTAGACCCTGGCGAGTACAAGCCTGATAAAGTTTTATTAAGAAGTGGTTTTTTAGGATCTTTTTTAATTTCAGTCCATTTATTATTATCAATTCCGTATAAAAATAAATTTGGATCAAAAGTTGGAGCAGAATTCATCGCTATAATTTCTCCGGTATATATATCCATGACACTTATAGATCCTGCTTTGTCTGATAATAGTTCATTTGTATATTCTTGAATTTCACTATCTATTGTAAGTCTTATGGATTTTCCTTTAAGACCTTCTTGATAATCTATTTGGTTTATTTTTTTACCATATGCATTTACCTCAAATCTTTGAATACTATTTGTGCCAATCAAATCGTTTTCAAAAGTTTTTTCTAGACCAGATTTTCCTACTCTTAATCCAGGTACATTTCTTTCTCGTATAATTTCACTATTAATTAAATCTTTTTCACTTACTTGAGCCACATATCCTAAAATATGAGTGAAGCTTCCTTTGTATGGATAACTTCTTCCAACAGTAATAACTGGTTTTGCACCCGCTAGCTCATGAAGGTAAAAGTTTATTTTTGAAAATTCATCCCAACTTAAATTTTCTGAAATTATTAAAGTTTCCCAAGGTTTTTGCTGATTTTTTTTTTTTATTAACTGAGCTAATTTTCTATTATCAAATCCAAGAATATCTTTTAATCTTATTATTAAATTTTTAAAATCCTCAACTTGCTCTGGAACAACGTGAAGCTGATAAACTCTTAAGTTTCCTGCGATTGTTTTTTCAAAATAATCTTTAAACTCTCCTCTTATAGGTGGAAGTCTAGATTCTCTTAAACGATTTTTGTCAGATAAAGTTAAATATTTTTTACTTTCATTTATTTGTAATGAAAATAATCTTCCAACTATTCCAAATAATACTACTGCCTTAGCAGCAGAAAAAATAAACATTCTTCTGTTTATAGTTCCTAATTTTCTAAATCTTGTATCTCCTCCACTATCAAACATTTTTATTACCTTTAAAAACTAATCTTAGGTAGATATCGAACAAATATGCAAAAATATAATAAAATATGAATGTAAAAAAAATATTACCCATTAACTCATAATAATTCATTTCAATTGAAAAAATTGAAATTAATAAAAAATAATTTATAGAAGTAACAAACAAAATCGTGAAAAGAAAAAACATCCAATCGTTTATTAAATTTGGCCTTAAAGTGATATTGCGTAAATAAGCTGCAAAACCGCAAATTAATAAATAAGTGAGTCCACTGACACCTAGTGGAAATCCAATTGTTACATCATTAAACAGTCCTGCTACAAATATATAGCCATAACCTAAACTTTCACTTCTTTTTAAGCTCCAGTAATAAATTAAAATAAAAGGAAAATTAAAAGAAAAATATTTATAATTTAAATAGTTAAAATCAAACTCATTCATTACCGAAACAAACAAAAGTATTAAAGGAACAAATGTAAGAAGTTTTTTAAATAAAGATTTTTTAACTTGAATGCTCACTTAATCTCCTCTTTTTCAAATGCAACTAACTTTACAAATGTAATCTGAGACAAGTTAGAAAAAAATTTAACTTTAATATTTTTGTTATTGTCTATTTTTATTTTTCCAATTGGAATACCAGATTTAAAAATACCTCCAGAGCCTGATGTATAAACTATATCAGATTCTTGAAAATTAAAGTCTTGTTGGGTGTATTGAATTTTGCCAAAATCTTTTCCAGTTCCAGACAAAATAGATAATAAATTTCCTGGTTCTACTGATATAGGAATTTTACTATTTAGATCTGAAACTAGTAAAGCTCTAGACGTTGAGTAATTTACTTCTACTATTTTTCCAATTAAATATTGGTCATCTAATACAGCCATTCCTAACTTAACATCATCTTTACTTCCTTTGTTTACTATGATTGATTTAAGAAAAGGACTATTTTTGTCTAGTAAAACTTTTGCAACCAGTTCATCTGACTTTATAATGTACTCATCAATTAATTTTCTTAGTCTTTTGTTTTCTGAGTTTAAATAATTAGAATTATATTTCTCATATTCTAGTTGTTTAATTTTTTTTTTTGTTATTTCTAAATCTTTATATAATTTAAAATGCTTATTTAAAGCTATAGATGCATTTTGAATTTGTTGTTCTGGAATTGATACAACAAATGATGCTCTATAAATAATTTCATTTAATGATATTTTTAAATAATTTATTGCTGGAAAGTTAAACCTACTTAGTGCAATTAAAGCAATACTAAAAAATATTAAAGCAATTAAAGAAAATCTTTGTTGATTTCCTTTTTTTAAAAAGGCAGATCGAATAGCTATAACGAAGTCATCTCTACTCGTTGCCATAAAATTTTAATATTCGGTTAGCATACCTGTAAAGGTTGATTCTTGATCTAAAGCTTTTCCTGTTCCGATAGCAACACAAGCTAGTGGATCATCTGCGATATGCACTGGTAAACCAGTTTCTTTAGAAAATCTTTTATCTATATTTTTTAAAAGTGCTCCACCGCCTGTCAAAGTTAGTCCCATATCAACTAAATCTGCAGAAAGTTCTGGAGGAGTATTTTCTAAAGCATCTTTCATAGCATTTACTATTTCTCTAACAATAGGATTTAATGCTTCTGCTGTATCTTCCTCAGTTATATTGATTTCTTTAGGTGTACCTGATCTTATATCCCTTCCTTTTACTGGATATTTATTATTATTTGTTGGTATAGCTGTACCTATTTCCTTTTTAATTTTTTCAGCTGTACTATCTCCAATCATTAGATTGTATTCTTTTCTCATGAATGTTTGTAAAGCTGTATCCATAGCATCTCCTGCTACCCTTAGTGAGTTTGAATAAACAACTCCACCTAAAGACATTACTGCAATCTCTGTAGTTCCTCCTCCAATATCAACTACCATTGAGCCTGTAGCTTCAGAAATCGGAAGACCTGCTCCAATTGCTGCTGCTATTGGTTCTTCTATTAATTGAACTCTTCGTGCACCAGCAGCCAAAGCACTGTCTTGAATAGCTTTTCTTTCAACCGGTGTTGAGCCCGTCGGAACACATATTAATATTCTTGGATTAGCAAAAGTACTTCTTTTATGTACTTTTTTTATAAAATGTTTAATCATTTCTTCAGTCACGATAAAATCTGCAATAACACCGTCTCTTAATGGTCTAATAGCTTGAATATTACCAGGTGTTCTACCTAACATTGTTTTTGCTTCATCGCCTACTGCAAGAACAGATTTTTTTCCTTTATTATCAACTACCGCAACTACTGAAGGCTCATTTAAAATTACACCTTGTCCTTTTAAAACCACAAGTGTGTTCGCAGTTCCTAAATCGATAGCCATATCTTGTGACCAAATTTTACTTAAATTGTCGATTATACCCATTTTATATTCCTCTCATTTTTTGATTTTTATCTTGTTTTTTTGCTTCAACACCATCAGGTGCAAAATTTCTTTTTCTTTTAATTATCATTTTATTCAATGCATTTATATAAGCGTTGGCTGATGCTACTAAAGTATCTGTATCTGCAGCTTGTCCAACTGTTGTTTTTCCTTCTTCCTCTATTCTTACACTTACAGTTGCCTGTGCATCAGTACCTTCTGTTACCGCATGTACTTGATAAAGTTGTAGATTTACATCATGAGGATATAATTTTTTAATACATTTGAATATTGCATCGACAGGTCCGTCTCCAGTTTCCGAAGCCTTTTTAATTTCTCCATAAATTTCTAAAGTCATTTCTGCTCTTTGAGGCTCACCTGTTCCAGCAAAAACTTTTAGTGATTTTAATGTAATAACATTATCTTCCTTGATTAAACTATCATCAACTAATGCAAAGATATCCTCATCATAAATATGCTTTTTCTTATCTGCTAGAACTTTAAATTTTCCAAATGCATTCTCAATGACATCATCTGTTAAGTCTACATATCCAAGGCTAGTTAATTTATCTTTAAAAGCGTGTCTTCCAGAATGTTTTCCCATTACTAAAGATGTTTGCTTAACTCCAACGCTTTCTGGTGTCATTATTTCATATGTATTTCTGTTTTTAAGCATTCCGTCTTGATGAATACCCGACTCATGTGCAAATGCATTTTTGCCAACTATTGCTTTATTAAACTGAACTGGGAAACCTGTTGCATTAGAAACTATTTTTGAAGCTTTGCTTAATAATGTTGAATTAATTCCTGTTGAATAAGGCATCAAATCACTTCTTGTTTTCATTGCCATAACTACTTCTTCTAATGCAGCATTACCTGCTCTTTCACCTATTCCGTTAATTGTACACTCAATTTGTCTTGCTCCTGCCTGTACACCAGCAAGAGAATTTGCTACTGCCAAACCTAAGTCATTATGACAATGTGTAGATAAAATAGCTTTATCTATATTTGGTACTTTATTTATCAAAGTTTCTATAATTTTTGTAAATTCTGATGGCACAGTGTATCCAACTGTATCTGGAATATTTATAGTTTTAGCTCCACAATTAATTGCAAGCTCAACAGTCTTACACATATAATCCATATCTGTTCTTGTTCCATCTTCGCACGACCATTCCACATCATCAGTAAATTTCCTTGCGTAAGTTACGTGTTCTTTAATTGACTCATAAACTTCCTCTGGTGATTTGTTTAATTTATGTTTCATATGAAGTGGACTTGTCGAAATAAATGTATGTATTCTAAATCTTGGTGCATGCTTTAATGCTTCATAACATCTGTCTATATCTTTTTTTGAGTGTCTTGCTAAACCTGCGGGTATAGAATTTTTTAAAATCTTGCTTACCTCTGTTACTGCTTCGAAGTCTCCGGGAGAAGCAATTGGAAAACCTGCTTCAATAATATCGATTCCTAATTCATCAAATACTCTGGCTATTTGAATTTTTTCTTCTAAACTCATTGATGCTCCTGGTGATTGTTCACCATCTCGCATCGTAGTATCAAAAATATATACCCTGTTTTTGTCAGTCATTTTATTATTTTTAAGCCATGGCATCATACAATCTCTCGTCAGGATTGCAAAATAAATTAATCTATTTAACCCAAAATCAACAAAATGATCTAACTCTTATCGCTATCAATTAACTTTTTCTTAGTTATCCAAGGCATCATAGCTCTTAATCCTGAGCCAACTTTTTCAATCGGGTGATCTGCTAATTTTTCTCTAGTTTTTAAAAAGTTTTTTTGACCGTTTTTGCACTCATCCATCCATTGCTTTGTGAATTTACCTGATTGTATATCTTCTAGAACTTCCTTCATTCTTTTCTTAGTTTCTTCTTTGTTAATTATTCTAGGACCAGAAACATACTCTCCATACTCTGCTGTGTTTGAAATAGAATAGTTCATATTTGCAATTCCACCCTCATAAATTAAATCAACAATTAACTTTACCTCATGAACAGTTTCAAAATAAGCCATTTCAGGTTCATATCCAGCCTCAATTAAAGTTTCATAACCATTTTTAATAAGTTCAACTAAACCACCACATAAAACTGTTTGCTCGCCAAATAAATCTGTTTCAACTTCATCTTTAAAAGTAGTTTCGATAATTCCAGATTTTCCTCCTCCAACAGCTGATGCGTAAGACATTGCAAGTTCTCTTGCTTTTCCAGATCCATTTTGATGTACAGCAAATAAACAAGGGACTCCACCACCTTTTTCAAATTCACTTCTTACTAAATGCCCTGGTCCTTTTGGAGCAACCATAAAAACATCTAAATCTTTTCTGGCTTTAATTAAATCATAATGAATGTTTAAACCATGCGCAAAAGCAATAGATGTACCTTCTCGAACTCTTTGTTCTATATGATTTTTATAAATTGTTGCTTGTAGTTCATCAGGAGTTAGTATCATAACTACATCTGCCCACTCTGCAGCATCAGATAAATTCATAACTTTTAGTCCTTTAGACTCTGCTTTGGCTTTGCTTGCTGATCCATCTCTTAATGCAACAACAACTTCTTTTACACCACTATCTTTTAAGTTTAATGCATGAGCATGTCCTTGGCTTCCATATCCAAAAATTGCGATCTTTTTTTCTTTAATTAAATTCACATCAGTATCTTTTTCATAAAACATTTTCATATTTTTCTCCTTTTATCTAAATGTGTCCGAACCTCTTGTCATAGCTACGGCTCCTGTTCTTGATACACTAACTAGCCCAAACTTTTTTAAATTTTTTGACATTGTATCAATTTCTCTTCTTAAAGCAGTAATTTGTATTACATAAGAATTTTTTGTTTTATCCAATATTACGGGATTATACTTTTTACAAGCTTTTAAGGCCTTATCTTTTTTTGAATTATTTCCCACTACTTTAAATAAAGCCATTTCTTTAAAAATTACCTTTTTATCTTCTCGTTTAAAATCAGCAACCTTATGAACTGGAACTAATTTTTTTAATTGTAACTTTATTTGCTCAATTACTTGAGGCGTTCCTGTGGTTACTATTGTAATTCTTGAAATATTTAATTTAGGATCTATTTCAGCTACTGCTAAGGATTCAATATTATACCCACGTCCAGAAAATAAACCTACTACTCTCGCCAAAACTCCAGCTTCGTTATCAACCCATACTACAATAATATGAGTATCAAACTTACCTTGTTTACCAGGTGTGCTGTATGCTGATTTAGAGTTTGCCATTAAACTAAAGTTTTTCCTTTTCCTGTTATTTTATTTTTCTTTTGATCTTTAGGACCTAAGAGCATCTGATTATGTGGTTTCCCAGATGGTATCATTGGAAAACAATTTTCTTGTTTATCAACTAAACAATCAAATATTACTGGTCTATCCGTATTAATCATCTCTATTATTTTATCATCTAATTCGTCTGGAGTTGTTGCTCTAATACCAACACATCCATAAGCTTCAGCTAGTTTAACAAAATCTGGCAAAGCAGCAGTATAACTCTCTGAATAATTTTTATCATGAAGTAATTCTTGCCATTGTCTTACCATACCCATGTATTCATTATTTAAAATGAATATTTTAATAGGTAAACTATATTGAACTGCTGTTGACATTTCTTGCATAGTCATAAGCACAGAAGCTTCTCCTGCAATATCAACTACTAATTTGTTTGGGTGAGCAACCTGAACCCCTACGGCAGCAGGTAGTCCATAACCCATAGTTCCTAATCCACCCGAGGTCATCCAGCGATTAGGTTTATCAAATTTATAATGTTGCGCTGCCCACATTTGATGTTGTCCTACCTCGGTTGTTATATAGGTATCTTTGCCTTTGGTTAATTCGTATAATCTTTGTATAGCATATTGAGGCTTAATAGTTTCTGTACTATTTATATAATCAAAAGAATTTATAGATCTCCACTTTTGGATTTTTTCCCACCATTTAGAAATCTTTTGTTTGTTTGATTTTGTAAAATTAGGTTTAACTTTTTTGATAGTTTTAATTGTTGCTGTAATAACTTCAGCAACATCTCCTACAATTGGTAAATCTACTTTAACATTTTTATTAATTGATGATGGGTCAATATCAATATGAACTTTTTTAGATTTTGGAGAAAATTCATCTATCTTACCAGTTATTCTATCATCAAATCTTGCACCAATATTTATCATTAAATCACAATCATGCATTGCATTGTTTGCTTCATAAGAACCATGCATTCCTAACATTCCTAAAAATTGACTATCTTCACCTGGATAAGAACCAAGTCCTTGTAAAGTTGTAGTTATTGGAAAACCTGTTGCGTGAACCAACTCGCGTAAAAGTTCACTAGCTTTTGGACCAGAATTTACTACACCTCCTCCAGTATAAAATATTGGTCTAGATGCTTTGTTCATTAGTTCAATTAGTTGATTAATATCTTTTTGGGAAAACTTATTATGGATTTTTCCATTTAATTTTTTTTGTCTTTTAAACTTAGTATATTTTGCTTTTTGAAATTGAACATCTTTTGGAATATCGACTAATACAGGACCAGGTCTTCCGGTTGTTGCAACTTCGAAAGCTTTGTGAATTGTTTTTTCTAAATCATTTATATCTTTAACGAGCCAGTTATGCTTCGTGCAAGGTCTAGTTATTCCAGTTGTATCACATTCTTGAAAAGCATCAGTTCCAATTAAATGTGTTGGAACTTGTCCTGAAATACAAACTAAAGGAACTGAATCCATATATGCATCTGTTAAAGCAGTTACAGCATTTGTTGCTCCTGGTCCAGATGTAACTAAAAGTACTCCAGGTTTACCTGACGATCTCGCATAACCTTCGGCCGCATGTCCTGCTCCTTGTTCATGACGAACTAAAATATGTTTTATAAAATTAAAATTTTTTAACTCATCATAAATTGGCAAAACTGCTCCACCTGGATAACCAAAAATAAATTCTACACCTTGGTCTTCCAAGCATTTAAAAACAATTTCAGCTCCTGAATACAATTTTGGCATTCGTCCAATCTAGCTGAAGTTGTACTAATTGGTCAAGTTTAAGTAATGATTATTTAAATTTTTTTAAAACTAAATTTATAGAGTCTGGTCCAATCGATTGCCAATTTTTCATGTGTCCTCTAGCCCATGTGGTTTGTCTTTTGGCATATTGTCTAGTTTTTATGGCAATTTTTTCCTTTGTTTCATGAATACTGCTTTTACCATCAATATAATCATTGATCTCCCTAATCCCTATCACCTTAGATGAGCTATTTTCTTTTTTGACATTGAGCTTATTAAAATTTTTTACTTCTTTTATGGCTCCCTGCTTAAACATTTTATCAATCCTAATATTAATTTTTTCAAGCAATCTTTCCCTTGGGGATTCAATGTAAAATTTTATGAATACACTTTTATCTAAAATTGGTTTTGTATTTTTAAACCATTCAGTAATTGATTTTTTTGTAAATTTTTTAATTTCATAAGCCCTTATTGATCTTTGAGCATCATTTGAATCGATTATATTTTTTACATATTTATCAAGATCAATTAATTTTTTATAAAAGTTTTTTTGGCCTATTTTATTTTGAAGTTTTCTGATTTTATTTCTTAATACTATTGGAATATTTGGTATTTTTACAAGTCCTTCAGTTAAAGCTTTAAAATATAGTCCAGTTCCCCCAACTAATATGGGAATTTTATTTTTTTTTTGAATTTGCTTAATTTTTTTTTGTACCTCTTTTAACCAAGTACCTGTTGAAAATTTTTTCTTTACACTTTGAAAACCATATAGATGGTGTTTAATTATTTTTTCTTCTTTTTTACTTGGTCTGGCAGTTAATATTTTAAGTTGTTTGTAAACTTGCATACTATCCGCATTAATAATTTCTCCATTAATTTGTCTTGCTAATTTAATTGCAAACTTTGTTTTGCCAGATGCTGTTGGACCAGAAATTAAAATTATTTTGGACCTAATGTCCATTTTTTAGTCCAACTTAACGCCAATATAACGCTTTTGATTTTGATTATTGATTATCGCTATAAGAATTGTTTTGTCTGAACTTCTTAATCTTGAATTAACAATATTTTGTAAATCTCCAACTGTTTTAATTTTTTTCTTTTGTGCCTCAACAATAATATTATTAACACTTAAGTAATTCAGTGGACTATCCTTATCAATCTCTGTAATAACTGCTCCTGTTGCAGAAGATGGTAAATTTCTTAATTCAATATCTTCTTTAGTAAGTTTTCTTACAGAAATTTTTAAACCCTTTATTAAAGTTGTTTTAGGAGCACTTTCTGTTTTTTGAGTTTGGAAATCCTCCGAAGTTTCTAATCTGCCAAGAGTTATAGTTTTTGTAATTTCTTTTTGATTTCTCCATATTTTAACTGACACTTTTTTACCAACGTCTGTTTGAGCTACAATCTTTGGTAGTTCTTTCATTTCAGTAATCTCTTTACCGTCAAACTCTAAAATTATATCTCCTGATAAAAGACCAGCTTTATCTGAGGGGCTACCTGATGCTACACTTACTACTAATGCACCTCGCGGTTTATCTAATTTTTCAACATCAACAATATCTTGTGTAACAACTTGAATACGCACACCTAGCCATCCTCTTTTAGTTTCTCCAAATTCGATTAATTGATTAATTACTCTTTGTGCACTATTAGATGGAATTGCAAATCCAATTCCAATTGATCCTGACTGACCAAGGATTGCAGTATTTATTCCAACAACCTCTCCATCCATGTTGAATAATGGACCACCTGAATTACCTTGATTGATAGATGCATCAGTTTGAATAAAATCTTCATATCTTGATAGACCAATGCTTCTGTTTCTTGCTGAAATAATTCCTGCAGTAACAGTTCCGCCTAGACCAAAAGGGTTTCCAATTGCAATAACCCAGTCCCCAATTCTTGCTTTATCTGAATTTCCAAATTTAACTGGAGCAAAATTATCCTCCGTTTCTATTTGTAGTACTGCTAAATCCATGCCTGGATCTGCACCCAAAACTTTTGCCTTATAATCTTTTTTTCCTCCAACTATTACAACGATGTCCTCAGCACCTTGGATAACGTGATTATTTGTAACTACTATTCCTTTTTTATCTATTATAAATCCAGATCCAAGAGCGCTTGTCTTTCTCTCCTGAGGTGTTCCAAATTCTTTAAACATATCTTCAAGAGGTGATCCTGGGGGAAATTGGAATGGAAAAGGATTGGATCTAGTTGTAACTGTTTGAGTTGTTGAGATATTAACAACTGATGGCATTAATTTTTCAGCTAAATCAGCAAATGAAGATGGGATATTTTCACTACTAGCTGGTGAAGAAAGGTTTAGAAATAAGATTGAAAATACAAATATTTTTAAAAAGTTTCTCATTTTTTTAAGTACCAAATAATCAAAAATCCTATAATTGCAAATATTAGTCCACCACTTCTAAGTTGACCATCACTTACTTCGTTAAGTCTTTTAAGCATATTCTTCATTTTTGATGGAAATATGGCGTATAAAATCCCCTCAATAAAAAGAAAAAGACCAAATGCTATGATCAATTCTCTCATATAATTAATTAATTTATTCTGATTTTGGTTTTATATTTCCAAAAAATTTAAAAAATTCACTATCCGGAGATAATATTAAAGACGTCTCTCCTCCTATAAGTGCTTTTTCGTATGCTTGCATAGCTCTGTAAAATGCGAAGAAGTCTGGATCCCTTCCAAAAGCGTTAGCAAAAATTTTATTTCTTTGACCATCGCCTTCTCCTTTCATAATTTCAGATTGCTTTTGTGCATCTGCTAATATTACAGTAACTTCTTTGTCGGCTGTTGACGTAATAGTTATTGCCATCTCAGCACCTTTTGCTCTAAATTCTTTTGCTTCTCTTTCTCTTTCAGTTTGCATTCGTCTATAAATTGCTTCACTGTTAGCTGGCGGCAAGTCCGCTCTTTTTATTCTTACGTCCACTATTTTGATTCCAAAATTTTCAGCTTCATTATTTACACCGTCTTGAATTAACGACATTTGCTTAGATCTGTCCTCAGATAATAAAGTTTGTAATCTTTGTTGACCAAGTACGTTTCTTATTCTTGAGTTAATAATGGTTGATAGTCTTGATCTTGCTACTCTTTCATTACCAACAGAAATATAAAATTTTAAAGGGTCTACTATTTGAAATCTTGCAAATGCATCAACTATCAATCTTTTCTGATCTGATGCTATAACTTCTTCTGGTGGAGTATCTAAATTTAAAATTCTTTTATCCAAAAATACTACGTTTTGTATGAAAGGAATTTTAAAATTTAAACCTGGTTTTAGTATAATTCTTTTTGGATCACCAAACTGAAGAACTATTGCCTGATTTATCTCTTTAACTATAAAAATTGAGAAGTAAGTTGTTAAAGCAACAACTACAATCAAGGGTAATATAAATTTATTTGCTTTCATTAATTTGTACCTAATTCTTTTAATGGTAAATACGGAACTACGCCTTGTCCCGAATTTTTATCTATTATAATTTTATTAATATCCGCTAAAACTTTTTCCATTGTTTCTAAAAACATTCTTTCTTGAGTAACATCTTTTGCTTTTGCATATTCGGTGTAGATTGCTAAAAATCTACTTGCTTCACCCTCTGCTTTTGCAACAACTTCCTTTTTATAAGCTTCAGCAGCTTGTAAAATTTTTTGTGCTTCTCCACGTGCTCTTGGTATTACATCATTTGCATAAGCCTCTGCTTCATTTTTTGATCTTTCCATGTCTGCTCGTGCAGCCTGAACATCTCTAAATGCATCAATAACTTGATCTGGTGGATCTGCTTTTTGAGTTTGTACTTGAGTAACTTGAATACCACTATTGTATTCATCTAAAATTTCTTGAATTATTTCTTCTGTTTCTGTTTCAATTACAGATCTTCCTTCTGTAAGAATAGGTTGAATATTTGATCTTGCTATAACTTCTCTCATGGCAGTTTCGGCAGCAGCCTTCACTGTTCCTTGAGGATCTTGGATTTTAAATAAAAATTTTCCTGCATCTTTAATTACCCAGAATACAGAAAAATCAATGTTTACTATATTTTCATCCCCAGTTAACATTAAACTTTCTTCAGGTACATCTGCTACTCCACCTCCTGAAGAAAAACCACTATCTCTCTCTGATCTAAAACCAATATCAATTCTATTTACTTTTGTTACTTTTGGAGTCAGCACCGACTCAATTGGTAATGGGAAATGATAATTTAATCCTGGTTGAGTTGTTTTAACAAACTTTCCAAATCTCAATACAACACCTTGTTCATCAGGTAAAACTCTGTAAAGACCACTGGCAACCCAAATTAAAGCTAAAATCACTAAACCTAAAACAATAGATTTACCACTTCCACTTTTTCCTGGCATAAATTTATTAATTTTTTTTTGAATATTTTTAATTATTTCTTCAATGTCAGGTGGGATTGGACCTCTTCTATAGCCACCGTTTCCATTTCCTCCAGGCGGGGGTGAACCCCAAGGACTTTGATTTTTGTAAATTATCATATGACACTCTATATAGTGTCTTTATACTTAAAAACAAGGTAAGCTAATTTCATGGAAGATAAAAAAACTCAGATAAATAACAATATCAAGGGTAAAACATTTAAAAAAAACCCCATTCCAGGTACAAAATTTACAATAGCCATTTCTAGCGCAAAAGGAGGTGTTGGAAAATCAACATTTGCGACAAATTTGGCCTTAGCATTAAAAAAATCTGGCTGCAAAGTAGGAATTCTTGACGCAGATATTTATGGACCATCTTTACCAAAATTGTTTTCAATAAATCAAAAACCAGAAAGTGATGGAAAAACTTTAATTCCAATAGATAAATATGACATTCAATGTATGTCCATTGGTTTTCTAACTGAAGAACAAACTCCAATGATTTGGAGAGGGCCAATGGTTACAAGTGCAATTAAAACATTTACTCAAAAAGTTGCTTGGAAAGATTTAGATTTTATTATTGTGGATATGCCGCCTGGTACTGGGGATACACAATTAACTTTTTCACAAGAAATTAATATGGATGGTGTAATTATTGTATCAACTCCTCAAGAATTAGCTCTTCAAGATGTAAAGAGGGGAATTAAAATGTTTGATAAATTAGGAGTAAAAATAATTGGCCTAGTAGATAACATGAGTCATTTTATCGGAGATGACGGAAAAAAATATTCTATTTTTGGTGAAGGTGGGGTGAAAAGAACCTCAGAAGAATTTAAGAAAGAATTTTTAGGTGAAATACCTATAAATCCTGAAGTTGGTAAACAAGGAGACATGGGCCAACCAATTGTCGAGAGTAATCCAAATCACGAAATTTCAAAAATTTATTTGGATTTTGCAAAAAGAATTAAATCAGATTATCTTTCAAATTAAAAGCAGTCATTAATTCATTCCATTCTCTTTTTGATAAACCACTTTCCTCTATTGTAATTTTTTCTCCTTTAATTAATTTTTGTAAAACAATTTTACCCTTCGCTGAAACTTCTGTGCCTCCTACTCTATAATCCATAAAAGCCTCATATGTAATTGGTACCCATTTTTTTACAGTATCTAACATTGCATCAGCATAAGCTCTTATTTCATATTGTGCATGATGATCTGCTCTTAATCTTAAGAAATTCATTAAGTTTAATAGATCTGTTTTCCAATACCACTGTGTATAGGTATTTAAAGTTAAGTTCATTCTTGCCAACTCTCTCGCTAGTCCTGTTTTATTATCATCTATTATATTTCCATCATATCTTTCATTAAGCATGGTTTCATAATTTTGATAAGTTCTTTCTGCATCATTTTTTAATAAGTTTAAAACTTCCTCTGCTTGTTCACCTTTCAAGGTATCTCCTCTTCCTTGTCTGTTGCTTTGAGATTGAGCAGCTAAATTTTCTTTTGATGGCAAATAAAATTCTTTATCTAAAATTGAATATCTTGCTGAATATTCATTCACATTTGCTGTTCTGTGTCTTATCCATTGTCTTGCAATAAATATCGGTAGTTTAACGTGGTATTTAATTTCACACATTTCAAATGGTGTGCTATGCCAATGTCTCATCAAGTATTTAATTAGCCCTGAATCGGTAGATACTTTTTTTGTTCCTTTTCCATACGAGACTCTCGCTGACTGGACAATTGAAGTATCGTCACCCATATAGTCAATAACTCTTATAAAACCATGGTCTAAAATTGGTATTGCTTCATATAAAATTTTTTCAAGTTCTGGAACAGTTACTCTTTTTGTTTTATTTTCTTGATTTTGCTGATCTTTAATCTCTTGTGTCTGTTCTTTAGTAAGTTTCATGAATTATATATTGAATCTATCCTAATTACTTTTATATTAAAGGCGTTGGTTTTCCAACTATGACGATAAACGAATTTCGTAATAAGCATTGCGGACGTGGGGGCAGTACCCACCACCTCCACCAAATACAACTTAAGGGGGTGAACTAGGCTCGACGGATGTCTAAAGGTTATTTTTTCGTTCGGTATTGTTCCGCCGTAAAGGGCTAATTTATAAATGCTAACGAAAGTTATGCACTTGCAGCTTAATTAATTTATTAATTAAGTTACGGGGTTTGGGGCACCTGGCAACAGAACGCCCCTCACATACACTCATTATTTTAATTCGTATATTATATTATGGTGCGGCCAGAGAGAATCGAACTCTCATGGGCTAGGCCCACACGGCCCTCAACCGTGCCTGTCTACCAATTTCAGCATGGCCGCACAGATGCGTCTAATAAAGTAATGACATTTTCTTTTCAACTTGATAGATTTTATTAATGGAGTTTACACCTGAAATAAGAGAAGCAACAAACCATATTTACCAAAAAATTTCTAAGGTTGTGCCGGAAATTGAATGGTCAACACATGCACCTTATATTCACAAGATAAATCAACTAAAAAAAGAAAAAAACGCAGTAATACTTGCACATAATTATCAAACTCCTGAAATTTATCATGGTATTTCCGATTTCTCAGCTGACTCACTCGCTTTAGCAGTCGAAGCCGCAAAAACTAAAGCTGATATAATTGTAATGTGTGGAGTTCATTTTATGGCTGAAACAGCAAAGCTAATGAGCCCTGAAAAAAAGGTATTACTACCTGACATGAATGCCGGTTGTTCTTTATCAGCTTCAATTACAGGTGCAGATGTAAGAAATTTAAAAAAGAAATATCCAGGAGTTCCTGTGGTTTCCTATGTTAATACTTCTGCTGATGTAAAAGCAGAAACTGATGTGTGTTGTACATCAGCTAATGCTGTAAAAATTGTACAATCTTTAGGAGTAAAAAAAGTTATATTCTTGCCTGATGATTTTTTAGCAAAATATGTAGCATCTCAAACAGATGTTGAAATAATCTCATGGAAGGGAACGTGTGAAGTTCATGAAAAATTTAAAGACGAAGAAATAAATGAAATAAGAAAAAATAATCCAGGAATAAAAATTATTGCTCATCCTGAATGTCCGCCAGATGTTATACAAGCTAGCGATTTTGCTGGCTCAACTAGCGGTATGATCAAGTATGTTAAAGATAACCAGCCTAAAAAAGTTATGATGGTAACAGAATGTTCAATGAGCGATAATGTTCAAATAGATAATCCAAAAGTAGAATTTATAAGACCATGTAATTTATGTCCTCACATGAAAAAAATTACATTACCAAAAGTATTAGATTGTTTGGAAAATGAAACCAACGAATTAATAATGGATGCTAAAACAATAGAAAAAGCTAGAAAATCTGTAGAAAGAATGACAGAGATAGGCAGATAGAATCTGTGTCGAAAGTTCAAATAAGTAAAAATTTTATAAAAAAAACTTGTAAGTTAGCTCTAGATGAAGATCTTTATCCACATGGGGATATTACGTCGAGTTTGTTGGGTAATAATATTAAAAAAAAATTAAAAATAATAGCAAATCAGAATACAATTGTTGGTGGATTAGAGTTTGCAAAACATACTTTTAAATTAATTGATAATAAAATAAAATTTATTATTAAAAAAAAAGAAGGATCTTTAATTAAAAAGGGCAATATTATTGCTACAATAGAAGGTAATATCAAAAATATACTAGCAGGTGAAAGAGTGGCATTGAATTTTATTTCACATATTTCAGGTGTAGCTACAAAAACAAATCAATTTGTAAAAAAGGTAGGAAAAAAAACGAAAATTTGTTGTACAAGAAAAACAATACCAAATTTAAGAGTAATTCAAAAATATGCTGTAAAATTAGGAGGAGGCACTAATCATAGATTTAATTTAAGTGATGAATTTTTAATTAAAGATAATCATATTGGTGCAGAAAAAAAATTTGAGGAAATAATAAAAAAAGCAATAAGAAATAAAAATGGCAAAAAAATAACTGTTGAGGTTGATAATCTTAATCAATTGAAAAAAATTTTAGGATTAAAGTTTGATAGAATTTTATTTGATAATATGAATTTAAAAAATCTTAAATTAGGAGTTAAGTTAGTAAAAAATCTCTATGAAACTGAAGCTTCAGGGGGTGTTACTTTAAAAAATGTAAAAAATATCGCCAAAACTGGTGTAAATAGAATTTCTGTGGGTGAGTTAACCCACGCTGTTATTGGTACTGATATAAAATTAGAGCTCTAAATAATTTTTAATTCTATTTTTTTAATTGAGCTTGTGCAGCTGCTAATCTTGCAATTGGAACTCTATAGGGAGAGCAAGATACATAATCTAAACCAGCTTTAGAGCAAAATTCTATGCTTTTTGGGTCACCACCATGCTCACCGCAAATACCAAGTTTTATTTTTTTGTTTTGCTTTTTACCTTTAGTTGCAGCTATTTCGATTAAATCACCTACTCCATCATCTATAGATATAAATGGATCAATATCGAAAATTTTATTTTCAATGTAGTCATTTAAAAATTTTCCACTATCATCTCTACTAATTCCGAATGTTGTTTGCGTAAGATCATTAGTTCCAAAGCTAAAAAATTCTGCATGTTTTGCAATATCTTTAGCTTTAATTGCGGCTCTAGGAAGCTCTATCATTGTACCAACTAGAAAATTTATTTTGGTTTTATTTTCGTTTTGAACTTCTCGTGCAACTTTTATTACTAGTTCTTTCATTATTTTTATTTCTACTTCTGTTGAAACAAGTGGGATCATTATTTCAGGCGTGGTTGATTTTATTTTTCTTTTTTTACATTCCACTAATGCTTCAAAGATTGCTCTTATTTGCATTTCATATATTTCAGGAAAAGAAATTCCTAATCTACAACCTCTATGGCCTAGCATTGGATTTTGTTCATGAAGTTCATCTATTCTTCCCTCAACTTCTTCAAAGGATAAATTTAAAGATTTTGAAACATCCGCAATTTCTTTTTCACTTTTAGGTAAAAACTCATGTAGTGGAGGATCTAAAAGTCTTACAGTTACTGGAAGTCCATTCATTATTTTGAATATTTGGATAAAGTCATTTCTTTGATGTGGTAATAATTTTCTTAAAGCAATCGCTCTATCTTCTTTTGATTTTGAGAGAATCATCTGCCTAACTGATAAAATTCTTTCTTCATCAAAAAACATATGTTCAGTTCTACATAAGCCTATTCCTTCAGCTCCAAAATCTCTTGCTATTTTGCTATCTAGTGGTGTTTCAGAGTTTGTTCTAACTTTTAACTTTCTAAAACTATCTGCCCAACTCATCAATTTTGAAAATTCCCCTGAGATTTCAGGTTTAACAGTCTTAACTTCTCCTAAAATAATTCTACCTGTTGATCCATCAATAGTTATTATTTCCCCTTCTTTAATTTCGTGGCCATTTGCTTTGAACAAATTTTTTTCATAATCAATTTCTATTTCACTTGATCCTGAAACACATGGGCGCCCCATACCTCTAGCAACTACAGCTGCATGACTAGTCATACCACCTCTTGAGGTCAGAATACCCTTAGCTGCATGCATTCCATGAATATCTTCTGGTGAAGTTTCAACTCTTACTAAAATAGAATTTTGCATCATATCTTTCAATCTTTCTGCTTCATTTGAGGAAAATACAACTTTACCACTTGCTGCGCCAGGGGAAGCTGGTAAACCTTTTGCAATAACTTTTATTTTGCTTTTTTCATCTAATGTTGGGTGTAAAAGAGAATCTAAGGTATTTGGGTCTATTCTTAAAACTGCTTCTTTCTTTGAAATTAATTTCTCCTTAACCATATCAATGGCAATTTTGACTGCTGATTTTGCAGTTCTTTTTCCAGATCTAGTTTGAAGTATCCACAATTTTTTATTTTCTACTGTAAACTCAACGTCTTGCATATCTTTATAATGTT
Source organism: uncultured Pelagibacteraceae bacterium (assembly GCA_902576565.1). GTDB lineage: Bacteria > Pseudomonadota > Alphaproteobacteria > Pelagibacterales > Pelagibacteraceae > Pelagibacter. The sequence continues at coordinate 904 of CACGVK010000012.1, read as the reverse complement.
TTTCTAATGTTTTTAAAATTTTACTTAATTCTCTAAAAATCTTTGGCATCGACTCTTCCATAGATTTATCTTTAGAGCATGCATTAAGTCTTTCTTTTTTTGTAATATATTGCGGAGTTCTAGTTCCAGCTACTACATCCTCACCTTGTGCATTAACTAAATATTCTCCATAAATTTCATCTGCACCATTTGATGGATTCCTTGTAAAAACAACTCCAGTGGCACAATCATTTCCCATATTGCCAAAAACCATGCATTGAATATTTACTGCTGTACCCCATTCAGATGGAATATTATTTAATTTTCTATAAATTTTTGCCCTTTTGCTTTGCCAAGATAAAAATACAGCAGATATAGCCCCTAGTAATTGATTATTAACATCTTGAGGAAATTCTTTATTAGTTTTTTCTTTAATAATATTTTTAAAATCTTTTATTAATCCATCCCAATCGTTAGCATCGAGATCTGTATCCAATAAAACTCCCTTTGTGAGTTTATAATTTTCAATTAGCTCCTCAAAATTATAATTTTCAACTCCCATTACTACATTTGCATACATTTGGATAAACCTTCTATAGCTATCTTTTGCAAATCTAACATTTTTTGTATTTTGTGCTAAAGCTTCTACAGTCTTATCATTTAGACCTAAATTAAGTATTGTATCCATCATTCCAGGCATTGAAACTCTTGCTCCAGATCTTACAGAAACTAATAAGGGGTTAACTAAATCACCAAATTTTTTTCCGGACTGCTTCTCGATAATTTTTAACTCTTTTCTAATTTGTTTTAATAGATGTGGTTTAATTTTTTTATTATTTTTATAAAATAAATCACAGGCTTCTGTAGATATAATGAATCCTGATGGAACTGGAAATCCTATGTTTCCCATTCCAACAAGGTTTGC
>CACGVK010000011.1:0-26226 GCA_902576565.1 uncultured Pelagibacteraceae bacterium | reverse complement strand
GATAGAATTATCTTCGGCCGCACAAACCGAAATAAATCTTCCATTTATTACTGCTGACAAAACTGGTCCAAAACATATTAACTTAAAAATGACTAGAGCAAAACTTGAGGCTTTAGTTGAGGATTTGATTTCAAGAACAATCCCACCATGTAAAACAGCTTTGAAAGATGCTGGATTATCTCCAAGCGATATAAGTGAGGTAGTTTTAGTAGGTGGTATGACAAGGATGCCTAAAGTAATCGAAGAAGTTAAAAACTTTTTTGGAAAAGAACCTAATAAATCTGTAAATCCTGACGAAGTTGTTGCTATGGGTGCTGCCATACAAGCGGGAGTATTACAAGGAGATGTGAAAGATGTTTTACTATTAGATGTTACACCTTTATCTTTAGGAATTGAAACTTTAGGAGGAGTATCAACTAAACTTATAGAAAAAAATACCACAATACCTACAAAAAAAAGCCAAGTATTCTCAACAGCTGAAGATAATCAGCCAGCTGTATCAATTAGAGTGCTACAGGGTGAAAGAGAGATGGCTTCTGACAATAAAATTTTAGGAAATTTTGAGTTGGTGGGTATAGCTCCAGCTCCGAGAGGAGTGCCTCAAATAGAAGTTACATTTGATATTGACGCTAACGGGATTGTAAATGTTTCTGCAAAAGATAAAGGAACAGGAAAAGAGCAAAAAATTCAAATCCAGGCCTCAGGTGGTTTAAGCGATGATGAAATAAACAAAATGGTAAAAGATGCAGAGTCAAATAAAGAAGCAGATAAAAAGAAAAGAGAAGCTGTTGATGCAAGAAATCAAGCAGATACACTATTACACTCAACAGAAAAAAATCTGAAGGAACACGGTACAAAAGTTTCTGAATCTGATAAAAAAACTATTGAAACTGCTTCGTCGAATTTGAGAAATTCTTTAAAAGGAACTGATGTAGAAGATATTAAAAAGAAAACACAAGATTTAGTACAAGCATCAATGAAATTAGGTGAAGCAATCTATAAATCTCAACAAAGTGCTAAACCTGGTGATGCACCTAAAGACTCAAAAGAAGAAGGAAAAAAAGACGAAAACGTTGTTGATGCAGACTTTGAGGAAGTAAAAGACGAAAATAAAGAAAAAAGCGCCTAAGCTAGCAACAATTATTTGTCTGTAATTAGTTATGGCAAAAAAAGATTACTACGACGTCTTAGGTGTTAACAAAAGCTCTTCTGCAGATCAAATAAAATCAGCCTATAGAAAACTAGCAGTTAAATATCATCCTGATAAAAATGAAGGAGATAAAGCTGCGGAAGAAAAGTTTAAAGAAGCATCAGAGGCTTATCACGTCTTATCAAATCCTGAAAGAAAACAAAATTATGATAACTTTGGTCACGCTGCTTTTGAAAACGGTGGAGGAGGAAGAGGTGGATTTGGAAATTTTGATTTTTCCAGTCACTTTTCAGATATTTTTGAAGATTTTTTTGGAGAAGGATTTGGTGGTGGAGGAAGAAGATCCAGAAGATCTAATAATAGAGGTTCAGACCTTAGATACGATTTATCAATAACTTTAGAGGAAGCATATACAGGAAAAAAACAAGACATAAAATTTTCTACATCGGAAAAGTGTGATACTTGTAGTGGTAGTGGTTCAAAACCAGGCCACAGTCCTGGAACCTGTTCGATGTGTGGTGGACATGGTCAAGTAAGATCTAATCAAGGATTTTTTACAGTTCAACAAACATGTCCTCAATGTTCTGGATCAGGTGAAGAAATTACTAATCCATGTACAAGTTGCAGTGGGCAAGGTAAAAAACAAGCTTCAAAAAGATTATCTGTTACCATTCCTAAAGGAGTTGATGATGGAACAAGGATTAGATTAGCAGGAAAAGGTGAAGCTGGATCTAGAGGAGCTTCTAATGGAGATCTTTACTTATTTATTAATGTTTATTCTCATGATTTATTTAAAAGATCTGAAGAAAATTTGTTTTTTGAATGCCCAATATCCATTGCAGACGCAGCCCTAGGAACATCGATAGAGATTCCAACTGTTGATGGGGGAAAAGCAAAAATTAAAATTCCATCTGGAACACAAAGCGGTAAACAATTTAGGTTAAAAGGCAAAGGTATGCCTTTCATGAGAGGTGGGGGGAATGGAGATCTTTACGTACAAGTAAATACAGAAATTCCAGTATCTCTTAATAAAGAACAAAAAGATTTGTTAGAAAAATTTAGACAAATTGAAAACGAAAAATCGAACCCAAGTATTAAAAAATTCTTTCAAAAAGCTAAAAGTTTCTGGAAAAATTAGATGGATTTAGATCAAATATTTGCAGCAATTTCTTTAATTGCTGTTCTAATATTAGTACTGCCAGCCTTTTTAAGAACTAACTCAAAACTAAAGCAGTTTTTAACAAATTTATCTATTTGGACTATAATTGTTTTGGTTGTTATGGTACTTTTATTTCTAACCATTTAAATGAAAAAAATTAACTTAGCTATTACTGGATGTATGGGAAGAATGGGTCAACAGATCATTAAATCTGCCAAGTCTCATAAAAATTTTAAAGTAGTAGCTCTTACAGAAAATAGAATAATAAACAAAAAAATTAATGGAATTAAACCAAACTTAAATACAGAAGAAGCTTTTAAAAGTGTAAATTTAATAATTGATTTTACAGTTCCTAAATGTACATTTGAGGTTCTTAAAATTGCATCAAAATTAAAAAAAAAAGTAGTTATTGGAACAACTGGATTCACAAAAAAAGAAGAAAGCCAAATTAAGAAATATTCAAAAAAAATACCAATACTTAAAGCTGGAAATATGAGCTTGGGAATAAATTTATTAATGTATTTAACAGAAATTGCTTCCAAGTCTCTTGGAAGTAATTTTTTAAGTAAAGTTTTTGAAATTCATCATAAGCACAAAAAAGATCATCCATCTGGAACAGCTTTAATGCTTGGAAGAGGTATTGCAGTAGGAAAAAATAAAGATTTTTATAAATTAATTGGAAAAAAATATCTTAATAAAAAATCTTTTCCTTACGGAACAAAGATTAATTTTAACTCATTAAGAAAAGGTGAAGTTATTGGAGAGCATGAGGTAACATTTTCAAGTGGAAAAGAAATAATTACATTAAATCATGAAGCTTTTGATAGGGCTCTTTATTCAGAAGGAGCTTTGACAGCAGCACAATGGTTAATGAACAAAAAACCCGGCCTTTACTCAATGAGAAATGTCTTGAACTTTAAATGAATGAAGTTCAAAGATCTAAAATAATATTAAAAATTCTTAATAGAATTTATCCAAAAACGCCAATTCCATTAAAACATAGAAATAAATTTACACTGTTAATTTCTGTTTTGTTATCTGCACAAACTACTGATGTAAATGTAAATAATGTAACTAAAAATATTTATCCAAAGTATAATAAACCAGATCACTTTGTAAAATTAGGAAGAAAAAGGATTGAAAACTTAATTAAGAGTATTGGAATTTTTAGAGTTAAAGCAAAAAGTGTTTATTTTCTTTCAAAAAGATTAATAGAGAAATATGGAGGGAAAGTACCAAAGACATTTGGGGAACTAGAAGAACTTCCGGGTGTGGGCCATAAAACAGCTAGTGTTGTGATGTCTCAAGGATTTGGATACCCAGCCTTTCCTGTTGATACACATATTCATAGACTTGCACAAAGATGGGGGTTAACTAATGGTAAAAATGTAGTACAAACAGAAAAAGATTTAAAACGCTTGTTTCCAAAAAGGTGTTGGAACAAACTTCATCTACAAATTATTTATTATGGAAGAGAATATTGTAAAGCCAGAGAATGTTATGGTTTGACTTGTAAAATTTGCACTAGTTGTTATCCTAATAGAAAAAAACCAATAAAAACAAAGAAAGCTTAATATGAAAATTTTAGGAATTGGAAACGCAATAGTAGATGTTATTTGCAAAGTTGAAGAAAAATTTATAACTGATAACGGACTTACAAAAAGTACAATGAAATTAGTTTTTGACGATAATGAGTTTAAAAAACTATTATCAAATCTTAAAATTGAAAAAACTGTTTCGGGAGGATCTGTTGCCAATTCAATAGTTGGTTTGTCTCAACTTGGTAATAAAGTAGGATTTATTGGTAAAGTCTGTGACGACGATCTTGGGGCTAAATATGAAGAAGGTTTAAAAAAAGAAAATGTTGAATATTTTTACTCTAAAAAAAAAGAGGAGCTACCAACGGGTACATGTTTAATATTAGTTACGCCGGACTCTGAAAGAACTATGTGTACTTTTTTAGGAACCGCAGGAAAGATAAATGAAAATGATGTTAGTTCAGAGGCAATTAAAAAAAGTGATATCATTCTTCTAGAAGGATATTTGTGGGATGAGGGAGATCCAAAAAAAGCTTTCGAAAAAGCTATAAAAAATGCAAACAAAGTTGCTATGTCACTTTCCGACCAGTTTTGTGTAGATAGACATAAATCACACTTTTTAGAATTAGTTAAAAACAAATTAGATATCACTTTTGCGAATGAGCAAGAAATTATGTCACTTATAGATGCAAAAAGTTTCGATGAAGTTGTAAGTTTCGCAAAAGAACTTGGAAAAACGATAATAGTAACTAGAGGTGAAAAAGGAGCAATAGCTGTAAATGGTAATGATACAGTAGAGTGTGGAATTAGAGAAAATCTTAAAATTTTAGATCTAACAGGAGCTGGCGATTTGTTTGCTGCAGGATTTTTGCACGGACACATTAATAATATGTCCTTGAAAGATAGTTTGGAAAAAGGTACTGAGATGTCCTCTAAAGTAATTCAACAAATAGGTGCAAGACTTTAAAATTTTTAAATAAATATTATTTTTTTTTTCTTTTAAAACTTCCTTTGCCTTTTTTAGGTTTAATTACTCTTGGTTTATATTTTTTTGACATTAAATCCTTAGCAATAAAATTTCTTTTTTTCATTTAGTTTATTATGTATCCATTTTTTTGACTTATTAGAAAACTTTCATCATTAAAAACATCTTTGATTTTTTTTCTCAATCTATAGACATGTGTTTCAACTGTGTGGGTTTCAAGTTCTGATAAATAACCCCAAACTTCCTTTTGTAAAACTTCAATTTTTTGCGGTTTTTTTTTAGATTTTAAAAATAGAATTATACTAATTTCTTTTTCAGTTAATCTTAAACTTTTTAGATTGTTTTTAATTTCCCTAGAATTTAAATCTAGTAGGTATTTATCTAATTTAATTTCTGACTTAAAATTATACTCTTGTTTTAATAAGTTAATATTTAAAATTTCAATTAATTTCTCTATTTTTAACGGATATTTTTCAATTTCTATTATTCTACTCTCATTAATTTTTGGGAAAATTTCTTTAATATTTTTATTTTTTTTTGATAAAATTAAAAAATTTCCATATTTATTTTCATCAAATTCTGAATCTTTATTTAAATTTTTTAAAGAAATTAAATTAAATTTTAAAATTTCTTTGATCTCGATTAGTATATTAAATAGTTCTTCAAATTCATAAATTATGATATTTTGAGGGTTCATATAAAATTATGTTAATTAAATTAAAAAATAAAGATACGCTAATTATTGATGATTTTAAACTTAAATGCTGTATTGGCAAAAGAGGTGTTAAAAGTAAAAAGAAAGAAGGTGATTTAACAACGCCAAGGGGCGTATTTAAATTAGGACCTGTTTATTATAGAAATGATAGAGTACCAAAACCTGTTACAAAGTTAAAATGTTATAAAATTAAAAAAAACATGGGTTGGTGTAATGATGTTAATAGTAAATATTATAATCGCAAAATAATAATTAAAAAAAAAATAAAACATGAAAAAATGTTTAGAAAAGATTATAAATATGATTATGTTATTTTAATTAATTATAACTATCAAAACCCAATTATTAATAAAGGAAGTGCAATATTTTTACATTTAACTAATAATTATAAACCAACTTTAGGATGTATTGCTTTAAAAAAAAAAGATTTATTAATTCTTTTAAAAATAGCAAAGATAAATACCAAAATAAAAATTAATTAACTTCTCACACCAAATATTTTAGAACCAATTCTTAAGTAGGAAGCCATATACTTAATTGCGATCATATAGTCATTCGACATACCCATACTGAGTTCAGGAATATTAAATTTATTATTTAGTTCTTTCATTTTTGAAAAGAAAATACTAGGATCTTGTTCATCAGGTGGAAGACACATTGTGCCAATAATTTCGAGTTCTAACTTATTACAATATGAATAAAATTGTTCAAATTCACTTATCTTAATTCCCGACTTTTGTGGTTCTTCTCCTATATTAATTTGAATAAATAATTTAGGTTTTTTATTTATTTTTTTTTGTTCAGTTGAAATTTTATTAGCTAATTTAGTACTATCTAAAGAATGAATATAATCAAAAATTTTTAATGCATGCTTTACTTTATTTGTTTGAAGTTTACCTAGCATGTGAAGTTCAATTTTAGAATTATTAGTTTTAATTTCTGACCATTTCTCAATTGCTTCTTGAACTTTGTTTTCCCCAAATTGCAAGTGTCCATACTCAATTAATGGTAATATATTGTCCATTTTAAAAGTTTTTGAAACGGCAATAATTTTTGGATTATGTGAATTATTATTTAAATTTATTTCTTCTTGAATATGAACTAAATTCTTAACAGTATTATGCATAATAAATTACCAAATATATATTACTTTATTAATAAGTTTGATCCAAATCATATAAGTAAAATTGATAACAGTATTTCTTTGATTTATAGAAATTATAAAAAAAAAATAGACGAAAATCTAATTAAAAAAATTAAATTTTTTTGTAAAAAAAAAAAAATTAAATTTTTAATATCAAATAACTTCAAATTAGCAATTAAACTTGACTTAGATGGAGTATATATACCTTCTTTTAACAAGGATATCAGACATAACTGCTATTCAATCAAAAAAGAATTTATTATTCTTGGCTCCGCTCACAATTTGAAAGAAGTTAAAATAAAGGAAAAACAAAGAGTAAAAGCGATATTTATTAGCTCAATTTTCAAAAAAAAAAATACTTATTTAGGAATAAACAAATTTAAAAATTTAACTAAATATACTTCTAAAAACATTATTGCTCTTGGAGGAATTAATAAAAAAAATATAAAAAAACTTAAATTACTAAATATATACGGCTTTGCAGGTATTGAGCTCTTTTCAAAAAAAACGGCCCCTTAAATTTTTAAGGGGCCGAATATTTTCTAGTATAAAACTATATTAGAATGAGAAAGATAATGTTACACCTTTTTCTTCTAAGTCAGCAGCAGTTGCTGAACCTGCATTATTTTCAGTTTTACCAGCATAAGCTTTAACACTCATAGAACCAGCTGTGTAAGATACACCAACACCTGATACTGTTTCATCAGCTGTTTTTGTAGACTTACCAAACTCAGTTTCTAATTGAGCGTAAGATATTGATACTTGATCAGATAATGCGAAAGAAACACCAATGTGCGTTGCATCTTCGTCATCATTTGTAGTTGAAGTATCATCTACTTCGTTAGCTTGTGCAGCTACAGTGATTGAACCCATAGTATATTTAATACCAACAGTTTCCATATCAACTGATGCATTAGTTTGTGCAGTTCCAGTTTCTGCCATACCACCAACGATTTGTAGACCATCCATTCCTGTGTAAGAAATAGAAGCAGATCTATCAGTTCCACCTGTTGCTTTTGATGTATCAAAACTTAGAGCAACGTCACCCACAGATATATCGTAACCGATATAACCAGTTTGATCGATACCTCTAGCCATACCATAAGCAGTTGTTGTTGCTGACATTGAGTACACAGCTGTATCAGCTGCAGGAACAATGTTCTTAACTGCTCTAATACCAGATCCACCAGCACTTTCACCAAAAGTGAATTTACCAGCATCACCCATGTCTAAAGTAGCTTTAAGATCATCAAGTACTCCGCCGTAGTCTAACTCATATGACATACCAACAGTCCAACCTTGATCAGTTTCACCTGATGCAGAGAACGTGATACTATCACCTAATGTTAAAGGGTTACCTGTAACAACTGATGTATCATTAGTATCATAGCTAACTGACCATGATCCAGATACACTCATGTCTGCAGCGTAACCAGTAGTAGCAGCTAATGAACCTGCAAGTGCAGTTAGCCCTACTTTTTTCATTTTATTGTCCATAATTTTCTCCTTATTTGTTATAATTAATTATAAACGTTGCTTTTCTAACAAAATTTGGAATTTCTTCCTTTAATAATATTGATTATTTATAATTTTTTATTAAAGTGTTGCAAAAATACATCATAATTTTACTTGAAAATATTGGCTTTTTTCAGTGATTAGACTAAATTCAACAATTGCAGACTGTTAATATTTATAATGCTATATGAAAGTGTCTTTTAAATGAAAAAACTGAATTCTTACAAATTTATAATCATATCTATTTTAGCATCTTTATTAATCATCTTAAATTCATGCTCAAGCAGAGGAAAGTTTTGGGATCCTGCAGACGCCAGGGAATTTCCAGCAGAGCCAGAAGCAAGAGTTCAAAAAAATTTAGAGGAAGGCAGAGGATTTAGAATAATGGATTTAAATAAAAAAGAAGGTGGTGGATCATTTGAATTTGCAACATCAAACGCTTTATGGAGAGCTACACTAGATACTTTAGACTTCATGCCTTTAGCAACAGCGAATTATAGTGGCGGCCTAATTATTACTGATTGGTATAGCGAGAATAATACACAAAAAGAATCAGTTAAAATATCAGTAAGATTTCTAGATAATGAAGTAAGAGTGGATGCTTTAGATATAAAAGTATTTCAAAAAAAATGTCTGTCTTTTGATAGTTGTTCAATATCTGAAAATAAAGGAGTATTAATTGCAGAACTAAAAAAGAAAATTTTACAAAAGGCCGCGATATACGATACAGAAATTAAGGCAATACAAAAGAAAAACCGAAAAGTTCCAGAAGTTAAAATTCCTACGAAAAAAGAAAGACGTAAAAAGAACAAGAATAAAAATTAATTAATAAAACCTAAAGTCAAATTTTCAAATATGGAGAGATACAATTTTAAAATTGTCGAAGATAAGTGGCAAAAATTTTGGCAAAAAAATAAAGTATTTAAATCAAAAATAGATAAATCCAAAAAAAAGTTTTATTGCCTTGAAATGTTTCCTTATCCCTCGGGAAAAATTCATATGGGACATGTCAGAAATTATACAATAGGGGATGTTTTAGCACGTTATAAATCTATGAAAGGTTATAATGTTCTTCATCCTATGGGTTGGGATGCCTTTGGCATGCCAGCAGAAAACGCTGCTAGAGAAAACAAATTAGATCCTAAAGAATGGACAAATAAAAATATAGATACAATGAAAACCCAACTTAAAAAATTAGGTTTATCAATTGACTGGGATAGAGAAATTTCCACATGCTCAGAAGATTATTACAAACATCAACAAATATTTTTTTTAGAGCTTTATGAGAAAGGGCTTGTGTATAGAAAAGAAAACTATGTTAATTGGGATCCAGTAGATGAGACAGTTCTTGCAAATGAGCAGGTAATTGATGGAAGGGGTTGGAGATCTGGTGCAATTGTAGAAAGAAAAAAATTAAACCAATGGTTCTTTAATATTTCTAAGTTTTCGCAAGATTTACTTGATGGTATTGAAACATTAAATGACTGGCCGAGTAAAGTTAAAACTATGCAAAAAAATTGGATAGGAAAATCATTTGGTAGTGAAATTGACTTTAAAATTGAAGGTAATTTACCTGTAGAAAAGATTAAATGTTTTACAACAAGACCGGATACGCTTTTTGGATTATCTTTTATAGCCTTGTCCGTTGATCATGAAATTTCAAAATTTTATGAGGGTAAAGATGACTTCAAATCATTTAAAAATGAATGTTCAAAAACTGGTACGACTGAGGAAGCAATTGCTGTTGGAGAAAAAATAGGTTTCAAGACGGATTTAACTGCCATAAATCCTCTAAATCCAAAACAAAAAGTTCCCGTTTACTTTGCAAACTTTGTATTAATGGATTATGGGTTTGGTGCAGTTTTTGGTTGCCCAGCTCACGATCAGAGAGATTTTGATTTTGCAAAAAAATATAACTTAGAAATTAAAACCGTTGTAAGACCAAAGAACGAAAAAGAAAATTTTGAAGTTGATAAAGAAGCATATCCAGGACCAGGAGTAATTATAAATTCTGATTTTTTAAATGGTCTAGAAGCTCCAGAAAATTCCGTAATAGAAACAATTAACATTTTAGAGAAAAAAAAACTTGGAAAAAAACAAATAAATTATAGATTAAAAGACTGGGGAGTATCAAGACAAAGATACTGGGGCTGTCCAATACCAATAGCTTATGATCAAGATGGAAATAGTATTCCGATTCCTAAATCAATGTTACCGGTAAGATTACCTGAAAATATTGATCTTAATGTAAAAGGAAACCCCTTAGATGCTCAAAAAGATTGGAAAAATATAATAATTGATGGAAAAAAACTTGTCAGAGAAACCGACACCTTGGATACATTTGTTTGCTCATCCTGGTATTATTTAAGATTTTGTTCTCCAAACGAAGACAAATATGGGTTTACTAAAGATGAGATTAATTATTGGATGCCAGTCGATCAATATATAGGTGGAGTAGAACATGCAATTTTACATCTTTTATATTCGAGATTTTTTATGAGAGCTATTAGTTTTAAGAATAGCGAATTAAATATTAATGAGCCATTTCAAAGTTTATTTACACAGGGTATGGTTTGTCACGAAACTTATAAAGATGAAAATAATAATTGGTTAAGCCCTGAGGAAGTAGAAAGTAATGATGGAAAAAATTTTTACTTAAAATCTGGAAATAAAAATAAAGTTATTGTGGGACCATCAGAGTCAATGTCAAAGTCAAAAAAAAATACCATTGATCCAGAACAAATAATCTTAAATTATGGAGCAGACGCAGTTAGACTATTTATTTTATCTGATAGTCCACCAGAAAAAGATGTGCAATGGTCTGAACAAGGAATGGTCGCATCATACAAGTTTATTCAAAAACTTTGGAATTTACATAACAAAATAAAATCTAAATTAGATGAAAATAGTGAATCAACCAAAAGTGAAATTCCAAATAAAATAAATGAATTTGTGAATAAAATTAATAACAACCTAGATAGATTCAACTATAACGTTATTATCGCAAATATTTATGAAATTTATAATTTTTTATCTAAAGAGATAGATAAACCTATCAAAAATAAAATTCTTTTAGCAAACTACGTTAATTTTTTAAGTGTTATATCCCCAATTATTCCTCACTTTGCCTCAGAATGTCTTGAAGAGTTAAATTTTGATAATTTACAAAAATGGCCAGAGGTTGATAAATCTCTATTACAAAAGCAAATGATAGAATATGTTATACAAGTAGATGGTAAAAAAAGAGGTTTAATAATAGAAAATACTGATTTGAATGAAAAAGAATTTTTAAGTAAAACTAAAGATAACGAAATAATGAAAAAAGCTTTACAAAATAAAAAGATTAAAAAGACTTTTTTTGTTAAAAATAGATTAATTAATATTTTAACAGAATGATGAAAAATTTTAAATTTACAACTTTCTTTTTGTTTATATTCTTAGTTGGATGTGGTTTCAATTCTGTATTAAATGATAACTCTATTAATTTTTCAATAGAAGATATAACTCAAGTCGGGGATAAAAACATAAATGAAAAAATATTAGTAAATTTAAATAATTATAGAAATAATCCAGATAAAGAAAAAAAGTATTACTTAAAAATTAATAGTGTTGAAATACGAAATGTAACTTCTAAAGATACTAAAGGAGATCCCAAGACATATAGAATTGAGATAAAAACAAATATTGAAGTAAGTGATATAAATAATAAAGTTTCTAAAAAAAACTTTTTGGAAAAAAAAAATTACAATACAATGTCTAGCAAATTTGACTTAGGTCTTTATGAAAATAATATAAGAAAAAATTTAGCTAACACAATATCAAGAAATATTTCTATATATTTAAGCTCTCTAAACTAAAATGATTATCAAGAACAACGAGTTGCAAAAGTTTAAAGCAACTAAATGTAATTTATACCTATTATATGGTGAAAATAGAGGATTTAAAAACCAATTCATTAATGACACTTTGTCTATAGATTTTAAAGATAATATATTTAAGTACGAAGAAAACGAAGTTTTGAGTGATTATAATAATTTTATAACAAGTATCTTAAATAGATCATTTTTTGAAGATAAAAAACTATATATAATTTCCAATGCTTCAGACAAAATAATTAAATTAGTGGAAGATTTTATATCCTCAAACATTAAAGATGTTAAAATGGTATTTATAGCATCAATATTGGATAAAAGATCTAAGCTTAGAAATTTTTTTGAAAAAGAAAAAAAAACTGTTTGTGTTCCCTTCTATTCTGATCAAAATAATACTTTATCATTTTTAGCAACTAATTACTTTAAAGAAAAAAAAATTTCTATATCTCAGGAGGTAATTAATTTTTTAGTAGAAAGATGTCGGGGAGATAGATCTAATTTAAATAACGAAATGAATAAAATATATAATTTTGCCTATAAAAATGGAAAAGTTTCTTTTGAAGAAGTTTTCAAAATTACTAATCTTGCAGAAAATTACAGCGTAAACGAATTAATTGATAATTGTTTAGCAAAAAACCAGAAAAGAATAAGTACCATTATAAATCAAAATAACTTTTCAAATGATGACTGTATTTTAATTTTAAGAACAATGCTTAATAAGTCAAAAAGAATTTTAAAAATAAAGAAAGAGTTAAAAATTGATAACAATGTTGATAGGGCAATTTCAACATATAAACCACCTATTTTCTGGAAAGACAAAGAAATTGTTAAAACGCAATTAATGAATTGGAATGCGTATGATATTGAAAATTTAATCTATAAAATTAATGACATCGAATATTTAGTCAAAAATAACACAATGAATACTTTTAATATCGTCTCTGATTTTATATTTGATATATCAAATAAAACTAATAATTAGACTTAATAACCTCTATTATCTTATTTAATTGTTCTAAATCTTTATATTCAAAACTGATTGAACCTCTATTATTTTTTTTATTAATAATAAATACATTTATTCCCAATTTTTCTTTCAAAGTGTTTTCCAAATATTTAATATTTGAGTCTTTAGATATTGATTTAAATCTTTTTGGATTTTTAATCACTCTAATCAAATTTTCTGTTTGTCTTACCGAGAGCTTTTTATCAATAATTTTCTTAGCAAGGAAAAGGGGGTTATCTAAACCGACAAGAACTTTTGCATGCCCTTGGGAAAGTTGTCCCTCTTCTATTAAATTGATTACCTCTTTGGGTAGGGATAATATCCTTAAACAATTAGTGATGTGCGTTCTATTTTTTCCAATAAACTTTGCAACTTTTTCTTGATCATAATTAAATTCGTCTATTAATCTTTGATACCCTTGAGCTTCTTCTACTGGATTTAAATCGTGTCTTTGAACATTTTCTACGATTGCGAATTCAAGGGATTTCAAATCATCAACATCGACCTCTACTACCGGAACCTCATGCAAACCTGCGTTTTGAGCAGCAATCCATCTTCTTTCTCCTGCAACAATTTCAAATTTATTTTCACTGGTTTTAGATTTTCTAACTATAATTGGCTGGATTATTCCACGTTCTTTAATTGAATTTGTAAGATCTTCTAAACTTTCTTTATTAAAATTTTTTCTAGGTTGATATTTATTTCTTGTTATTGAACTTACTGATATTTTATTTTTTATTTTATTTGAAGATGAGTCTCCTATTAATGATGATAAACCTCTTCCCAAACCTCTTTTTTGCTTAAAAGGATTTATCATGCAGCAGTCTCCAAGTATTTATCTTGATCTAAAAACTCCTCAGTAAAATTAAAGTATGATTTACTACCAGGGCAGTTTTTATCATACAATAAAACCGGTACACCATGCGATGGAGCTTCTGACAATCTTACATTTCTCGGAACGACCGTTCTATACACTTTTTCCTTAAAATATTCCCTAGCATCGTTTTCAACTTCGCTAGAAAGTTTGTTCCTCTTGTCATACATCGTAAGAAGTATTCCTTTAATTTTTAATTCTGGATTTAGATTGTTTTTTATGCGGTCTATAGTTTTCATCAGTTGAGTTAAGCCTTCTAAAGCAAAAAATTCTGTTTGAAGTGGGACTACAAGCGAATTAGAAGAAACGAGTGCCATTATTGTTAACAAACTCAATGATGGTGGACAGTCTATCAGAACATAATCATATGAAGCTCTAGAATCATTTAAATATGCGGCTAATTCATCTTTCAACATAAAGGCTCTTCTGCTATCCCCTGCCGTTTCTACCTCTAAACCTGATAGGTCAACATTTGATGTAATTAAATCTAGATTCTCAAACTTTGTTTTTTTCACCACTTCAGAAATTTTTTTGTTTCCATTGAGGACAGAATATATAGTTTGCTCCGAACTTTCGGTGTTTGACAAACCAAGTCCAGTTGTTGCATTTCCCTGAGGGTCAAGATCAATTACTAAAATTTTTTTACCTTTCATTGATAATCCTGCTGCTAAGTTTATTACTGTTGTTGTCTTCCCCACCCCTCCTTTTTGATTTATTACTGATATAATTTTTTTATCCATTTTTTTTTTGTATGTTAGAAATTTTAACTATTAGCGAGTCTTGATTGGTCAAACTTTTTTTTTGTTCATAATCAAATGTCCAACTTTTTAAAGCATCATTAAGTATTTTTTTCCAACTCTTTCCTAAATACAAGACTATGTATTTATAATTTCTAAAATTACTTGATGCTATTTCCAATATCGTTGGTAATGGTTTAAATGCTCTGGATATAATTACGTCTGTTTCTAAATTTTTTTCTTTAAAAATATTTTTTTGATTGACTTCAGTGTTTAATTTAAATTTTTTAGACATTTCCCTTAAAAAATTACTTTTATGAAAGCTCTTTTCATAAAAGATAACCTTAAATAAAGGATTTTTATGTTTCATTAAAATTGATAATACTATTCCAGGAAAACCTGCCCCTGAGCCAAGATCTGTGCATATTTTAATGTTATTTTTATCTATAAAATCAATACTTTGCGCGCTATCTTCAATATGCCTTGTTTTTATAATCTTTTCTGAGCTATAACTAATTAAATTTATCTCTTTATTCTTTGATAATATACAAGAACTGTACTCCAAAAGATCATTGGATGTTTCACGTGAAACTTCTAATGAAAATAAATTATTATTTTTTATAATGTTCGAATCAATCAAGCTATATGCTTAATAGACCTTCTTTTAACATGAGACAACAAAATATATGCTGCGGCAGGGGTAATACCGTCTATTCTAAGTGCTTGACCGACTGTTTTAGGCTTAATTTGCTTAAATTTTGACTTTACTTCATTAGATAGGCCAGAAAAACTATCGTAATCTAAATTATCAGGAATAATCAAATTTTCGTCTCTCTTGAAAGCTAGAATATCAGCTTTTTGCTTATTTAAATAACCCTTATAATGTGAGTTTATTTTTATCTGTTCATCTATATCATGTGAGATAAAATTAATTTCTGGCCATATTTCTCTAATTTTACTCATATTTACTGATTTTTGAGCTAATATTTGAGTTGCTGAACGACTTATTCCATCTTTTGCAATATTTACTCCGTATTTTGCTACTTTTGAAGGAGTAATCATTAATTTGTCCATTTTATGTTGAATTTTATTTAGATTTACATGCTTATCTTGATATAATTTTTTCCTATTTTCCATGACTAGACCTAAATCTATACCCCTTTGAGTTAATCTTAGATCTGCATTATCTGATCTAAGAGAAAGTCTATATTCTGCTCTAGATGTAAACATTCTATATGGTTCAGCAACACCTTTCGTAACTAAGTCATCAATCATGACTCCAATATAGGCCTCCGATCTATCCAATATAAATGGCTCACATTTTTTATATGAAAGAGCAGCATTAGCTCCTGCAATCAAACCTTGTGCAGCCGCTTCCTCGTAACCTGTAGTCCCATTTATTTGACCAGCTAGATATAGATTTCTTATCTTTTTAGTCTCAAGAGTTAAAAAGAGTTCTCTAGGATCAATAAAATCGTATTCAATAGCATATCCTGGCCTTATAATTTTGACGTTTTCTAAACCATTGATTTTACTGCATATTTCTTGTTGAACTTCAGTAGGTAATGATGTCGAAATTCCATTTGGATAAATTGTAAAATCATTTAGACCCTCAGGCTCTAAAAATATTTGATGCCTTTGCTTGTCAGCAAATTTTTTTATCTTGTCTTCTATTGATGGACAATATCTAGGACCAACTCCTTTGATGCTGCCTGAGTACATAGAACTTCGTTTAATATTTTTAGAAATGATCTTATGAACTGTTTCATTTGTATAAGTCATTCTACAAGAAATTTGCTTATTAAGATTTTTTTTAGTTAAGAATGAAAAAAAGTAAGGTTCATCATCTGCGTGCTGTTCCTCTAAATTTTCAAAATTAATCGTGCGAGCATCTAGTCTAGGCGGTGTTCCAGTTTTTAATCTACCAATTTTAAAATTAAATTTCTCCAATTGCTCACTTAGTCCTGTTGAGGGCTTCTCGTTAAATCGACCTGCTGGTGTCTGTTGCTCACCAATATGTATCAATCCATTTAAAAATGTTCCAGTTGTTAGAATTATCTTAGATGATCTTATTTCTTTGCCAGACTGTGTAATAAATCCCTTTATATCATTATTATTAAATTTAAACTTAATTACAGGATCTGAAAATATGCTTAAATTACAGTAGTTTACAAGTTTTTCTTGCATATATTTTTTATACAACGATCTATCACTTTGAGTTCTAGGTCCTCTAACTGCTGGCCCTCTACTTCTATTTAATAGTCTAAACTGAATACCAGACTTATCGGCTACTTCACCCATAACACCATCTAGCGCATCTATTTCTCTGACTAAATGACCTTTGCCCAGACCTCCAATTGCAGGGTTACAAGACATCTCTCCAATAGTATCAAAACGATGGGTAAAAAGGGCAGTGTTCACTCCTAATCTAGCAGATGCAGCAGCTGCTTCACACCCAGCGTGCCCGCCACCTATAACTACTACATCAAACGTCATATCATTTTTCATAATTATAATTTATTATTGATCTAGAATTTTACAAGAAAACAGTTAAAAAACTTACAAAATTAAGGAATATCAAGGATTATTTACCTATACAAAAATCATTAAAAATTGATCCTAGAATTTCTTCCACATCAACCTTTCCAACTATCATTCCTAAATGCCTTGTAGCCAACCTAAGATCCTCGGCTGCTTTGTCAAAATCATCTAGTCTAGTTTTACTTTTAAAATTTTCTAGGTGTACAACACACTGTTCTAAATTTTGTCTATGTCTTTCTCTTGTAATTAAAATATCATCAGCGTTAACAAATTTATTTTTTAACTTATCTTTGATTTTAGATATTAAATTTTCAATATTTTTTTCATTTTTAATCGATATGAAAACCGGGTTATATTTCTTAAATTCATGCACTATATTATCTATTCCAAGATCAGACTTATTTATAACAAGTATGGACTTATCCGAAATTAAATCTTTCAAAAAGGCAGTAAAATAGACACTTTTTGGCTCTATAACTACTATATTTAAATCTGCATCTTCAGCTTTTTTTATTGCTAATTTAATACCTTTATTTTCTATTTCATTTTTTGAATCTCTTATTCCTGCGGTATCAGATAGTATCACGGGTAATCCATCTAAATTTAAATGTGTTTCTATGACATCTCTAGTCGTACCTGCTGTTTCAGAAACAATTGCCACCTCTCTTTTTGAAAGATAATTTAATAAACTTGATTTACCCGCATTCGTTGGGCCCACAATTGCTATTTTAAAACCTTCTCTAATTCTCTCACCAACTTTATGGTCATCTAAAGTTTTTTTAATTTCCAGTTGTACTTTTTCACATATATTTTTTACATTTTTTAAGACTTCATCATCAATTTCTTCTTCTGGAAAATCTATTTTGGCCTCAACGTGTGATAAAACTTTTAGCAAACTATTTCTCCAGGAATTAAATTTAGCAGAATTAATTCCTGATATCATTTTGATAGCCTGATTTCTTTGAATTTCAGTTTCTGAAGATATTAAGTCCCCAATACTTTCTGCTTGAAGTAAATTTATTTTATTATTTTGAAAAGCGATTTTAGTAAACTCTCCTGGCTCAGCTAATCTACAATCTTCAATTTGAGAAATAGAAGCCTGTATTGCTCTAATAACGGCAACACTTCCGTGGACATGAATTTCAGCCATATCTTCACCTGTGTAACTGTGTGGGGCAGGAAACCATATTATTATACCCTGATCTATAAGCTCATTAGTATCGATTTTATTGATTTTTCTTAATGTAGCAACTCTTGGGCTAGGTAATTTCCCTTTAGTTAGCTTAGTAATTACCTTATTAGCTTTTTCTCCTGAAACACGAATGACAGCCATACCAGAAATACCAGGCCCAGTTGATAAAGCATAAATTGTCATTAAATAAGTATAACCTGTTTTTTTAATAAATATACTTTAAGTTAAAATTAATTTAACGATTTGAAATGGCAATAAATAAAAATTTAGCATCAGCAAAATATTTTTATGATAACAATGATTTAGAAGCAGCAAAAAAAATTTGCGAAACAGTTCTTAATAATAATAAACAAAATTTAGAAGCCATAAATCTAATTACTTTAATAAATATAAAAAAAGAAAATTTTCAAGAAGCACTAAAATATTCAAATCTTGCATCTCAGTTAGATGATAAAAATTATGAAAACTTTTTTAAAAATGCTATGATTCTACAAAGATTAAATAAATCTGACGAAGCACTTAAAAATTTAGAATTAGCAATTAATTTAAATAAAAAAAAAGCTGAATTATATAATTTAAAAGCTATCATTCATGAAAATTTAGGAGAAGATCAGAAAGCTCTAGAAAATTGGGGCAAAGCAATAAAAATAAAAAAAGATTATGCAGAGGTATATTTTAATATTGCTAACTATTATAACTTTAATGATAATTATGAAAAAAGTCTAGATAACTACAATAAAGCATTACAAATAAATAATAATTACTTTTTAGCTTTAGTAAACAGAACTGATCTATATTTAAAATATCAAAAGTACGAGCTTGCATTAGTTGACTATGAAATAATAACTAATCAGGAGCCAAATATGACCAGAATGCATTATAATAAAGCAGTTGTATTAAATCACTTAGGTCAAAAAAAAGCTGCCATTGCCTCTTTAAATAAAGCTATAGAATTAAAGGCAAAATTTCCAAAAGCCTATTTTTTAAGAGGCCAAATAGCTTGGCAATTTAAGTTATATAAGCAGGCTTTATCAGATCTTGAAAAAGCATATTCACTTAAAAAAAATAGTGACTTTCTAAACTCATTAATTATTTTAAAATCAGTTCTTTGCGATTGGAATAATATTGAAAATTATCAGAAAGAATTAGTTAATTTTACTAAGACTGAGAAGAAAACAGAATTTCCAATTTTTATCCAACATTTTGAAGACTCTCCAGAATTAGAATTAAAAGCTGCCGAAGCTTTTAATAGACATATTAAAGTATTTCCTAGACCAGCCTTAAAAAATAAAAAGAAAAAAATTCGACTTGGTTATTATTCTGCAGATTTTAGAAATCATGCAACAGCCCATTTAATTTCAAGAGTTTTTGAATTACATGACAAAGAAAATTTTGAAATTTATGCTTTTAGCTTTTGTCCATTGAACGAGAAAGATATATGGCAAAAAAGGATAAATAACTCATGTGATAATTTTATAGATGTATATAAAAAAAATGATCAAGAAATTTCAAAATTGTCGAAAGAATTGGAAATTGACATAGCAATTGATCTTATGGGCTTTGTAAATAACAATAGGTATAAAATTTTTGCAAAAGGATGTGCCCCTATACAGATAAATTATTTAGGTTACCCGGGAACCTGTGGACCAAATATTATGGATTATATTATAGCGGATAATATCTTAATAAATGAAAAAAATAAAAAATTTTTTTCGGAAAAAATTATAAGTTTACCAAACTGTTATCAGCCAAACGATGATAAAAAGATAATATCAGAAAAAAAAATTACTAAAAAAGAATATAATTTACCTGAAAATAAATTTATTTTTTGTAACTTTAACAGATCATACAAAATTAATTTTAAAATGCTTAATATTTGGAGTGATATTTTAAAGCAAAAAGACAATAGCATAATTTGGTTGTTTGCTGATAACGAAATAACTAAAAAAAATTTAAAAGATGAATTTTCAAAATTAGGTATAAATAGTAGTAGGCTGGTATTTGCTGATCCAATAGATCATTCTAATCATTTAGCAAGACATCGTTTGGCAGATTTATTCTTAGATACCTACCCTTATACAGGGCATACAACAACAAGTGATGCACTGTGGACTGGCCTGCCCGTAGTAACAAAAATAGGTAATTCATTTAGTAGTAGAGTTTCATCTAGTATTTTAAGTGCAATAAGTTTAAATGAATTAATTACAAATTGTGATGAAGAATACAAAAGTTTAATATTAAATTTAAGTAATGATAAAAATAAACTAAATAAAATAAAAGAAAAAATAATTGAAAATATTAAAACTAAACCTCTATTTAACTCAAAACTTTATACAGAAAATCTTGAAAATGCTTATTACAAAGTTTTCAAAGATAAAATTTAATAATAATTAATTATATTTTTTTAATAGTTTAAAATATTTATCCAAATATTTAGAATAAATTTTAGATGAGTTTAAAGAACTTTTGTATATAGGCTTTCTGGCTTGAACCAAGCTTACAGTAGTGATTGGAGTTTTATTTTTATCATGACTAAAACAATTTTCTTCCAATTCAAGTTCACAGTAACTTAATAGATTTTTTATTTCAGCATCTTTATCAACCACTAACTTATCGTAATTTATTTCATAAAAAAAATCTTTACATTTTAATTTCCAAAATTTCATAAGATCTGAATACAAATTATAAAATTTTACTATGTTATCGCCAGTAAAGGACCAGCCCATATGCTGGTTGGAGGCAAAATTATTTTTATATAAAGATAAAAAATTATCATCAGAATTTCTAAAACAATGAACTACTTTAGCGTTTGGGAAAAAAAGCTTAATAAAACCAACCCACATGAAATTTTGAGGAGCTTTATCTGTTACAATATTTTTTCCAAATTTATGTATTTCTAAATATCTATGATACATGTCATTTAATAAATTTTCGTTAGAGTTAATTTCATTGTTTATTATATTTTCATCTAATTTATCCTCTTTAATAAATAAATTTTCTATTGATTTTTTAAGATAAGTTAATTCACCAGCTCCGTTTACTTTGCTATGTGAAGATAAAATTTGTTCAACCAAAGTAGTTCCGGACCTTGGTAAACCACAAATAAATATAATTTTTTTATTATTAAATTTTTTCTTTAAATTTGGTTTAATTTTCAAAAATAAATTCTTTATATTTTTAAAAATTAGTTCTTCTTTATCTATTTGATAATTAATTTTTTTTGCCTGCAAATTGTTACCTTTTTCAATATACTTAAAAGACTCATCTATATTTTGCTTGTCTTCATAAGCTTTACCTATGGCAAAACAAATTTTGTTTTTATTAATATCTTCAAAACTTAAGTTTTTTTCAACTTCGATCATTGCTTCTAAATTGATTTCTTCTTTACTGTAATCAGTTTGCTTACTCAAGATTAGATGTGCAGAAATATTTTTTGGATTTTTATCTAAAATATCAATACAAATTTTTTTGGTTTTTTCAAAATTTCCTTGGCTTTGATAACAATTTGCCAAATCTTCCAAGTAAGCTAGGTTGTTTTTATCTTTATTAATAACTTCCTCTAATAATTCTACAGCTTTATCAAAATCATTTAACTTTCTTTTTAATCTTGCAAAATTTGCTAATACTACAGAAATCCTGCCATGTTGATCTATAATACTTTTGAATAATTTTTCTGACTCATTTAATTTGCCTAAAGCCAAATAAGTATTGGCAAGATTATTTTTTGGAGATACTTCTTTAGAATCTATTTTAATAGCCTTTGAAAAAAAAATTTCAGACTCTTCAAAATTTTTTATATTTTGATAAGCTAATCCAACAATATTATAAAAAATAAATAAATTTGGATATTTTTTAATTAGCTCATTTCCATATTTAATAACTTCAAAAAACTTTTTAGAATTAAGTTTATAAATTAAATCATCAATTTTTTTATTTAAATCCATAAAAATTATAAATTAATATTTATTGCTTATATGTATTTAAGTATTTATTGATTGTTTTACTAGCCCTTATGCGGGTTTATTCATAGATGTGAAAAATTCTGCATTATTTTTAGTATTCTTTAGCTTAGAGTTTATAAAATCTATCGCATCCATACTTCCCATTGGAGCGATTATCCTTCTAAGAACATTCATTTTCCCTAAATCATTTTTATCAAAAATAAGCTCTTCTCTTCTAGTTCCAGATTTAGTTATGTCTATTGCTGGATAAATTCTTTTTTCTGATATTTTTCTATCAAGAATTAACTCACTGTTTCCAGTTCCTTTAAATTCTTC
The DNA here is from genome assembly GCA_902576565.1 of uncultured Pelagibacteraceae bacterium. Lineage (GTDB taxonomy): Bacteria > Pseudomonadota > Alphaproteobacteria > Pelagibacterales > Pelagibacteraceae > Pelagibacter. The sequence continues at coordinate 3,521 of CACGVK010000011.1, read as the reverse complement.
AAATATAACTTCATCCATTCTACTACCTGTGTCAATTAAAGCTGTCGAAATTATTGTTAAAGAACCTCCCTCTTCTATGTTTCTTGCAGCACCAAAAAATCTTTTTGGTCTTTGTAAAGCGTTAGCATCTACACCTCCGGTAAGGACTTTGCCTGAACTTGGCACCACAGCATTATAGGCTCTTCCTAATCTAGTAATAGAGTCTAGTAAAATAACTACATCTTTTTTATGCTCAGTTAATCTTTTTGCTTTTTCGATAACCATTTCTGCTACCGCTACGTGTCTTTGTGCAGGCTCATCAAAAGTAGAACTAATTACTTCTCCTTTAACTGTTCTCTGCATATCTGTAACTTCTTCTGGTCTTTCATCGATAAGCAATACCATCAAATAACATTCGGGATGATTTGCTGTAATTGAATTTGCAATACTTTGAAGTATCATTGTTTTTCCAGCTTTAGGCGGTGATATTATAAGCGATCTTTGCCCTTTTCCAATTGGACTAACTAAATCAATTAACCTAGGTGTAAGGTCAGTTTTTTTCTCAACTTTGTTACTCTCAACTTCCATCTTAAGTTGACTATCTGGATACAGTGGGGTCAAGTTGTCAAATGCAATTTTGTGTTTAGATTTTTCAGGATCCTCAAAATTTATTTTACTAACTTGTAACAAAGCAAAATATCTTTCACCTTCTTTCGGGGCTCTCACAGGTCCTTCAACTGTATCTCCAGTTCTTAACCCAAATCTTCTTATTTGGCTTGGGCTAATATAAATATCATCTGGACCCGGTAGATAGTTTGACTCCATTGCTCGTAAGAAACCAAATCCATCTTGAAGTAATTGTAAAACTCCACCCCCAGTAATTTCCTCACCTTTCTCAGCAAATTTTTTTAGTATAGCAAATAGTATTTCTTGCTTTCTTAAAGTGCTTGCGTTCTCAATGCCTAATTTTTCAGCTTCTGAAATCAAATGCTCTGAGCTTTGTTTTTTTAGTTCTTGTATATTCATGTTTTAGGATTTTAATATTAGATGAGATAAATATATATATAGATTTTAAAATTTCAACCCTAGATTGGCTTAAAAACTACAATAAATACAACTAAAATTAAAATTATGGTCGGTATTTCATTTATTATTCTAAAATATTTAGCCGATCTAGTGTTTGTATCATTTTTTAGAGAATAAAGGCACTTTCCAAGATACTCATGATAAATCGACAAAAAAATTACCAATACTATTTTTAGCTGCATCCAAAATTGAGAGAAAACTTCTATCCCATTTAAATAAATTAATAAAATACCAAATATCCATGTAAGTATCATGGCCGGTCTCATTATGTAAAAATATAATCTTTTTTCCATTATTTGAAAAATTTCTACTACCTCTTTTTTTTTACTATTTTCTACGTGATAAACAAAAATTCTTGGAAGATATAATAATCCTGCCATCCAAGAAATTACTGCAATTAAATGCAAAGATTTAAATGTTAAATATAAACTCATTTTTTTACTATATATCTCGTAACTAAAGTTTTTAATAAATTGATATGATCGCTGTTATCATTAAGACAGGGAATAATTTCAAAATTTTTACCTCCTGAATTCAAAAAAGTATTTTTTCCTTGAATTGCTATTTCTTCCAAAGTTTCAACACAATCTGATGAAAATCCGGGGCAAATAACTAGAATATTATTTTTTCCCTCGCTAGGTAATATTTCAAAGGCTTTGTCTGTATATGGTTTTAACCATTCTTGAGGCCCAAATCGAGATTGAAATGTTGTTTTAATTGGTACCTTATTAAATTTTTCACTTATTAAACGCGATGTTTTTTGACAATAGCACTGATATGGATCACCTTTTTGAAAATATTTTTTAGGAATTCCGTGATAAGAGGCAACGATTAGATCTGGAGACCAATTAATTTCATTTATTTTTTTATCAATACTTTTAACAAGCGCATCTATATATAAGGGCTCAGATTCATAATGTGGTATAATCTGAAGGCTGGGTTGCCACCTCATTTTCATTAGACATCTATAAACCTCATCGCAGACAGTAGCCGTTGTTGGGGCTGCATATTGCGGATAAAGTGGTAAAATTATTATGTTTTCACATCCCCTATGTTGAAGATTTGTTAAAACTTTTTTTATACTAGGATTCCCATATCTCATTGCGTAATCAATCTCTATTTCTCTGTTGGAAATTTCTTTTTTCAATTTTTGAGCTTGCATTTGAGTATAATATCTTAGTGGAGACATATTTTTATCCTTCATCCATATTTCTTTATAAGCTTTTGCTGTTTTAGAAGGTCTAAAAGTAAGTATAAAAAGATTTAATATAAATTTCCATACAATTGGGTTGACTTCTATAACTCTATTATCGGATAAAAATTCTTTTAAATATTTTCTTATATCCCACCAACCAGTAGAGTCTGGAGTACCAAGATTGATTAAAATTATACCTGTTTTACCAAATTTTACTTCTGGATGATCTTTCATTTAAAATCTCTAATTAATTTTACTAAATAATCTACTGCATCAGGATTAGTTTCCGGTAAAACGCCGTGACCTAAATTAAATATATATGGATGGTCTTTAAATAAATTTAAATAATTTAATACTTCTTTTTTTAATTTTTCCTTATCACTAAGTAAAAATTTGGGATCCATTCCACCTTGAATGACTATTCCTATTTGATCTCTAATTTTTTTAGGATCAACGTTATAATCAATATTAATTACATCTGGATTAATTATTTCAACATATTTCTTATAATCTTTAATATTTCTAGGGAAACATATAACTGGCGTATTAAACGACTTAACAAATTCAACTAATTTAATAGTCGGTTCATATATATAATTATCTAAAAATTTATCATCAACTAGACCAGCCCAACTATCAAAAATTTGTATTATTGTAGCTCCGGCGTTAATTTGATTTTTAATGTGAATTTTTAAATATTTATCTATTGTATTAAATAAACTTTTTATTTTATTTTTATCTTTTAGAATTTCACTATTTAGCTCTTTTTTAGGAGATTGTTTATTAAGCATATAAACTAATAAAGTCCATGGGGCTCCAACAAAACCAATTACTTCTTTATTCTCAGTAAGATTGTTTTCTTTAACATTCCTGATTGCATCATAAACTGGGGTTAACTTATTTGTAAAAAAATTTTCATTAACTTCTTCAATTTTAGAATCTAACTTACCTAGAATAGGTCCAAAATTTTTTTTAAATTCAACTTTCTGACCCAAGCCGTAGGGAAGCATTAAAATATCAGAAAAAATTATTGCTGCATCGAAACCAAATCTTTTTATTGGTTGTAGAGTAATTTCAGAAGCTAAATTCTTATTAAGACATAATTTAATAAAATCTGGATTTTTAGTTCTTATTTCTCTAAATTCTGGCAAATATCTACCCGCCTGTCTCATTAACCAGACAGGTGTTGTAGTTTTATCTTTATTTTTTATACACTTGGCAATTAGACTCATAATTAATTAATTAATATATATATCTACCT
>CACGVK010000010.1:0-27073 GCA_902576565.1 uncultured Pelagibacteraceae bacterium | reverse complement strand
ATTTCTCAAATGTTGTTCATCTAATTTATTTACTGCCTCATGAGCAGAAAATTTATTTAACCCCATTCTCATATTTAATTTACCTTTTGAATTAAAAGATAATCCTTTTGAATAATCTAAAATTTGATTTGTAGAATATCCTAAGTCAAAAATTATAGCTTTAATATTTTTATTTGCTACATCAATTTGATTGATTTGCTTAAATGTAGAATTAATAAAAGAAAATCTTTTTCCAAATTTTTTTTTTAAAACTTCTGCGTTAGGATTTACGTCTTTATCACGATCAATAGCTATTACACTATTATTCTTATTTTCTAAAATTTTTTTAGAATAACCGCCTTGCCCAAAGGTACAATCAATAAATGTGCCACCATAAAGAGGGGATACAATGCTAATTAATTCTTTTAGCAATACTGGAAAATGTTTTTTTTCCAGTTTTATGGTGGCATTCATTTATTTTATTGAAGACCATTAATTTTTTTGTCTTCTCAAAAATGCTGGTATCTCCAGATCATCCTCATCTTCGTTATTCTCAGATTTGGTGAATGACTCAAATTCATTTTCTTCGTTATTTGAATCTTCAGAATTAAATAGGTGAGGAGTTTCATCTTCGTTTATATGAAAGTTTTCCAATCCATTAGAATTATCTTGATTTACTGTTTCTGATGGAGTTTCAACCTCTTCTTTAAGATGTAAAACTTCTTCATTTAAATCATTATCTACTACACTTTCATTAATTTGATTAGAAACAATATTTTCATGATTAATATTTAGTTGTTCATCTTGTGTTTCATTCTCAAACTTTAAAGCAGTTGCTCCCTCCGAAATTGGAGTAGAAGTAGATGAATAGTTAGAATGTTGAGAGTTAGTAATATTTGAAAAATCTGAATATCCAGGATTCCTATTATTAATTCTATGAACCATATTAATTACAGATTTTGACTCGGGTTGCTGACCATCTAAAGAGGTTGCAACTATTGATACTCTCATTTTACCTTCTAAATTAGGATCTGTGATAGCGCCAATTATAAGTTCTGCTTCAGGATCAACTTCAGCTCTAACTTTGTGAACTGCTTCATCAACTTCAAAAAGTTTAAGATCTTTGCCGCCTGTAATATTAACTAATAAGCCTTTTGCACCTTTTAATGTATAATCATCAATCAATGGATTATTAATTGCTAACTCTGCAGCTTTAGTTGCTCTACCTTCACCTTCAGCTTCTCCAGTTCCCATCATAGCTTTTCCCATAGAACTCATAATAGTTTCAACATCAGCAAAATCTAAATTTATTAATCCTGGTCTTACCATTAAATCAGTTATGCTTTGAACACCGTGTAATAACACATCATTAGAAAGTTCAAAAGATTCTTCAAATGTAGTTTGCTCGCTTGCAATTTTAAAAAGATTTTGATTAGGAACAACAATAATAGTATCTACATGTTTTCTTAGTTCCTCTAAACCTTGTTGCGCTCTTCTCATTCTAGATGGACCTTCATATAAGAATGGTAAAGTAACTACCCCAACAGTTAAAATATTAAGTTCTTTAGCTGCTCTAGCTATAACATGCGCAGAACCAGTTCCAGTTCCACCACCCATTCCGGCAGTTATAAAAACCATGTTTGCACCTTGTAAAATATTTACAATATCATTTAAAGATTCATCAGCTGCAGCTTGACCAATATCTAATTTTGCTCCAGCACCTAACCCTTTGGTTAAATTTATACCCATTTGAACTTTGGTCATAGCTCTACTAAGTTTTAAATCTTGCGCATCAGTATTAACTGCAATAAATTCAACTCCTTGCAATCCTGCATCAATCATTCCATTAATAGCATTACCTCCTGCGCCACCAACGCCAAGAACTAAAATTCTTGGTTTTAACTCTCTTATATCCGGCACCTTAAAATTAATTGTCATTTATCCCTCACTGTTTTTATTAAATTGAAGCTCCCATTTAAGACTAGCTCGATGAATGTTTGATTTCCTTCTTGCCGTTGCCCTAAATTTTTCAAATGTTGCTGGTTCCCATATTTGAAAGGTTTTGCCTTGACCAACAAATAACATGCTACTTTTTATTTTAGCATGTTTTAATAATTTTGATGTTAAAGTCACTCTTCCTTCAGTATCAAACTGCAAATTAATACTTTCTGAAAGTATGGATGTTGCAAAATAATCTTTTTTTTCTTCAAAAGGATTTAATGAGTCTATTGTATTTGAAATTTTTTCTATTCTATCTTGAGGCCATGCTTCTACACATTGGTTATTAAAAGATGGAAAACAAACTACTCCGTTATATCCAATATTTGATAAATAAGATCGATAACTAGCAGGCACAGATACTCTCCCCTTTTTGTCTAATTTGTTCTCGTAAGTCGATAAAAACATATTTATATAATTTTATTAATTCCATAATTGGGAATATATGGGAATATATGGGTTTTAAATACAACCGTCAATATTAAATTAAAGAGGATTTTCTAAATTTTAAGAACAAATCTGAAACATTTATTATTAATTATTTGATAAATTTTTGAATTGAATTTGCCAGGTAGACTATAAGCCGGGTTCTGTCATTTAAACTTATCATTTATCTAGGCCTTAAATCACTTTAAGGCTCAAGCAACTAACCCTGATGACTAGCCAAAGACTGCTTTTAGTTAATAAATAACAATGTCATCTCTACTCAGTTTTGCTCTCGGTGGGGTTTTCCATGCGCTGTCTGTTACCAGATCAGCCGGTGTGCTCTTACCACACCTTTTCACCCTTGCCTTGATTAGGCGGTTTATTTTCTGTGGCACTATCCCTAGGGTTTCCCCCGCCAGTCATTAACTGGCACCGTGTCTTTGTAGAGCCCGGACTTTCCTCTTCAAATTAAATTAAAGCGATAAGTCATCTACCTGGTAATCACAAAATAATGTTTATTAAATATATTTCAAGAGAAATTATTTCAGTTTTTACTAAGTATTTTCGCTATTAAAAAACATTCTTTATCAATTTTCCCATCTATAAGTTCTGGTCTAAATCTTCTTTGAAAAGCTTTAATTAAATTATTTTTATAAATTTTAGATTTAAATTTAGTTAAATAACCGATTTTTTTCAAAAAAAAAATAAATTTCAACTTATTTTTTTCTTCAATTTTTATTTTTCTATATTTTTTTGAATTACCTTTTGTATTATTCCAAATACCTATTCCTCTTGATGCTAAATATTGCCAAGGAAATTTTTCTCCAGGATCTTTTTTTCTATTAAATGCTATATCTGAATGTCCTAAAATATTTTTTTTATTTATATTATATTTTTTAATTAAATATTTGGACAGTTTTATTAATGATAAAATCTGTTGTCTTGAATAGTTTTCATATCCAAAGTGATGGCCCTTGTTTGTAATTTCAATTCCAATCGAACTTTTGTTAAGATTTTTTTGATTTTTCCAAAAAGAAATACCAGCATGCCAAGCAGTATATGTCTCGGGCACCATTAAAATAATTTCACCGTTCCTTTTAATTAAGTAATGACAGCTTACTTTTGAATTTTCATCAATAAGTCTATTTATTGCCTTAGTTTCGCTTCTCATACCAGTATAGTGAAAAACTAAGTATTTTATATTTTTTTTGATTCTTTTACTGGTTGTAAAATTAGGAGAGTAGTTTGATGAGATTTTATTGTACATATTTGAGCTTTTATCATAATAAATTGTCATTTACATTCCTTAAAGATATAAATATAAAATTATGAAAATGTTAAGAATTTTTACTATATCTATTTTAACTGTTTTAATTTCAGTAAATTCATTTGCTGATTCAGATGGTAGTATTGAATTATCTAATAAAAACCAAAATACTGAGACTAAGGATTGTTTTGAAAAAATAAACAGAGGTGTATTTGCATTCAACCAAGTAGTAAACGACGTGGTATTTGAACCTCTTGCAAAAGGATATAGAAAACTTCCTTCTCCAGTTAGAACTGGCACAAGTAATGCTTTAAGCAATTTATCAATATTATTGACTTTGCCGAACAATATTCTTCAAGGAGATATATTAATTGCAGGAAAAAATTCTTTAAGATTTGTACTCAATACGACGTTAGGTGTGTTAGGGATTTTTGATCCAGCATCTAAAGTAGGTCTAAATGAATATCAAAGTGAAGATTTTGGACAAACGCTTGGTAGATGGGGCGTCAGTGAAGGGTGTTATATAGTTTTACCAGTTCTTGGACCTTCAACTTTAAGGGATACTACAGGATCAATAGGAAATTATTTAGGTGGTGATGCTTGGTATAACATAACTGTAAGAAATGATACGAGATACTTTTCAAACTTTGATTACTATGCATCCAAAGGAATGGGCGGTGTTGATTTCATAGCTAAAAATTTAGGTGCGCTGGACAATTTAAAGGAAAATTCAATTGATTTTTACGCTTCAGTTAAAAGTCTATATTTACAAGATAGAAGAAAAAGAATTTTAAATACTGATGAGATAATCGAAACCTTCGACGATAGTGACTGGGAAGAAATAGAAACTCAATAAAAACTTTAAATGAATAGGAAAATATTTAATTTTTTTTTCGCTTTCTTTTTAATATTCCAAAGTGAATCACAAGCAGTCGATCCTAGTGATTTTGTTCAATCAGCAGTAAATAGAGCATCAGAAATACTAAAACAAAATATTTCAAAGGATGAAAAAATGGATAAAATTGAGTTAATAGCAGAGGAAGTTGTTGATATTAAAGGGATTGCTTATTATTCGCTTGGCTCTCATAGAAAATCTTTATCTACAGAAAAAAAAGGAGAATATTTTATAGTTTTTAAAAAATATTTTTTAAAAAGTTTTTCTAGTAGACTTGCTCAATATTCAGATCCAAAAATAAAAGTAGAGTCACAAAAGAAATTAAATGATAAATATACGATCGTTTCAAGTACACTTTTAGCTACCGAAAAAACTCCAGAGGTTAAACTGGATTGGAGAATTGTGACTAAAAATACAGATAAACCACTTATTATAGATGTTGTTATTGAAGGTGTAAGTTTGGCCAGGGTACAAAGGGAAGAATTTAATTCAATTATTCAAAATAGTAACATAGATGGGCTGATCAAAAACTTAAATGAGTTTGCAAACAAATAATAAAAATTTCAAATTTATTAAAATATAATCGATAGACTGGTGGGCCCGCCAGGACTCGAACCTGGGACCAATACATTATGAGTGTACTGCTCTAACCAACTGAGCTACAGGCCCTGAAGGAGTTTCTACTTTTTTTTTAATTTTCATTCAAGAAGAGTTTTTAGTCAATTTTAACTTTTTTACATAGAATGAATGAATTAAAATATAATAAGTAAATAATAATTCTTGAAACTCAGACAATTTAACAAAATTAAAAGTAAAAAGGGCAAAAACTTCAAAATTTTGGATAAATTCTATTGGATAGGGATAAAAAAAACAGTTTTCAATGCAACCTGTGGAGCTTGGATGAGGATAATCTATATATATATTAAATTTTTTTAAAATTAAATCAGGTATTACGACTATTAATATTATAAAAGAAATTTTTCTTAAATTATAATCTGGAAATACGAATAGTTTTAAATTCTTATATTCAAATAATTTTTTTACAGCAATAAAGGATAATGAACACCATAATAACAATAACGTCCTAGGTACTTCATTAAATAAATTAGATATATTATGAAAATTAGTTTCTTTTTGCTGGTTTAAATTTTCAAAAATAACTGGTGTTTTCCAATTAAAAAAATGTTGTCCCCATGAAATTTCTTCAAAGAAAAAGTATATCAAGCCCATGAAATACATATAAATAAAAAAAACAAAAAATTTTGAAGTTGTAAAAATTATTTTTTTTTTAAGAAAAACGAAACAATTGAATATTGCAATAATTAGAAAAAGTACCTGTAAGTTTTCAACAATCCCATTTTCGTTCCATACTATTGGATTTATACCTGATCTATAATCGTAATCTATAAATTTTATAAAAAAACTTACTTTATAATGATAAAATGAATAAATACCTTCTAAAAGTAGAAAAAATATAACTACAATCAGAAAGTTATAAAAATTTAATCTAAAATATTTCATATTTATTTTTAAATTTTGGTGGGCCGTGTTGGTTACGCTCCAACTACCCCTGCAATGTCAATGCAGTACTCTACTATTGAGCTAACGGCCCAATTAACTCTCTAAAAAACTTTTTAATTGTTTTGATCTGCTTGGATGTTTTAACTTTCTAAGTGCTTTAGCTTCAATTTGCCTAATTCTTTCTCTTGTTACTGAAAATTGTAAGCCGACTTCCTCTAGTGTATGGTCTGTATTCATCCCAACCCCAAATCTCATTCTTAAAACTCTTTCTTCTCTAGGAGTTAAAGTTGATAATATTTTTGTTGTTGCTTCACTTAAGTTTGATTTTATAGCCTGTTCTAAAGGTGCTAATGCTTTTGTATCTTCAATAAAATCACCAAGACTACTATCTTCTTCATCTCCTACGGGTTTTTCTAAAGAAACTGGTTCTTTTGAAATTTTTAATACTTTTCTAACTTTCTCTAAAGGCATTCTTAATTTTTTAGAAAGTTCCTCTGGTGTCGCTTCACGTCCAAATTCAGTTAAAATTAATCTTTGAGTTCTTACAATTTTATTTATAGTTTCAATCATATGAACTGGTATTCTTATAGTTCTTGCTTGGTCTGCAATTGATCTTGTAATAGCCTGCCTTATCCACCATGTTGCGTATGTTGAAAATTTATATCCTCTTCTATATTCAAACTTATCAACTGCTTTCATTAAACCAATATTCCCCTCTTGAATTAAGTCTAAAAACTGCAAACCTCTGTTGGTATACTTTTTTGCTATTGAAATAACTAGCCTCAAGTTAGCCTCAACCATTTCTTTTTTTGCAATTCGAGACTCTTTTTCTCCCTTTTGAACTCTGCTAACTAATTTTTTAAAATCTGTGACTGAAATTCCTAACTTATTACTTATTTCAATTAACCTTTCTCTTATATTTTTAAATTCATTTTTGTTTTTTTGAAAGAATTTTTTCCAATTTTCATTGGTATTTAAAAAATCTTTTAGCTTTGGATTAATTTCATTTCCAACATAAAATTTTATAAATTCTTCTCTAGAAATATTATTACTTAGAGAAAGCCTTAATAAATTTCCCTCGAAAGATATGATTTTTTTATTTTCAACATAATGTTTTTGAACAAGTTCTTCTAAAACCGAAGGAGAAAGCTGAAGAGACTTAATGTTTTCAAGAATATCATCAACTATTTTACTATAATTTTTTTCCTTAGAGGGTGAAAAGGATTTAAAATTTAAAATACATTCTAGTTTTTCTTTTTGATATTTTATTAATTTATTATATTCTTTTGTTAGATTGTGAACAGTTTGAAGAACTTTTGGTTTTATTTCTGATTCCATTGCAGCCAGAGTAGGATTGAATTCATCCTCAGAATTGTCTGCATTTTCCTCATTTGTATTATTAGAGTTATTTGTTTCGTTTTCATTTTCATTATTTTTTTTTCTTTTTGAGTCTTGACTATTATCATCATCTTCCATGTAATTAGTATCGATATCAATTATTTCTCTTACTAAAATTTCATCATTATGTAATTTTGTATTCCATTCGAAGAATTGTTGAGCGGTAATAGGACTTTGTGATAGAGCATTCAACATCACATCCTTTCCAGCTTCTATTCTTTTTGCAATTGCTATTTCTCCTTCTCTAGACAGAAGTTCGACACCACCCATTTCCCTTAAATACATTCTTATAGGGTCATCACTTTTTTCGGCAGTTTTTCCCTCTTCCTTGGAAGAAGAATCTTTTTTTCTTAAAACTTTATAGTCAGATTTTTTTTCTACTAATGAAATCTTTTCATTTAATATATGAATGAAGGCTTGCTCAAGATTTTGAAGAGACAAATTTCTTTTACCTAGTGACTTATTAAGCTCCTCATGGGTTATAAAACCTCTATGGGTTCCTCTGCCCATTAATCTAGCAAATGATTTTGTTATAATTCTTTCCACAGTAAAAATGTATCCGGAAGATCTATATAATACTTAATTTGAAAAAATCTATGATAATTTTTTTTTATTTAGTTGATTTTTTGCAACTTTTTTAGCTCTCTTATTTCATTAAATGTACTTTCACTTAAATCTTGTGAAAATTTCGATTCTAGCTCCTCAATTCTAAACTCCAGCTCATAGTTTTTTAAATCTCTTATTAGCTCATCTAGTAAATCAATTTTTTTATCATTTTCATGAACTTTGTTTTGTAAAATATTCTTGATTGAGGCAAATCTAAATATTTTATCAATCAACTGTTGATCTACTCCCAAACTATCAATGCTAATATTTTCATCGTTTTGAAGTTTCTCAAATACTGCATCAAAAACTAATTTATTTTCTTTTGAAAAAAGCTTTACGTCCTTTATTAAATATAAATTATTTTTAATTAGGTCGAGATCATTAATAATTAAATACAAAAAAGAATATTCTTTTAATTCTACTCCACTCAAAGATTTGGTCTCATTGAAATACTTCTGCGTTGAGGATAAAGACTTTTGGTTTCTACTTTTAAAATGTCCTTTTTTAAAATTTGAAAATGGAGTCAATAAAGAAATTTTTTCTAAAAAAAATTCTAATATATATTTTTTAATATATTCATCTTTGATAGTTGTACAAATCAATCTAAGTTTTTTTTCAAAAGTAGCTAATGATGATGGATTATTTTCAGTTTCTTTCTTAAAATGTTCAAATAAAAATTCGTGAATTTCAATCACGTTTTTATCTGAATATTTTATGAAATATTCTTTTCCATGTTTTTTTATAAAACTATCAGGATCTTCTTTTTCTGGTAAGAATAAAAAAGAAATTTTTTTTTCAGGCTTTAATTCTTTTATAGAATTTTCAGCTGCTCTGAACGCAGCTTTATAACCACTTTCATCTCCATCAAAACAAATAACAATGTGATTAAAAAACTGATTTAAAATCATAATTTGTCTTTCGGTCAGTGAAGTTCCAAGATTGGCAACTGAATTTTCTATTCCTTTAGAATTCAAACCAATCACATCCATATATCCCTCTACAAGATAAATCTTTTCATAAATATTTGAAAATTTTCTTGCTTTATCAAGGTTATACAAATTCGATCCTTTTTTAAAAAAATCTGTTTCAGGTGAGTTAATATATTTTGCATAATAATTATTTTGATTAATAATTCTTCCCCCTAGTGCAATGGGTGCACCAGATAAATTATTTATTGGAAAAATTAATCTATCTCTAAACCTTTCTACAAACTTTTTCTTTTTTTCATCAAAATAAAATAATCCTGATTTTTCGACAATTTTTTTATCAAATTCATTTATTAGCACTTCATACATACTTGGATCTTTATCAACGTAACCAAGTTTAAATTGTTCAATTTCTTTAATGCTTAAATTTCTTTTTTTTAAATATTCATTTACAATAGTATTTTTTTGTTTAACAATTTGATTATGGTAATAGTTAATATACTTTTTATAAATTGAAATATACGTTTGTTTGTTTTTCTCTCTTTCTTCATCTTGTTTTGAAAATGTGTAAGGTCTCATTCCAGCAAAATTTGCTAAGGTTTTCACTGCCTCTCCAAATTTTAAATTTTGTGTTTTCATCAAAAAATCAAAAATATTTCCATGTTCGCTAGTACTAAAACAATGATAAAATCCCTTCTCATCATTAACAGTAAAAGATGGCGTTTTTTCATTTTTAAAGGGTGACAGTCCCACAAACTCTTTACCTCTTTTTTTTAAGTTTACTGTTTTAGAAACAACAGTTGAAACCTTGAGCCTTGTTTTTATTTCATCTAAGTATTCTTTTGGATATTTCATTTACTATTAAGTATCTCTTTAATTATTGAACCGGCCTTCGCAAAATCAATACTATCTGAATGGTTTTTTTTTAACTCACCCATAACTTTTCCCATATCTTTTATTGATGCAGCTTTAACCTGACCAATGACACTTTCACATATTTTTTTTGTTTCTTCTTCGCTAAGCTGCTTTGGTAAATAAACTGACAATATATCAACTTCATTTTTTTCTGATTCTGCTAAATCCTTCCTATTGTTTTTTTCATACGCCTCTATAGATTCGTTTCTCTGTTTAATCATTTTTTTTATTAACTTTTTAATGTCATTATCATCTGTTTCCCTTTTAGAAGGGCCAGATCTATTAGCAATATCTAGGTCTTTAATGCCTGATAAAATTAACCTATAAGTTGATATCTTATTTTTATCTTTTGATTTTACTGAGTTTTTGTAGTCTTCTTCAATTTTGTCTCTTAACAACATTTTTTTAATTTACTCTATAGACAATTTTGTTCCAAAGAAAAAATTGTTTTTTTTTAGATTTATATTACATCTGTTGCGAAATTTTAGGTTTTATTGTATTAACCTTTAACTCATGAGTTGTAATTGAACAAAAAACAAAAAGTAAACTCAAAAAAACTTTCCAGTTTCTCCCCAGGCATTTTAGTTCTTGATAATAAATCTATCTTTAAAGGTATAGGTATTGGCCACCAGGGAATTGCAACTGGCGAGGTTTGTTTCAATACCTCAATAACTGGTTATCAAGAAATTATTTCTGATCCATCATACGCAGGACAAATAATAAATTTTACGTTTCCGCATATAGGTAATGTTGGAACAAATAATGATGACTACGAGTCAAACAAAATATGGACAAGAGGTGTAATTTTTAATTCTGAAATAACTAATCCTTCGAACTACAGATCTTTGAAACATTTAGATTTATGGTTAAAAAAGCATAAAATTGTTGGTATTACTGGTCTCGATACCAGAAGCTTAACAAATTATATTAGAGATAAAGGAGCTCCTAAAGGAACCATATCAAATAATAAAAAGGGCATTTTCAACATAAAAAAATTAATCAGCACTACAATTAAGTGGCCAGGGCTTAACGGAATGGATCTTGCCAAAGAGGTCAGTACTAAAAAAAAATTCTTATGGAACGGATATAAAACTTGGACTAAAGAGAATGGGTATAAACGAAATAATAAAAAAAATTTCAAAATCGTTGCAATAGATTATGGTATTAAAAAAAATATTTTAAGATATTTTTCAAATTTTAATTGTAATGTTCAGATTGTTCCATGTAATCTGGAAGCTAATAAAATTCTTGAACTTAATCCACATGGTGTATTTTTATCAAATGGTCCTGGTGATCCAGCGGCCACAGGTAAATATGCTATTAATATTATTCAAACATTAATTAAAAAAGATATACCAATATTTGGAATATGTCTTGGTCATCAATTGTTAGCTTTGGCACTTAAAGCAAAAACAAAAAAAATGAAATTAGGTCATAGAGGTGCAAATCATCCAGTGAAAAATCTAATTAACAGTAAAGTTGAGATAACAAGTCAAAACCATGGGTTTGAAGTAGTTAAAGAAAGCTTACCAAGAAATGTTGAAATGACTCATAAATCTTTATTTGACAATTGTGTAGAAGGAATAAGATTAAAAGGTAAACCAGTTTTTTCTGTTCAATATCATCCAGAGTCAAATCCTGGCCCGCAAGATAGCCATTATTTATTTGATGAATTTATTAATTTAGTGAAAAAAAATGCCAAAAAGAAAAGATATTAAAAAAATTTTAGTAGTAGGAGCTGGCCCAATAATAATTGGTCAAGCTTGTGAGTTTGATTACTCTGGCACTCAAGCATGTAAAGCATTAAAAGATGAGGGTTATAAAGTAGTATTAATAAACTCAAATCCTGCAACTATTATGACTGATCCTGGTGTTGCAGACAAAACTTATGTTGAACCTATAACAACAGAAATTTTAGAAAAAATTATAATAAAAGAAAAACCTGATGCAATATTGCCGACTATGGGTGGCCAAACCGCATTAAATTTAGCAATTAATGCAGAAAAAATAGGATTGCTTAAAAAATATAAAATCGAATTAATTGGTGCAAATTCAAAAGCTATTTCAAATGCAGAAGACAGAAAAAAATTTAGAAAAAATATGAGTGATATTGGTCTAAATCTTCCAAAATCAGAAATTGTAAATAATATAAAACAAATAAAAAAATGCTTAAATAAAGTTGGTTTACCAGCAATAATAAGACCAGCTTTCACTCTTGGTGGTCTTGGAAGTGGTATAGCCAAAAGTAAAAAAGATTTTTTTAAACGTGTAAAAGAAGGTTTGGATGCATCACCAGTAAATCAAGTTCTTGTGGAAGAATGTTTGGAAGGTTGGAAAGAATTTGAAATGGAGGTTGTTAGAGATAAAAAAGACAACTGTATTATAATATGTTCTATTGAAAATTTAGACCCTATGGGAATTCACACGGGAGACTCTATCACAATTGCTCCTGCCTTAACTCTTACAGATAAAGAATATCAAGTTATGAGAAATGCATCAATTGCTTGCTTAAGAAAAATTGGAGTTGAAACCGGAGGTTCAAATGTCCAATTTGCCATTAACCCAAAAAATGGACGAATGGTGGTTATAGAAATGAATCCTCGAGTTTCTAGATCATCTGCACTTGCTTCAAAAGCAACAGGGTTTCCAATTGCTAAAGTAGCAGCAAAACTAGCTGTTGGTTACACACTTGATGAATTAAAAAATGAAATTACTAAAGTTACACCTGCATCTTTTGAACCAACCATAGATTATGTAGTTACAAAAATTCCAAGATTTACTTTTGAAAAATTTTCTAGTTCTCCGGCAATATTAGGTACTTCAATGAAATCTGTTGGTGAGGCAATGGCAATAGGAAGAAATTTTAAAGAATCTCTTCAAAAAGCATTGATATCTTTAGAAACTGGTTTCTCCGGTTTAGATAAAATTTTTAATTTAAACAAAAATGAAATTGAAAAAAAACTAAAGATCAATATTCCAAATAAAATTTTATTAATTGCAGAAGCAATACGTAAAAAAATTAATTTAAAAAAAATATATAAATTATCTAAGGTAGATCCCTGGTTTTTAGAACAAATTAAAGAAATTGTGGATGAGGAAAATAAAATCTCCAATAAAGGTCTGCCCAAAAATTTCAATGAATTTAATAGAATTAAATCAATAGGATTTTCTGATAAAAAATTAGCTCAATTGACTAATATGAAAGAGAAAGTAGTTAGAAAAAAAAGAATTGCCCTAAAAGTTTTTCCCGTATTTAAAAAAGTAGATACATGTGCCGCTGAATTTAAATCTTTTACACCCTATATGTATTCAACTTATCAAAGAAATTTTTCAATAAAAACAGAATGTGAAGCTAATCCTTCTTCAAAAAATAAAATTATAATTCTAGGGGGTGGTCCAAACAGAATAGGTCAAGGAATTGAGTTTGACTATTGTTGTTGTCAAGCCAGTTACTCTTTAAAAGAGGCCGGATTTGAAACAATTATGATTAATTGTAATCCTGAAACTGTTTCAACAGATTACGATACAAGTGATAGATTATACTTTGAGCCGTTAATTGAGGAGTATGTCCATAACATAATTTTAAAAGAAAAATCAAAGGGAAATTTAATTGGAATAATTGCTCAATTTGGAGGTCAAACTCCAATTAAATTAGCAAAATTTCTTCATGATAATTCTTTGCCAATTATAGGAACCCAATATTCTTCAATTGATTTAGCTGAGGATAGAGACAGATTTAGAAAACTATTAATTAAATTGAAATTAAAACAAGCAGATAGTGGAATAGCTAAAACATATAGTGAAGCTATAAAGATAGCATCTGATATTGGCCTTCCACTTGTTGTGAGACCTTCCTATGTCTTAGGAGGTAGAGCAATGGAAATAGTTCATGAAAAGAATCAACTTAAAGAATTCGTTCAAGAGGCTTTCAAAGCTGCAGAAAATAATCCTATTTTAATTGACAGATTTATTAATAATGCAATGGAAGTAGATGTTGATGCAATATCGGATGGTAAAGATGTTTTTGTTGCTGGGATAATGCAGCATATAGAAGAAGCAGGAATTCATTCTGGAGACTCTGCATGTTGTATACCTCCAGTAGCTATTAAGAAAGAATTAATTGATGAAATTAATAATCAAACTAAAAAACTAGCATTAGCTTTAAAAGTAAAAGGTTTCATGAATGTGCAGTTCGCAATTAAAAATGATGAAATTTATATAATCGAAGTTAATCCAAGAGCAAGCAGAACTGTTCCATTTGTTTCTAAAGCAAAGGGAATTCCGCTGGCAAAAATCGCTTCAAGAATTATGGCTGGTGAAAAATTAAAAAAATTCAGTTTAAAAAATAAAAATAAAAATATGTTTGCAGTTAAAGAGGCTGTTTTTCCTTTTAATAAATTTCCAAATGTTGATGTTTTGCTTGGACCAGAAATGAAATCGACAGGTGAAGTAATGGGTATTGATAAAGATTTTGGATTAGCTTATGCAAAAAGTCAAATTGCTGCTCAAAATTCTTTACCAACCAAAGGATTGGCATTTATTTCTCTAAAAGATAGACATAAAAATGAAGGTGTAGACTTAGCAAGACAACTAGTAAAATTAGGTTTTACTCTATGTGGAACAGAAGGTACTGCAAATAGAATTTTAAAAAACGGTATTAAATGTAAAAAAATAAATAAAGTTAGCGGTGGTTCACCACATATAATTGACGTATTGAATTCAAAAAAAATAGCTTTAGTTGTTAATACTGGTGGAGGAAAGCGTGCTTATCGTATTCAAGACTCAACCTCTTTAAGAAGAGCAACTTTAATTAATAAAGTCCCTTATTGTACAAATATGTCTACTGCTTATGCATGTTTGGAGGCAATAAAATCTTTAAAAACAAAAAAAATAGAAGTTAAATCTTTACAGGAAATTTAATCTTCAACTTTCCAATCAGTTTTAAATGTAACATAATTTACTTGTAAACAACGTCTCTCCTTAATTATTTCTTTTTTTTCCATTCCATGCCAAGTATTTGGGCCACTAGAAAAGAAATATCCATAATTATCTCTATAAGGGAGAGTTTTTACTTTTTTCAATTCGCTATCATAAAAATCAGTTCCCAATTCCTCACTTTCATTAAACTTATTTACAAAAAGTAAACATGAAATTAGCTTTTCTTTAATATCACAATGAGGTTTTAACCAAAAACCTTGGCGGTCACATATTACTTCGACTCTGACATAGGAACTGGATAAGTCTTTTCCTATTAGGCTTGAAATTTTTTCGTGAGTTTTTTTATTTTGAAGTTCTTGAATAAAATTTCTTAAATGTGGAAATTTATCAGCATTTTCTTTTGTTATAAAACATCTAAATTTTAAAGCTTTACCTCCATCAGAAATACCTTCCCTAAATTTTCCCTCGCCTCCATCAATTGCTCTAGTTCCATCATAATTTAGATCATATTCAGTTGGATTGGCAATATCTGCATTGACAATCTCATTAATCTGATCTTGCGTTAAAGGTTCGTTTAATTCCCAATGAGTAAAAGGACTTTCAAACTTTTTAGAATTTTTTTCAATTGAATTTAAAAATGACATTACGATATTTTTTTTTTGATTTCTTCTGCTATTCTAGCTGTTTCATTTAAGCTTTTATAGTTCCAAATCTCGAGTTTTTCATTTAAATTTTTTGTAATATTTAACTCACTGAATAACTCCCTAAATATTTTAAATCTTCGATCATTTTTTTTTGTTGGTATATCTGCAATATATATTGGTTTTCCTGTAATTGCTGCTTCTGATATCATTGAAGTAGAGTCACAAGTTACAACAATATATTTTGCCAATGAAAGTCCTGAGAGATAAGCTTTTTTATCAATATTATTAATTACAAGATTTTCTTTACCTAATAATTCATCTGCTAAATTTATGGTTTTTTTTGGGGTTCTCATTGATGGAATTACTATAGCTTGTAAATTATTATTATTTAATATTTTTTTTATTTTATCAAAAATATTGATTAAATTATTATCATCATAATTATAGTATTTGTTAGGTCCACCTAAAACTAATAATAAACAATCCTTGTTTTTTTTAAGTTTTTGTTCAAGATAAGTATGATTATTTTTAATCTCGTCTAAAGTTAAATAGTGAATAGCTCCTTTTGATGTAATGACATTTTGTCCATTTAAACTATCGTGCTCTGGAGCAATTATAAAATCAAAATTTTTTAATGAAACTTTAGGATCTTGAATATGAATGTTAAAAATTTTTTTATTTGAATTTTTTTTTAAATAAATTGATGGAATTACACTTTTTCTTCCACACGAAATGATTATATCAAAATCTGAAATATCAAATTTTTTAAAAACTATATTTGAAATAGGAGTAAAGCTTGGAGGAATCATTTTCCAAAAACTATTTAGTTCAACTTTCTGGTGAGTAAATTCAAGATCTAATGCTTTAGCTAACCCTTCAACTTGGCTTATCATGCCATGCATTCCTTCAGTCAATAATAACCCTTTTAATTTGCTCATAAATTACTATATAGCTTTGATATGAATCAAAATCCAACTAAACACACAAAAGTGTTAATAATTGGATCCGGTCCAGCTGGATATACTGCTGCAGTTTATGCTGCTAGAGCAATGCTTAAACCAATTATGGTTTCTGGAATGGAACCAGGTGGACAGTTAACAACTACAACCGACGTAGAAAATTATCCTGGTTTCGCTGAAGTAATTCAAGGGCCATGGTTAATGGATCAAATGCGAGAACAAGCAAAGGCTGTGGGAACTGAAATGATTGAAGATCATATTTCTTCAGTAAATCTAAAATCTAAACCATTTGAAGCTATTGGTGACGGTGGACAAAAATATACTGCAGACTCAATTATAATTTCTACCGGAGCTCAAGCACGATGGCTGAATATAGAGTCAGAACAAAAATTTAGAGGCTTTGGAGTATCTGCATGTGCAACATGTGATGGGTTCTTTTTTAAGGATAAAACTGTTGCTGTAGTTGGTGGAGGTAATGCTGCGGTAGAAGAGGCAATGTTCTTAACAAAATTTGCTTCTAAAGTTCAATTAATTCACAGAAGAGATGCACTTAGAGCAGAAAAAATGCTTCAAAAAAAATTAATGGATAACAAAAAGATAGAAATAATTTGGGATAGTATTGTTGAAGAAGTAATAGGAGATAATGAACCTAAAAATGTTAAAGGTATAAAAATAAAAAATATAAAGACAAATAAAGTAAGTGAACTAAAAATAGATGGATTATTTATTGCTATTGGACATGATCCAGCAACTCAGTTGTTTAAAGACCAGCTGGATATGGATAAAGAAGGTTATTTAACTACAAAACCAGATTCAACCGAAACAAATATACCAGGAGTATTTGCTGCTGGAGATGTAAAAGATAAAATTTTTAGACAAGCTGTAACTGCTGCAGGAATGGGATGTATGGCTGCTCTCGAAGCTGAAAAATTTTTATCTCATTAAAATTATTATGTGCCCTATCTGTTATATTAGTGGATTTATTGCTGCATTATTTGGAGGATCTTTTATAGCTGTTGTGAATCATCCAATTTCTTGGATTATAAGTTTAATTTTAATCTCTTATGCTGTTTATAAATTTTATGAAGCAAAACAGAGAGGAAAAAATATGAGCCAAGAGACAAAGGATAGAAATAAAAAAACAATATTTAGATTTATTCAAGGCGTGGTGGTCGGTTCAATTGTTACTATAATTGTTTTTTATGGTTTAACTTATAAAGAACATGAAAGAATGCATAAGCTTTTAGAGCAACACGGCATTGAGAAACATGAACATTAAATTTAATTTAAATATAAGCAATTTATGAGTGAAAAAGTATTTTTAACAGGAATTAGCGGGTGGATAGCCAAACATACTGCAATAGAATTATTAAATTCAGGCTATGAAGTTTTAGGAACTGTTAGAAACAAAAATTTAATTGAGCAAACAAAAGAAACTTTAAGTAAATATGCTTCGATAGATAAATTATCATTTGTTGAATTGGATCTTTTGAAAGATGATGGATGGAATGAAGCAGTAAAAGGATGTAAGTATATAATGCATGTTGCTTCTCCTTTTCCTATGAAAGTTTCAAATAATAGAGATAGTTTATTGCCAGTTGCGGTAGATGGAACTTTAAGAGTTTTAAATGCTGGTTTGAATGCTGATTCAGAACAAATAATTGTAACATCCTCTATCGTGGCAATGTTTAGAAAACCTAATAGAAGTAATCCTTATTCATTTGGAGAAAATGATTGGACAGATGTTAACTGGGTCGAGGGTGTTAGTGATTACTTTTTATCAAAAACAAAAGCTGAAAGAGCTGCTTGGGATTTCATGGAAAGCAAAGGACTAAAAAATAAATTAACAACAATTAATCCCGGTGGAGTATTTGGTGATGCATTAGATAAAAAAGGTGGTACTTCAATTGAATACGTAAGACAATTTATGAAGGGTAAATTTCCAGGAGCGCCTAAATTTGCAGTTTTAATTTCTGATGTCAAAGATGTAGCAAAATCACATGTTGCCTGCATTGGAAATAATAAAGTTGGAGGAAGAAGGTTGATTGTTGGTAAAGAAGTAAAAAAATTAGTTGAATTATCTCAATTGATGGCTGAAGCGATGCCTGAGTATGCAAAAAAACTTCCAACAAAAGAACTGCCAAATTTTATGGTTAAGTTAATAAGTTATTTAGACTCAAGTGCTAAAACTATGATTCCAGACCTTGGAATTTTAATGCAAACTGACACAAGATATGCTGAAGAATTATTAGGCTTAAAATTTAAAACTGCAAAAGGTTGTATAACTGAAAATGCTAAATCAGTTGTAAGACTTGGTCTAGTTTAAATTTTCACAAAACACTTTTATTCTCTCAATTGCTACTTTTAATTTTTGCATCGAGGTAGCGTAAGAAATTCTAAAATGACCTGGCAAACCAAAAGCTGAACCTTGAACAACCGCAACGTTTGCTTTCTCCAAGAGTTTTTCAACAAATTCAGAATCTGATTTTAATTTTGTTTTTTTTCCTAATAGCTGTTTGCAACTTGGAAATACATAAAATGCGCCGTTAGGAGCTAAACAATTAATTCCTTTAATATTATTTAAGCTTTTAACTACAAAATTTCTTCTTTCTTTAAATGCATCTGATCTTTCTTTAATGAAATCTTGAGAACCATTCAAAGCTTCAACGGCAGCAGCTTGACTTACTGAAGAAGGATTTGAAGTTGATTGAGATTGAATTTTTCCAATTGCTTTAATTATATCTTTTGGGCCTGCTGCATAACCTATTCTCCAACCAGTCATTGCATATGATTTACTAACACCGTTCATTGTTAATGTTCTATCTTTTAATTTAGAAACTTGAGCAATTGTGAAAAAGTCAAAATTATCATATTTAATATGCTCATAAATATCATCACTTAAAATATGAATTTTTTTATTTTTTATCAATATTTTTGCTAAACTTTCAATTTCATTTTTTGTGTAGCCTGCTCCTGTTGGATTTGAAGGTGAATTTAAAATTAACCATTTAGTTTTTTTAGAAATAGCTTTTTGAAGTTTTTTAGGAGTTAATTTAAAACCATCTTTTTCTTCACATTTAACTATTTTTGGTTTTCCTCCTGCAAGCAAAACCATGTCTGGATATGAAACCCAATAAGGTGCTGGAATTATTACTTCATCACCTTTATTTAAAGTCGCCATAAATGCGTTATAAAGAACTTGTTTTCCACCAGTTCCAACTGTTATTTGATCAGTTGAGTAATCTAAATTATTTTCTCTCTTAAACTTATTTATAATTGCCTTTTTTAATTCTGGGGTTCCGTCAACGGCTGTATATTTTGTATCTCCAGCTTTAATAGCTTTAATAGCTGCATCCTTAATGTTATCTGGTGTATCAAAATCGGGTTCACCCGCACCAAGACCTATGACATCTTTCCCGGCAGCTCTTAATTCTCTGGCTTTTTGAGTAACTGCTATTGTGGGAGAGGGTTTTATTCTCTTTAAACTGTTAGATATTATGCTCATTGAAATATATTTATATTTTATTACTTTGTTTAATATATGCAAAATACTTATCAAGATTTAATTACTGATATACAAAGCAAAAACCCAGAAATAAGTGGAAAACTTGAGGGTGGTAAAAAGTTTAAAATAAAATCAGATTTTAAGCCAGCTGGAGATCAACCAGAAGCAATCAAAAAATTAGTTAAAAGCGCCAATAAAGGTGAATTTAACCAAGTGCTTCTTGGGGTGACTGGATCAGGAAAAACTTTCACAATGGCAAAAGTTATAGAAGAAACAAATAGACCTGCATTAATTTTGGCACCCAATAAAACTTTAGCAGCACAGCTTTATGGTGAGATGAAAACATTTTTTCCAGAGAATGCAGTTGAATATTTTGTTTCTTATTATGATTATTATACCCCTGAAGCTTATGTTCCAAGATCAGATACTTACATAGAAAAAGAGGCATCAATTAATGAACAGATAGATAGAATGAGACACTCGGCAACAAGGTCCCTTTTAGAAAGAGACGACGTATTAATTGTTGCCAGCGTATCTTGTATTTATGGTCTTGGCTCGGTTGAAGCATACAGCAAAATGACTTTAACGCTTCAAAAAAATTATGATTATAATAGAGAACAAATAATTAAATCTTTAATAGCACTTCAGTATAAAAGAAATGATCAAAATTTTTACAGAGGAACTTTTAGGGCTAGAGGAGAATATCTTGAAATTTTTCCTTCACACTTAGAAGATAGAGCGTGGAGATTAAGTTTATTTGGAGATAAATTAGAAAAAATTGAAGAATTTGATCCGCTAACTGGAGATCAAGTAAGAGAATTAAACTTGATTAAAGTCTATGCAAATAGTCATTACATAACTCCAAAACCAACAGTTGAACAAGCAATTATTAATATAAAAAAAGAATTAGAAATTACTTTAAAAAAACACAAAGCTGAAAATAAATTACTTGAAGCACAAAGGTTAGAAGAAAGAACTAAATTTGATTTAGAAATGATCGAGGCAACAGGATCTTGTGCTGGAATTGAAAACTATTCAAGATTTCTATCTGGAAGAAAACCGGGAGAACCGCCCCCAACATTATTTGAATATTTTCCAGATAATACTTTAGTGTTTGTAGACGAATGCCACGTTACTGTACCTCAGTTAAATGGAATGTTTAAAGGAGATAGATCTAGAAAAAGTACGCTAGCTGAATATGGATTTAGACTTCCATCGTGCATGGACAATAGACCTTTAAAATTTGAAGAGTGGGATATGATGAGAACACAAACAATATTTGTTTCTGCAACACCTGGTCCTTGGGAGCTAGAACAAACAAAAGGTAAATTTATAGACCAAGTAATTAGACCAACTGGTTTAATTGATCCTCCAGTCGAAATTAAACCTGCAAAAAATCAAGTCGATGATTTAATGCATGAGTGTAAAAAAACTATAGAAAAAAATCATCGAGTCCTTGTTACAACTCTTACAAAAAAAATGGCTGAAGATTTAACAGAGTATCTTCACGAAAATGGAATTAAAGTTAGATATTTACATTCTGATATAGATACGCTTGAAAGAATAGAGATTATGAGAGATCTAAGACTGGGAGTATTCGATGTTTTAGTTGGTATAAATCTTTTAAGAGAAGGTCTCGATATTCCAGAGTGTGCGTTAGTTGGAATTTTAGATGCAGATAAAGAAGGTTTCTTAAGATCGGAAACTTCATTGATACAAACAATTGGAAGAGCGGCAAGAAATTTGGACGGTAAAGTAATTTTGTACGCAGATAAAGAAACAAAAAGTATAAAAAAAGCTATTAAAGAAACTGATAGAAGAAGATCTATACAATTAGAATATAATAAAAAAAATAAAATAAGTGCCTCTACAATTAAAAAGGAAATAGCTGATGTATTAGAGAGTGTTTATGAAAAAGATTATGTGAAAATAGGAACGGGCGCAAATATAGGTGGAAACTTAAAAAAACATTTAAAAGCTTTAAATAAAAACATGAAAGAAGCTGCTACAAATCTTGAATTTGAGGAAGCGGCCAAAATTAGGGATGAAATAAGAAAACTTGAAAGTACCGAATTAGAGATTACACTCAATCCTAAGGTAAAGCAGTACAGCCTTAATAATAAAATTTATCCAAAAGGAAGATCAACTATGGGTATGCCAGGAACTAGAGCTCAAAAAGGTAAGAAAAAATGGAAGCAAATAAAATAATAATTACAGGTGGTGCAACAAGAATTGGTGCCGCAATTGCAGAAAAATTATCTGGTCCAGGAAAAGAAATTATAATTCATTATAATAAATCCAAATCAAATGCCGAAAAGCTTAAAAAAAAGTTATCAAAAAATGGAACCAAAATTTATTTAGTTAGAGGTGACCTAAGCAAAGAGACAGATGTAAACAAGATAATAAAATTTGCAAAATCTAAATTAAAATACTTTGATTGCTTAATAAATAACGCTTCATTATTTGAAAACGATAAGCTTGAAAATTTTACCACTGATAGTTGGGGGCGTCATTTAAGAACAAATTTACGAACGCCAGCACTTTTATCAAAAGCATTTGCTAAAAATATAAGAGGAAAAAATAACAATATAATTAATATTATTGATCAAAGAGTTTTTAAACTAACTCCTTACTTTTTTTCATACACAATAAGCAAGACCGGCCTTTATACACTTACCAAAACAAGTGCTATGAGCCTGGCTCCGAATGTAAGAGTAAATGGCATAGCTCCAGGACCTACTTTAAAAAATAAAAGACAATCTGAAAAACACTTCAAAAAACAATACATGGCAACACCTCTTAAAAGACAAGTAGACGTTGAACAAATATGTAATGCGGTTGACTTCTTTATAAAAAATAGATCTATTACAGGGCAAGTAATTTCTGTTGATAGTGGTCAAAGTTTGAACTGGCAAACCCCTGATATAATGGGAGGAAAAGAATGAAAAAAAATAATCTAAAAATTGTTAAAATAAATAAAAATAAGATCCTATTTAATTACGAAAAAAAAGTTTTAATTAAAGATTTATTATTAGATCTTAAACTTGGATATTACGATTTTGAAAAAGAAAAACCTCAAAAAGTTAAGTTTTCACTTGAAATAGATTACGTAGACAAAAAACCTTCTAGCGATAAAGACCTTAAATCAATAGTAAACTATTCAAAAATAGTAAAGCTAATTAAAAAATTAGTTAAAAATAAGCACTATAATTTTCTTGAAACATTGGCAGAGGATGTTTTTGATGAACTATTTAAAGATAAAAGAATTGATAAAATATCTCTTCAAATCGAAAAATTAGAAATTATGAAAGATTGTTCATCGGTTGGTATACAAATTTCTAAAAAAAGAAGTCATGATAAGTCCCGAGCAAGGTAAAGAGATAATAAAAAAAGAACTTCCCCTAATACCTAAGCTACCAGGTGTTTATAGGATGCTTAAATCAAACAACGAAATTTTGTATGTAGGTAAAGCTAAAAATTTATTAAACAGACTAAAAAGTTATGTGGCAGAAAAAAACCATATTATAAGAACGGAAAGAATGTTATCTCAAACTAAAAAGTTAGAGATAACTACCACATCAAACGAAAGTGAAGCGTTACTTTTAGAGGCAAACTTAATAAAGAAGTATAAACCTAAATTCAATATTTTATTGAGAGACGATAAATCTTTTCCATTTATTTTTATAGGAAACAAAGATCATTGGCCACAAATAAAAAGACATAGAGGAAAAAAAAGTAAAGAAGGGTTTTACTTTGGTCCATTTGCGTCAGCTGGATCAGCTAACTGGACAATTAAAATGATACAAAAAATATTTCAACTAAGAGTGTGTGATGACACTGTTTTTAAGAATAGAGAAAGACCATGTATTTTATATCAAATCAAAAGATGCTCGGGCCCATGTGTTGGTTATATTAAGGAAAGTGAATATAAACAAACTGTAGACTCTGCAATTGAGTTTGTATCGGGTAAATCAAGAAAAATTCAAAAAAATCTTTCTTATCAAATGGAAAAAGCAAGTGAAGAACTTGATTTTGAAAAAGCTGCGATTCTAAGAGATAGAATAAAATCTTTAAATATAATTCAATCATCACAAAGAATAAACGAAGCTAACTTAGTAGAAGCCGATGTAATAGCTGGATACAAAGAGTCGGGCAAAACTTGCGTTCAAGTATTTTTTTATAGATCAAAACAAAATTGGGGTAACCAGGCTTTTTTTCCAAAACATGATCCTGATGAAAAACTAAAAGATATTTTAAATTCATTTATATCCCAGTTTTATGAAAATAAAAGTGTACCATCTTCAATAATTTTATCTGAAGAAATTAATGAAAAAATATTAATTGAAAAAACTTTATCTAAGAAGGAAAATAAGCAAATTAATATTACCATTGCAAAAAAGGGATCTAAATTAAAAGTAATTAACCAAGCAATAAAAAATGCAAAAGATAGTTTAAACAGAAAACTTTATGAGAGCCAAAATAATAAAGATCTTTTTGAATCGGTATCTAAAAAGTTTGACTTAGAAACTAATATTAATTTAGTAGAAGTTTACGATAACAGTCATATTCAGGGCACTAATAGTGTTGGAGCACTCATTACTTATGGGGAGGAAGGTTTTATTAAAAAAAGATATAGAAAATTTAACATTAAAATTAAAAAAAACGAACAAGATGACTATGGAATGATGAAAGAAGTCCTGAATAGAAGGTTTAAACGAGCAGTACAAGAAAAAGATAACTTTCTAACCATTCCTGATCTTGTTTTAATAGATGGAGGAAAAGGACAATATTCAGTAGCAAGAGAAACAATGAATGAGCTAGGCCTTCACGACGTTCCAATTATTGCTATTGCGAAAGGAAAGTTTAGAAACAGTGGTAACGAGACTTTTTTTCACAACGGAAAAGAGTTCAAATTTTTAAAAAATGATCCAACATTATTCTTTTTGCAAAGATTAAGAGACGAATCTCATAGATTTGCAATAAGTGCTCATAGAGCAAAGAGGAAAAAAGGTTTAAGTAGATCGTTATTGGACCAGATTGAAGGTATTGGTTCAATTAGAAAAAGAGCATTATTAAACCATTTCGGATCTGCAAGGGCTGTGGAATCAGCGAGTCTAGATGAGATAAAATCTGTAGATGGAGTTGAAGAAAAAGTAGCCAAAAAAATATATAATTATTTCCACGAATGAATATAAAAATTCCAAATTATCTGACTATAGGTAGAATTATTATTGTACCTTTTTTTGTAGTTGCTTACTATTTGCCAGGTTTTTATGGAGATATAATTCCTTTAGTTTTATTTCTTATTGCTTCTTTCACTGATTTTTTAGATGGGCTTCTTGCTAGAATGTATAAAGAAGAATCAAAACTTGGAGAATTACTTGATCCTATTGCTGATAAAATAATAGTTGCTGCAGCATTAATATTACTTGTCATGGATCAAACAATTAAAAATTATGAAGTAATTGCTGCAATAATTATTTTGACTAGAGAAATACTTATTTCTGGTTTAAGAGAATTTCTTGCAAAAGGAAAAATTAAAATGCCTGTTTCAAATTTAGCAAAACTTAAAACTTTTTTACAGATGTTTTCTATTGCTATTCTTTTAACAGGCGAAACAGGAAATAAAATAATTAATTTTCAAGACTATAATGCTCAAACAATTGGTATAATATTTTTATGGTTCTCTGCTTTTCTAACTTTGTATACTGGCTATGATTATTTAAGAAAGGGAATAGATCACGCAATTTCAGAAGATGAAAAAAGTTAAGCCGCTTTTTTCTTTCTAACTAATTTTTCATAGCTAGAGGATAAATCTAAAATTGTATTGCAAACTTTATAACTATTTTCTGCAATTTTTGAAATAGGAGTAACCTCGGCAGCAGTACCTGTTAAAAAACAACCAACAAAATCAGAAAGTTCATTTGGAGAAATTTTTCTCTCATTAACTTTAATATTTTTAGATCTTGCAATTTCAATTACGGTTCTTCTAGTTATCCCGTCTAAAAAACTATCTGGAATTGGTGTATGTAATTCTCCATTTTTGCATTTGAAAAAAATATTTGCTCCTGTCGCCTCAGCAATATTTTCTTCGTGATCTAGCATTAAGGAATCTGTATAACCTTGTTTCTCAGCTTCGTGCTTTGAAAGAGTGCAGATCATATATAATCCTGAAGCTTTAGTATCCCAAGGTATAGTGTTTGGAGCTGGCCTTCTCCATTTTGAGATATTTAATTTAATTCCTTCAGTTTTTAATTTAGGATCAAAGTATGTACCCCAATCCCAAGCTGCTATTGCTACATGTATTTTAGTTTGTTGAGCAGATACAGCCATCATTTCACTTCCTCTCCAGGCAAAAGGTCTAATATATCCATTTTGAACTTTTTGTACTGAAACTGTTTTTTTTATTGCTGTATTTATTTCATCTTTAGAATATGGAATTGTTACATCCATTCTTTTTGCAGAATGAAAAAGTCTATCCGTATGTTCTTCTAATTTGAATATTTCACCATCATAAACTCTTAAACCTTCGAATACACAGCTAGCATAATGGAGTCCATGACTTAATACATGCAATTTAACATCTTGCCACTCAATAAGTTCATTATTGTACCAAATTTTTCCGTCTCTTTTATCAAAAGGTATCATTAGATTTTTTTTTTCCAAAAAAATATCTTTGTATATATAATATGTCAATATAACTTACCATTATGAAAGAACTTCTATATTTAAAAGATGAGCAGCTCAAACAACTTATTGAAAAGATATTTGTTAGTTATAGAGAGACTTTTTCAGATTCGAAAAAAATACTTGATAAATATTCAATAGGTATTGCGCATCATAAGGTAATACACCTTATTGCTCAATATGAGGGAATTACAATATCAGAATTATTAAAAAAGTTAAAAATAACCAAACAAAGTTTAAATAGAGTTATCAAAGATTTAATTAAGCTACAGATTATTATTTTTAAAAAAGACCAAATTGATACTAGAGTTAAACATGTTTATCTTAATGAAAAAGGATTAAAACTATTTGATGAAATTTTCTCAACACAAAAAAAAAGGATATATAAGGCATTGATAAACTCAAATTC
>CACGVK010000009.1:0-27708 GCA_902576565.1 uncultured Pelagibacteraceae bacterium | reverse complement strand
ATCATTCTTTTTTGCTATATTAATTTCTTTTATATCACTAACATATTTTTTTCTTGGTCCAACTTTATTACATTTAATATTTAAAATAATTTTTGACAATAAAATAGGAGAATTTTTTTTAAAAAAAGGATTTCTTATTTGCATTTAATCAATATCAATTTTTTTAACTTTTGTATTTAATATATCAATTATATTTTTAGTAATATCTAAACTTTTTTTACCTATTACAATATTTTTTTTTTGAAATATAATATCAATAGATTTTTCTTTTGAATAGTCAGCCAAAATTGGATTTATTTTACTTAAAAGGATTTTTGTTGATTCAATTTTTTTTGAATTAAACTCATTAAGAAAATTTTGTCTATTCTCTTTGTAATCTTTTATTTCTTTCATTAAATTTTGGGCCTTTTTTTTATACTCTTCTTCATTAATAATATTTTTCTGTGAAACTAATTTTACTTCTCTCTCTTTAAGTTGTTTTTCGGTGCTTTTGAATTTTTCATTTTTAGCTTTAAAACTAATTTCTAATTTATCAGTTATTGATTTACCAGCTAAGGAATTATTCATTATAAAATCAATATCAATATAGGCAACATTTTCACTATAAGAAGTTTTTACTGATAATAAAAAAAATAATGTTGCTGATACAAGTAAAGTTTTTATTTGCATTAAAATGAAGTGCCAATATCAAATCTAAAACCTTCAGTAGTATCACTATCAGCTTTTGTTAGAGGTACAGCAAATGAAAAACTTAAAGGTCCTATGGGTGTTAACCAATCAACAGCTAAACCTGTTGCAGATCTTATTTTGCTATTATCTAGCGATGAATCATAATCTACTCCCCATACATTTGCAGAGTCTAAAAATAAATTAAAATCTAAGTTCTGAAATTCAGTTAGAAGTTTGGGTAATGTAGCGTTAAAGTTTATTGCACTTGCGTAATTACCACCAATATAATCTCCACTGTCTGTAGGACCAATTTTACCTGCCTCAAATCCTCGTAGCCTACTTTGAGGTATGTATGCTCTTTTTGTTAATCTAACATCATCATCTGTAATTGAATTTACTGCGGTAGCTAAAAATCTTACAGACAATATTGTATCATTTTCTAATGGTATAAATTTTGCCATCCTGTATGAATTTGTAATAATTCCATCGTCAGTTACTATCGGAAGTGTTTGATTAAATGACGATCTAAAACCTTCCCTTGGTTGAAAATTTGAGTCTAATCTGTTTAATGATAATCCGTAGGAAAACTCTGCATCAACATAATCTCCCTCTTGTTTTTTTCTAGATGCAGATGCAGAAGCATCTGTTTCCAAATTATCATGATAAAGTGATAATGTAGGTGAAAAAAAAACATCTTTATATTGTTCATAATTTAAACCTAGAGAAAAACCCTCTTTATTTGATTTATAACCAAAGCTAGATAATTGGTCGTCTTCAGAAATTTCAATTCTATACATTGATTCTTTATCTGAATTTTTAAAATTCGGATCTCTTACAGAAAAAATTCCTGTAGATTTTCTCTCAGAAACAGTAAAGTTTGTATCTAATTTTATACCCTTCCCAAGATAATTATTTTCTTTAATACCAGCACTAAAAGTGCTCCCTGCAGTACCAGTTCCTACACCAGCAAAAATTTCACCCGTAGGTTTTTCTTCTACAACGATGTCAATAATCTTAGTATTTTTTTCACTTCCTTCTTTTACTGTCTTTTTTACAGTTTTAAAAATTCCAGAGGATTTAATATGATTTATTGATTTATTTAATAATATTTCATTTAAAGGATCACCTTCATCAACTATCAATGAATTTCTTATTACCTGTTCTTCAGTTATATAATTTCCGTAAAGATTAACTTTTTCCACATAAAATTTTTCTGACTCAAATAATTTTATTGATAAATTAATTTGATTTTTATTTATTATCTTTTCGTCATAATTAGCATCTATAAATTCAAATTCTTTAGATAATGCTATTTTATCAATTTCTTCCAATATATTTTGAATTTTTCTATAAGAATATTTTTTTCCTTTTAATTTTTTAAAAACCTTATTTAAAGAAACAAAATTTTGTTTATTGTACTCAGGTGGTAAATCAAGCGATAATTTATTGAAATAAAATTTTTCTCCAGCATCTATCTTATATGTTAATAAAAAATCATCTTCATCTAAAAGTTGAACAGATGAGCTTTCTACATTTACATTATAATACCCATTATTTTTATAGTAATTTTTAAGCAATTTTTTATCCAAGGAAATCTTTTTTTCATCAATAAATCGATTTTTTGAGATGAATTTCCAAAATTTATCTTCTTCTGAAACAATTATATTTCTTAGCTTTCTATTTTTAATTTTTTTATCACCTATAAATCTTATTTTTTTAATTGAAGCTTTTTTTCCTAATGACACATTGTAGATTAATTCAACTGTGTTATTTGAACTTTCTGTATAATTTTGTTTTATTTTTGCCTTATAATATCCATTTGACCTTAAAATATTTAATAATTTTTTTTTATCATCTAGGGCTATAGATGGAACAAATGAACTTTTTTCTTTAAGAGTCATATTTTCTCTTAGAATTTTGATAATATTTTTATTTTTTACTCCTTCAATACTTACTGATTGAACCAATGGATTTTCTTCAACTTCTATTTCTAAAGTATTGTTTAATATAGAAATACTTACATTTTTAAAAAACTTAGTATCGTATAAATTTTTAATTATATTATTTAATTCAACAGCATTTATCTCTTCTTTCAATTTAATTTCGCCAAATAAAATTATGGTCTCCTTAGTTACTCTATTATTTCCTTTGACGTTAACATTTTCAATTATTTCGGCTAAAACATTGGTTGAGAATGTGACTATTAGAATTATAATTGCAATTATTCGATTCATAATATTAATTACTTTATACATAGTTACCTACTTTGCAATTCAAAGTTGAATAACATATTTTATCTAATTATTGCAAAGTTGATTAGTTTTAAACCTAACTTTTTCAGCCAAGCTGATAATTTCCTTAGGATTTTTAGGTTTTTTCTTAAAATATCTTTTGAAAATTTTAAAATTTATGATTTTTTTTGTTACTCTATAGATATCAATAAAATTTATTTTATCTTTTAAATATAAATTTACCAGTTCATCATTCGCAGTAATTAGAACTGTCTCAAACAATGTGTTTTTATTTTTTATATATTTCAAAAATTTAATTGATCTAAATTTTTTTTTGTCTGGTGGCTTAAAATTAAGATTATTTAAAATTGATAAATTTATCTTTTCTGAATTCAGTTGATTTTTTTCATTTAAATAAATTGAGTTAAATATTGGGATTTTCATATCAGTATCATGTGCTAAAAATTTAATTATTCCTGTTTTAAATTTAACAATAGCGTGAATATAAGATTTTGGGTGAATTAGAATATGAAATTTATTTTTATCGATATTAAATATTTTTTGAGCCTCTATAACTTCAAAAACTTTGTTCATCATTGTTGCAGAATCTACTGATATTTTTTTTCCCATCGACCAATTAGGATGCTTGATAGCTTTGCTTGCTTTTGCATAATTTATTTTTTTAATTGGTTTATTTAAAAAAGGACCTCCAGAACCAGTTATAAAAATTTGATCAATGTTACTTTTATTCTCATTTTTAATTAATGACCATATCGAAAAATGTTCAGAGTCAATTGGAATAAAATTAGTTTTATTTTTATTTAATTCTTTTTCTATTAGGCTCCATGCGCATATAATTGTTTCTTTGTTAGCAATACCTACTGTTTTACTATATTTAATTGCATCTAAAGTTGGTATTAAACCTTCCAAGCCTGATATAGAGCACATTGTATAATCAACTTTTTTTTTTAAAATTTTTTTAAATTCAAGATGATTTCTAAACACTCTTATTTTTTTTTCATTAAACTGTTTTTTAAACTTTAAAAAAGATTTTTCATCACTTATAATAATATTTTTCACTTTTATTTGTTTTGCTTGCTTATATATTTCTTTAATATTTTTATTAGTGGATATAGCAATGACGTCAAAATCTTTTAAATTATTTTTGATAATTTGAACAGTTGATTTTCCTATAGAACCTGTTGATCCAAGTATTACAATTTTTTTTTTCATTATTATAAAATTTTAAAAATCAAAAATGTTAAAGGAAAAACAAAAATCATACCATCAATTCTATCAAGTAACCCACCGTGACCAGGTATAATTTTTCCAGTATTTTTAATTTTAGATTTTCTTTTAAAATAAGAAATTATAATATCTCCTATCTGGCTGACTGTTGAAATTAAAATTGTTAATATAAAATTATTTACAAAAAGTTTTTGAGCTAAATTATCCGTATTTGTTATTACAGAAATATAGTCAGCATAATTCAAAAATAATGCCATAAATATAATTGAACAAAAGTATCCACCTATTACACCAGCATAAGTTTTTTTGGGACTTATTTTAGTTAATTTTGGTCCTTTAAATATTTTGCCAAATGTATATCCTCCAATATCTGTAGATATGCATATAAATATAATTACAATAAAGTATAAATAATCTCCATACATTTCATTTCTTAAATAATATGCAGTGTAAAAAGAAAATATTAAAAAAACAATTCCTGGTATTTTGTATGCCTTATTTTTTGACATTAAATACCATTCATAAATCGATATGATCGAAACAACTAAAATAAAAAAAATAAAGTAATAAGCACCATTAATTACGAAAAAAAGTACTAAGGGAACAAGCGCTAATGAACTTAATAATCTTTTAATAAATTCTTTGCTCATTAAATTTTTCCAAAGTTTCTTTTTATTTTTTTAAATTTATTTAAAATTTTATTATAGTCACTCTCATTAAAATCTGGCCATAATTTTTTATCAAAAAAAATTTCTGAATACGCTATTTGCCACAATAAAAAGTTACTTAATCTATGTGTATTCCCAGTTCTAATTAGTATATCTGGTTCAGGGATACCTTCTGTAAAAAGTGATTTAGAAATATTTATCTCATTTATTTTTTTTTTATTTTTAATTAATTTTTTAATTGTATGAATAATTTCATCTTTAGATCCATAATTTAACGCAAGATTAATTTGCAATTTATTATTTTTTTTGTTTTTTTTTTCTGAATCAGATAATAGTTTATTTAGTTGAGGTGAAAATTTCTTTATACCTATAATTTTAAGTTTTATATTATTTTTATTAAATTCAACTATCCTTTCTTTAATAAAGTTTTCTAAAAGTTTAAATAAATATTTAATTTCATTTTTAGGTCTTTTCCAATTCTCAGTCGAAAAAGCAAAAAGTGTTAGATATTTTATTTTATTTTTGATTGTTTGTTTGATTATTTTTTCAACTGTTAATAATCCTTTTTTGTGACCAAAATTTCTATTTTTCTTTTTTTTTAAACCCCATCTTCCATTACCATCCATAATAATAGCAACATGTTTTATGGTGTTCATATTTTCATTATTTCTGATTCTTTAGAAATAACTTTTTCTTCGATTTTTTTTATATGATTATCGGTTGACGTTTGTACAATTTTTTCATATTTTTTTTCATCATCTTCACTAATTTCTTTTGATTTTAGTAATTTTTTAATTTCATCATTTGCTTCTCTTCTTATGTTTCTAATTGAGACTTTACATTTCTCACCCATATTTTTAATTAATTTTTTTATTTCATTTCTTCTTTCTTCGCTTAAATCTGGTATAGGCAATCTAATTAACTGCCCTTCAATTTGTGGATTTAAGCCTAGTTCAGACTTTTGAATTGCTGAGTCAATTAATTGAACGTTATTTAAATCCCACACTTGGATATTTATCATTCTTGGCTCTGGAGTTGTGACAGTAGCTAATTGATTTATTGGCATCTTTTGACCATATACATCTACTTTAACTATATCTAGCATATTTGAGTTCGCTCTACCGGTTCTTAATGAAGAAAGTTCTTTCGTAAAAACATCAAAAGTTTTATCCATTTTTTGGTTATATTTTTTATCTTCAAACATTATTCACCAATTTTTATTCTAAAAAACTCATTAATTTTTAAATCAGAAATCTTTAAATTTGAAATTATGTCTTTTACTTTTTTTTTTGGTTCCATGACCCAAGCTTGGCTAATCAAACTACTTTCTTCTTTAAACTTATTTATTTTACCAATACTAATTTTATTAGCAATATCTTCTGATTTACCTGAATTTTTCAACTCCTCGGCAATAAGTTCTTTTTCTTTATCTAATATTTCCTTACTAATATTTTCTGAATCAAGAGCTATAGGATTCATAGCTGCAATATGCATAGTTAACTGCTTTCCAAATAAATCTACCTTTTCGGATTCTTCTTTAGTTTCTATAGAAACAACAACAGCCAATTTAGACAAATTGTCCTTTACAGTAGAATGTTGATAAACAAAATTCTTTGAATTTGAATTTTTTATAGTTTTAACCCTTCCAATAGTAATTTTCTCTCCAATTTTTGCTATCATAGATACAAGATTTTCTTCTACGCTTTGACCATTTTTCATTTTTGATTTGTTTAATTTATCCTTATCCGAATTGCATTCATTATTTAATAAACTTAACTCTTTAACAAAATTTACAAAATTTTCATTTTTTGCTACAAAATCAGTTTCACAGTTCACTTCAATTATTGATGTTTTAAATTTATCTCCACTAGTTGCAATTACTCCTTCTTTAGCCACTCTAGACATTTTTTTTGATGCTTTTGAAATTCCTTTAACTCGAAGAATTTCAACAGCTTTATTCAAGTCACCAGATGCTTCTTTTAAAGCAGAGTTACAGTCTTTAAATCCAGCCCCTGTACTTTCTCTTAATTGTTTTATTTTTTCGATGTCACTCATTATTTTTTAATGACTATTTTGTGGTAGGTTTTTTTTTATCTATAATAATTTTATCTTCTTTATTATTTTCTTTCACTACTACTTCAGGTTTTTCTTTTTTTGCATTTTCAATTGTTTCTTGAATAAGATTGCAATATAAATCAATAGATCTTCTAGCGTCATCATTTCCAGGTATAGGATAATTAATCCCTTCAGGGTCAGAATTTGTATCTAATATAGCAATTATTGGAATATTTAACTTTATGGACTCTTTAATTGCTAAAGACTCATAATTGGTATCGATTATAAATACTAAATCTGGAATCTTTTTCATGTCAGTTATACCGCCTAAGGATCTCTGAAGTTTATCTCTTTGACCACTCATTTTTAATAATTCTTTTTTTGTAAAACCT
Source organism: uncultured Pelagibacteraceae bacterium (assembly GCA_902576565.1). Taxonomy (GTDB): domain Bacteria; phylum Pseudomonadota; class Alphaproteobacteria; order Pelagibacterales; family Pelagibacteraceae; genus Pelagibacter. The sequence continues at coordinate 20,445 of CACGVK010000009.1, read as the reverse complement.
CTATTTTCTGAAACTAAATTTTGATTTATTTTTTCTAACTTTTTTATGGAATTAGAAATTGTTCCCCAGTTTGTAAGCATTCCACCTAACCATCTATGGTTTACGTAGTACTGATTAGTTTGTTTTGCTAGATTAGCTATAGCTTCTGAGGCTTGCTTTTTAGTAGATATAAATAGAATTTTTCCATTGTTAGTAATTGTCTCATATACTTTTTGCAAAGCTACATTTGTCAGTTCCAAGGTTTGGGTTAAGTCTATAATGTGAATTGAATCTCTTTTGCCAAAAATGTATTTTTTCATTTTTGGGTTCCATCTCAATGTTTTATGGCCAAGGTGGACTCCCGCCTCTAGTAGCTGTTGTATGGTTAAATTTGGTATCTTCATTTTTTTTCCCGGTTATGCCACCACAATTATTTCCACTTAAGGACCGGAGGTATAAAACCATTAATTGTGTGCGTTTTAATTTATGTGTTTGTACAAACAAATATAGATATTACAAGTATTTTTTTAACCAATAAATGATGAAATATTCATATTTTTTAATGTATTTAACAAATTTCTATCAATTTGTCTTTTTTCTTTTAACTTAAACATCATGTTTTTGTTTTCCAGTTTCAAATTTATTGTGACTTCAGAATTTCCTTTTTTAACTGAATTTTTTTTAGTAAATCTAATTTTTTAATATCATCTAGAATAAATGTTACTTCGTTTATAGGTTTATTGATCGCCTCATTTAGAGAAACAATTTTTTTAATATTAATTCTTTTAAATTTATTATCTTCTGCATTATTGCTTTTTAACAATGTAATTAAAAAAGAATTACCTTCTTTGAGTATATCTCTATTTAATTCAAAAATATCTGAAAATAAAAATAATTCAAAAACTCCACTTAAGTCAGAAAATTTTATAATTGCATAAGAATTTCCTTTTTGTGTTTTTTTTTCTTGTACTTTTAATACAGTAGAAGCTATATTTGCCTCTTTAATTTTATCATCAGAATTAAAGCTTAAAAAATCAATTATTTTATAATCATTAAAAATATCTTTAAATTGATTTAAAGGATGATCTGAAATAAAAAAACCTATTGTTTCAAATTCTTTTGAAAGTCTTTCTTGATTTGTCCAATCTTGGATATTAGCTAATATATCTTCACTTTGCTCATCATTATCTTGAAAAAGAGTTATTTGATTATTTGCTTTATTTTCAAATATATTTTTTGATTTCAATATTAAGTTAGGAATTGAATTAAACAAAGATTGTCTATTATTATTTAAACTATCAAATGCTCCTGCTTTTACTAAACCTTCTAATTGTAATTTATTGATATCTTTTGGATTTACTCGATCAATAAAATTTTTAATAGAGGTAAATGGTCCTTTTTGTTTTCTTTCATTAACAATATTTGATATGGCTTCATAACCAACATTTTTTATTGCACCTAGGGCATAATAAAAATTTTTATCATCCGAACTAAAGTCAGAGTAGCATTTATTTATATCAGGTCTAACAATATTAATATTTAATCTTTTTAATTCCTCATAAAATTCACTTAATTTTTTTTGATTTGATAACTCTGTTGACATAGATGCAGCAAAGAATTCATTTGGATAATAAGTTTTTAAGTATGCTGTCTGGTAGGCAATTATTGCATAGGCTGCAGCGTGACTTTTATTAAAACCATATTCAGCAAAAGGTTCAATTTTTAAAAATATTCCAGCAGCAATATCTTTGCTTATTCCATTTTTCGACGCTCCATCAATAAATCTTTGTTTTTGTTTTTCTAATTCTGCTCTTTTTTTCTTACCCATTGCTCTTCTTAAAATATCGGCTTCACCAGCAGTAAATCCGGATAGTTTTTGTGCGATTTGCATTACCTGTTCCTGATAAATTATGACTCCGTAAGTTGGTTCTAAAATCTCTTTCAATTTTGGATGTAAGTAATCAGGATCTCTTTTTCCATGTTTACAATCGTTATAAATAGGAATATTGCTCATTGGTCCCGGTCTATATAAAGCAACTAAAGCAATTATATCCTCTAACATATTTGGTTTCATTTGAGTTAATGCATCTCTCATACCTGAACTCTCCAACTGAAATAATCCAACAGTTTTTCCCGAGGAAAGCAATTCAAAGACCTTTGAATCCTCATAATTTATATTTTCAATATTAAATTTTATCTTTTTATCATTAATCAATTTTTGAGTTTTATTAATTACTGTTAATGTTTTTAGGCCTAAAAAATCAAATTTAATTAAACCTGCGTTTTCCGCTGAATACATATCGAACTGGGTTGATGGAAGTAATAAATTTGATGAATGATCTTTGTATAAAGGAACAGTATTAGTTAATTTTTTATCAGCTATGACAACACCTGCTGCATGTGTAGCTACATTACGATTTAGTCCCTCAAGCTTTAGAGATAAATCAACTAATCTTTTTACTCTTTTGTCTTCACTAATTAATTTTTGTAATCTTGGCTCTCTATTAATACTTTCAGTTAAAGTCATTGGTCTTGATGGATCAAATGGTATCATTTTACAAATGCTATCAACAAATCCATATGGTAAACCTAAAACTCTTCCTACATCTCTGATTACCATTCTGGCTTTAAGCTTACCGAAAGTTATGATATGAGCTACACTATTTTTATATTTTTCATTTAAATACTCAAATACTAAATCCCTTTTCTCTTCACAAAAATCAATATCAAAATCAGGCATTGATATTCTGTCAGGATTTAAAAATCTTTCAAAAATTAAATCAAACTTTATTGGATCCACATCGGTAATTGAAAGACACCATGCTACAAGTGATCCAGCGCCGGAACCTCTTCCTGGACCTACAGGTATATTATTTTTTTTTGCCCATTTGATATAATCAGATACGATTAGAAAGTAACTTGCATACTTCATTTCAGTAATAATTTTTATCTCATGATCTAAACGTTCTTTATAAATTTTATACTTTGAATCATTTTTTAATGACTCTTTATTTAATTTAAAAATATTTAAAAATTTATCTTTTAATCCAAGTTCTGAATCTTCTATTAATTTTTCTTCAGCCTTAATACCTTCTTTGGAAATGATATTTGGTAAAACAGGTTTTGAATTTAAGGGTCTAAACGAACATCTGAAAGGTAAATTATAATTATTTTCCAATGCCTCTGGAAGATCAGCGAAAATAGAATTCAATTCATCAGATGACTTTAGATAATGATGGTCAGATAGAATGGTTCTATTTTTTTCATTTATATATGATTTTTCACCAATACATAAAAGAGCATCGTGTGCCTCATGTGATGATTTTTCAATATAATAAACTTCATGTGAGGCAATAATTGGAATATCAAATATAGAAGATATTTTTAAATTAAAATTCTCAAATAAATCTTCATTTTTATCTTTGTGTCTTTGAATTTCTATATATAAATTATCTTCAAAATTTTTTTTTAATAATGAAAATATTGCTTCGATATAATCTTGTTTATCTTTTAAAAACAACTTTCCAATTAGACCATTTATAGATCCAGTTAGACATATTATTCCATCGCTATGCAAAATAAGATCATCAAATTTACAATGAGGGTAATCCAATCCATTGTTATGTAAGTAAGATTTTGAGGAAAGTTCAATAATATTTTTATATCCAGTTTCGTTTTTTGCTATTATGGGAAGTAAGCCATATTCATCCTTAAATTTAAAGATAATTTGAGTTCCAATAATAGGCTGGGTGCCAACTTTTGATATAGATTCTGAAAACTCTAGCGCACCACATAAGTTAGATGTATCTGAAAGTCCTATGCTTTTTATTTTTTTTTCCTTACAATAATCTTTTAATTGATCTATTTTTAAAGCTCCTTCACAAATAGAATATTGTGAGTGTATTTTAAAATGGTTAAATTGATTGCTATTATTTTTTAACATTAGCAACTTTGATTTTACCATCTAATAGTTCAATTTTGCAATCTGCCTTATTTGCAAAATATCTATTGTGAGTTGCAAAAATTAAAATTCTTTCTTTATTTTTTAAGTTAATAAACATTTTAAAAATTTCTTTAGCATTTTTATAATCTAAATTTCCAGTTGGTTCGTCTGCTAAAATTATATTTGGAGAATTTATTAATGCTCGACAAATTGCAATTCTCTGTGACTCTCCTCCAGAAAGTTGTGATGGGAAATGATTCATGCGACTAGACAGACCTACTTTAGAAATTATTTTTTTAGATTCTATAAATGCGTTATTTTTGTTTGATATTGCATTAAGTCTAGCTAAATAAACATTTTCAAGCGCGGTAAAATCAGTAAGAAGATTTTTGTCTTGATATATAATTCCTATTTCTTTAGCTCTAATAAGATCATTTGTTTTTTTATCTTTAAAATCTATATTTTTTTCGTTTATTTTAATTTTTCCACTTGTGGGCTCATCTATAAGAGATATTAAATTTAGAAGTGTTGATTTTCCTGAGCCCGAGGGACCTATGATTGAATAAATTTTACCTTTTTTAAATTTAAAACTTAAATTTTTTAAAACATTTATATTTTTACTTTGCTTATATTTTTTAGTTAGATTATTTATTTCAATTAGATTAGTCATATTTTAATGCTTTTGCAGGATCTAGATTTGACGCTTTTAAAGCGGGATAAATAGAGACAATGCATGTGATTAGTATTGAAAAAAAAGAAATTATTAAGATAGAAAAAAAATTTATTTCAGAAGGCATTTTGCTTAAAAAATAAATTTCCTCGGGAAATAGACTTAAATTGAAAATTTTACTTAATAACATTCTGATATTTTCAATATATACTGAAAACAAAACTCCAAATAAAATTCCAAAAATAGTAGCTAAAGTACCGATAGAAAAACCCACAATAAAAAAAATTTTTCGTATTGAAGTATTTTGAACTCCTATTGATTTTAAAATTGCAATTTCTCTTGTTTTATTTTTAACAAATATAGTTAAGCCTGAAATTATATTAAATGCAGCAACTAATATTATTAATGATAATATTATAAACATTACATTTCTTTCGACTTTTAAAGCTGAAAATAAAGATTTGTTTGAATCTGCCCAAGTATAAATTATTTGATTATTGAAAATATTATTTAATTTTTTTTTGGTTAAAATAATTCTCTTTGGATTCTTCAGATAAATTTCAAGTTCTCTTTGGGATTTTTCTAAATCAAACAAACTTTCTAAGTCATTAATATTAATAAATGCTATATTTAAGTCAAAATCTTTAAGTCCACTATCAAATACCGATTCAACAATAAATGTTTCTTGTTTAGGAAGATCTCCTATTATTGTTTGTATTCCAGATGGTGACATAATTGACAGTTTGTCACCGATGTCTATATCTAAAGCAAAACTAAGTTCTTTACCTATGGATATATGTTTAATATTTAAATTTTTGCTTCCTCTAAAATTATCTGAATTTACGAAGTCTAATTTTTTGAAACTTTTTTTTTTATATCCCCTTAATAATATGCCCTTTGTATAATCTTTATTTACAATTATACCCTCACCATTATTACTAAATAAAATTTTCTTTGATATTTTTTTTAATTCTTTATTACTAAATTTATCCTTATTAATCGGTGCAGCATAAGGTTTTATTACAGCATGAGCATTGAAGCCTACAATTTTTTCAATTAATTCTGTTCTAAAACCATTCATTACGGACATAACAATTATTAAAACAGCAACACCTAAAGAAATTCCAATAAAGGAAAAAATTGAAATTATATTTAAAAAACCATCTTTTTTTCTTGTTTTTAAATATCTTAAAGCAATTTCTTTTTCTAAATGTGATATCAATTTAATTTTTTTTACTTTTTATGAATTCAATAATTTGATTAATTTTTAAATTTTGTGAGTCTTTTCCAACCTCCCTAAACTCAAGGGTATCTCCTTCTGTCTTGTTTCCAATTAATATTTGAAAAGGTATACCTATTAAATTAAATTTTTTCATTTTTGATGAAAAGTTTTCATCAGTATCATCTATAATTGTATCAATATTTTGTTCATTTAATAATTTAGATATGTTGTTGGCTTTTATTATATTCTTATTATCTTTTTTTGTTGTTGATGGTATTATTGCACATTTATAAGGTGCTATCGATACTGGCCATTTCATAGTTTCATTTTTATCGTCATATTTGGCCTCAATGATTGCTCCCACAAGTCTTGATACTCCTATTCCATAAGAACCCATTTTTACAAAGTGTTTTTGTCCTTGAAAATCAACGGTAGCGTTCATAGGTTTAGAATATTTATCTCCAAAATAGAAAATATGGCCTACTTCAATTCCTTTTGTGTTGAGTCTATATTTTTCATTAACTTTTTCTTTAAAATCTTTATCATTGTATTTTTCATCTGTAACAGCATAAAATTCTTCAAATTTATTTCTTAAAGAGATTAAAGATTGTTTATCTAACTTAGTATCATCACTATTAACATCAAATATTCTTTTATCTGTATAGATTTTACTTTCTCCAGTTTCAGCAAGAATAATAAATTCATGTGACAAATTTCCACCTATAGGGCCTGTATCAGCAGCCATAGGAATTGCTGAAAGATTTAATCTTTTAAAAGTTCTCAAATATGATAAAAAAAATTTATTATATGAAAATTGAGCTTCTTCGTCGTTTAAATCAAAAGAGTATGCATCTTTCATATAAAATTCCCTACATCTCATAATTCCAAATCTTGGTCTTAATTCATCTCTAAATTTCCATTGTATGTGATATAAAAGTTGAGGAAGTGATTTAAAAGATTTTATACTACTTCTAAATATTTCAGTCACCAACTCCTCGTTAGTAGGACCATAGAGCATCTCTCTATTTTGGCGATCTTTAATTCTTAGCATCTCCTCGCCATAATCTTCATATCTACCACTTTCTTTCCATATATCACTTGATTGAATTGTTGGCATTAATATTTCTTGTGCACCTATTTTATCTTGCTCTTCTCTTACAATTTGTTCAATTTTTTTCATCACTTTAAATCCTAATGGTAGCCATGAATAAATACCTGCGGATGATTGTTTTATCATTCCAATTCTTAACATAAGTTGATGAGATTTAATTTTGGCTTCAGCAGGATTGTTTTTTAAAATTGGTATAAATGATTTTGAAAAATACATTTTAAATTATATTCTTATTAGATTTATATTGGTTATTGGCTTTTTTCCAGTCTTTTCCTTTGTATATTTTCTGCATGTAATTTTTAATGCTTCTTTCAAATTTTCTTCTTGTTTTTTGCTATTTAAAGAAAAGGTTCTAGTTGTTTTTTCGATTTCTTCCTCGATTGAATATATAAATTCTTCATTTTTAAAAATTGGCAGTCCTTTAAATGTAATTAGTGGTTTGTTATGAATATTTCCTTTAGGTGTAATCATTATTGTAACCTCCATAAATCCATTAGCTGAAATATTTTTTCTTTCTTTTATAGATTTAGCATTTTCTTCTACACTTTCTATTCCATCTAAAAACAATCTACCACTTGGTGCTTTATCAAAAATCTCAGGCTTATCACCCGGGTATAATCTAACGATATCTCCATTTTCAACTTGAATTGGGTAAGGAACTTGCATTTCTTTAGCAAAATTTATATGCTCAATCATGTGTCTATGCTCTCCATGAACAGGAATTATTGATTTTGGTTTAATCCATTCATACATATCCTTTAAATCTTCCCTATTAGGATGTCCTGAAACATGAACAAATTCACTTTCTTCGGATATTACTTCAATACCTTCTTTAACAAGTTGGTTATGTAATTTATATAACTTTTTTTCATTACCGGGGATTATTTTTGATGAAAATATTACTGCATCACCTTTCTCCATTAGAACATCAGGATGACTATAATTAGAAATTCTAGACATAGCCCCCATGGGCTCGCCTTGGCTACCGGTACATAAATATATAACTTTATCTCTAGGAATTCTTTTCGCATCCCTTGGGTCTACTGGATGGATCACATCTTTTAAATAACCACATTTCTTTGCTGCATTATAAATTCTATGCATAGATCTACCAACTAAAGAAATCTGTCTTCCGCTTTTTTCAGCACAATAAAACATAGTTTCCATTCTAGCTACATTAGAAGCAAAGGATGTAATGATTATTCTCTTTTTTAATCTTTCAACTATTTTTAGTAAATTTTTTCTAACGTCTAATTCTGATCCTGCTCTCCCTATACTAAAGACATTTGTAGAGTCGCATATCATTGCCAAAACACCACCTTCTCCAATTTTTTTTAATCTGTTAGAATTAATTTTTTCACCAACTAATGGATCTGGATCACATTTCCAATCCCCAGTATGCAAAACATTGCCAGCTGGAGTTTCTATTCTTAAGCCGTTTGGTTCTAAAATTGAGTGAGTAAGTGTTATAAATTCTATTTTAAATGGTTTTAATTCCAAAGTACTATTTAACTTAACAATTTTAATATACGGAGTTATATCAATTTTTTTTTCTTTAAATTTTTCTGTTATTAATAATGCTGTAAATGGAGTAGCGTAGATTTTACATTTTAATTTTGGCCATACATGAGAAATTGCACCTATATGATCTTCGTGAGCATGTGTTAATATTATTCCTAGTAAATCATCTTTCTTATCAATAATAAAACCAGGATCTGGATATATTAAATCAACTCCAGGAACTGTGTCGTCAGCAAAAGTTACACCTACATCAACAATTATCCATTTTAAATTTTCTTGTTTACCATAAGCATATAAATTCATGTTCATGCCGATTTCACCAGATCCTCCTAATGGACAAAAAATTAATTCTTCTTTCATATTACTTTATAAATTTTACTAGACTCAAAAGACCATAAATCGTTAGATCTTTCATTATTAGTGATTTTGAATTGATTGAACTTTTGAATAGAGTTGAGTAACCACCTGTTAACACAATTTTATAGGATTTTTTTGAATGTTTTGAAATAAGTTTTATTATATTATCAATTAATCCAGCATACCCCCAATAAAATCCTGACCTTACTGCAGAGATAGTATTTTTTCCAATAACGTTTGTATTTTTTGATAAATTAATTTTTGGTATTAATTTAGCCTTTGAACTTAATGTTTTAAGCGACAGCTGCACACCGGGAGCAATAACACCGCCTAAGTATGTATCTTTTACTACAACATCGAAAGTTGTTGCGGTCCCAAAATCTACAATTATAAAATTTTTATTTTTACTAATAACACCAATAGCATTTGCTAATCTATCGGAACCAACTTGTTTTTTATTTACTTTTATATTAATTATTTTATTTAACTTAATATCTTTTAACTCATAACATTTTTTATTAAATTTTTTTTTAAAAAAAGATTTGAACGTAGAGAAAACAGAAGGTACCACACTACTAAATAAAATTTTATTTATTTGCTTAATATTTTGTCTAATAAATTTAAGCTTAATAAGTATATAATAATTATTTACTTTGTTTGTTTTTAAAATAACTTTTTTTAATATTTTTTTTTTATTATCGAACAAAACTATCTTAACTTCGGTATTTCCTATATCACCAATTAAATACATAAAATAAAATTATAATTTTTTTTTATTAAGATTTTTTTCAAACATTTGTTTTATAGTTTTAAAAATTTTCAATTTATCAACTTTTTTTTTGGTATATTTGTTTAAGTAAGTTGTTGGATAGTTATTTATTTGTGGGCATCCTACAACATTTATTCCTATTCCTATTATTAAAAATTTACTATTTTCATTAAAACATGTTTCCTGAAGTATTCCACAAAATTTTTGACTATTTATAAGTAAATCATTTGGGGCTTTAATTGTAATTTTTTTATTTATAAATTTAGCAATTGCTCTTTTAATAATTTTGCAGTTATTTTTAGTAATTTTATTTAATTTTGTATTATTGTTAATTTTATAAAAAATGCTCATAAATAAATTTCCCTTAATTGATATCCAGTGTTTTCCATATCTTCCTCTGCCGGAAGTTTGAGTATTTGAAATTATAATTCCTTGTTTTTTTTTTAATTTAATTTTTCTTAATGAAACATCATTTGTACTTTTCACAATATTATAACTATATTTTTTAAACTTCATTAAATAATATTTATTTTATTTATGATTTCCACTAGAGGACCTGGATATAAAAAATATAATAATATAAATATAGTAGAAATAGTCAGTGATAATTTTAAACCAAAATTGTGGTTTAAATCATATTTTTCTTTTTCTTCATCAAAATACATTTTTTTGATTATTCTTAAGTAGTAAAAAGCCGCTACAACTGTTGATAACAATCCTACTATTGCTAAAAAATACATCTGTTTTTCAATTACAGCTAAAAAAATATAAAATTTAGCAAAAAAACCAGCTAAAGGAGGTATTCCTGCAAGAGAAAACAATGTTATTAATAAGCATATAGATAATATTGGATGATTTTTTGATATACCAGAAAGATCATCTATATTTTCATAATATTTATCATTTCTTCTTAACATAAAGAGGCAGCTAAAGAATGAAATATTCATTATTAAATATATAAATATATAAATTATTGAACTTTGTACTCCTTCATTAGAACCAGTTGAAATTCCAGCTAATGCGTAACCCATATGGCCTATAGAACTATATGCAATAAGTCTTTTTAAGTTATTTTGGCCAATTGCTGCAATAGCTCCGAATATCATTGAAGCTATAGACAAAAAGATAATAATCATTTGCCATTGATCAATTATATTTACAAATGGTACATATAAAAATCTTATAATCACTGTTAGCGCAGCAATTTTAGGAAGTATGGCAAAAAATATTGTAACTGACGTTGGTGAACCCTCATAAACATCTGGAGCCCACATGTGAAAAGGTACTGCAGAAATTTTAAAAGCAAGACCTACTAGAATAAATACTAATCCAAAAGTCAGACCGTTATTTGCATTTAAAATATTTTCTGCAATTATATTATAATTTGTCGATCCAGAAAAACCATAAACTAACGAACAACCATATAACAAGATACCAGAAGATAGTGCGCTAAGAATAAAATATTTTAAACCTGATTCAGATGATAATAAATTTTCTCTATTAAATGACGCTAAAACGTAAAGTGCCAGAGATTGTAGCTCTAGACCCATGTAAAAAACAATTAAATCATTAGAACTAATCATTACCATCATTCCCAGTATTGAACTTAGAATTAAAACTGGGTATTCAATTTTAAGTATATTTATTAATTTGATGTATTTAGATGATGTTAAAAAAACAAAAATAGCTGATCCAATAGTTATAATTTTCATAAAATTAGAGAGATTATCAATCAAATAACTAGATCTAAAAATTGAAGCATTTGGTAATGGAGACAGATTTATTAATAATGCGAGTAAAATTAATAAAGATATTATTGTTAAATTATATACTAATAATGAACTCTTTTTTTTAAATACTCCAATTAAAAGAATTAACATTAATGAAATTGATATAAATATTTCAGGAAAAATGTAGTTTATATCAATCATTAAGTATATTAGTTTGATGGTTTTCAATATTAGACGTATACATCTCTAAAAGATTTTGAACAGAAATTTCTGTCGTATTAATAATTGGCTCTGGATAAAAACCAAAAAAAACAATTGGCAAAGCTAAGCATGATAATATAAATAATTCTGTCCTTTTTAAGTCGATTATTTTATTTAAACTTTCATTTATAATTTTTCCAAATATTACTCTTTTATACATCCAAAGCATATAAGCTGCTCCAAGTATAACTCCTAAACTTGCAATTATTGCTATAGCAAAATTTTTCTTAAAGACTCCAAGTAAAATTAAAAATTCTCCAATAAATCCTGTTGTTCCTGGAAGTCCTAAAGCTCCTAATGTAAATATCATAAGTAATACAGAATATTTTGGCATTATTGATACCACCCCTCCATATTGGTTAATAATTCTTGTATTTGTTCTTTCATAAACAATTCCAACACTCAAAAATAAAGCAGCAGAAATTAATCCATGACTTATCATTTGAAAAATACTTCCTTCTAGTCCTTGCTGAGTCATAGTAAATATCCCCAATGTGACAAAACCCATATGCGCAACAGAAGAGTAAGCAATTAATTTTTTCATATCTTCCTGCATTAAAGCAACTAAAGAAGTGTAAATTATTGCAACTAAACTTAAAAAATATATGAATGGAATAAAATAATCAGATGCTATTGGAAATAGACCAATAGAAAATCTTATAAATCCATAACCAGCCATTTTTAATAGTATAGCTGCAAGCAAAACAGATCCAGCAGTAGGTGCTTCTACATGAGCATCCGGCAACCAAGTATGAACTGGCCACATGGGAGTTTTAACAGCAAACGAACTAAAAAAAGCAAGCCATAAAAAATTTTGATATTTTGGTTCTATTCCTATTAAATATAATTTTTCAATATCAGTCGTGCCTGAAAACCAATAAATTGATATAATTGCAATAAGCATCAATACTGAACCTAATAGAGTATATAAGAAAAATTTAAATGCTGAATAGACTCTTCTTTTACCGCCCCAAATGCCTATTATTAAAAACATTGGAATAAGTCCACCCTCAAAAAAAAGATAAAATATTACTAAATCAAGAGAACAAAAGACTCCAATCATTAATGTTTCCATTAATAAAATTGCAATATGAAAATCTTTTAATCTAAAAGATACTGATGAATTTACGGTTATTATACAAATAGTTGAAATAAAAGTAGTTAGAATTATAAATAGAATTGATATTCCATCTACTCCAACTTTATAATTTATGAAGTCTTTTATCCATATTCTATTTTCAACAAATTGGAATTCTGATGATGAATTGTCGAATTCGTACCACAAATATAATGAGATAAAAAAATTAGCACTTGAAATAAATAAAGCCAAGTATTTGCTAGCCTGATATGTTTTATTTCCAGATTTAACAAAGAAAATAAAGAAAGCACCAATAGTCGGTAATATTATTAATGATGAAAGGATCGGAAAATTCATTATTTTAATATCAATAAAGTTAAAAATAAAGAAAACCCAATTAACATCACAAAGGCATATTGATATATAAACCCACTTTGAAATTTTACCGCTTTAAGAGAAAAGGTTTTTATCAAACTTGATATTCCATCTGGACCAAATTTATCAATAAACGCTAGATCAATTTTTTTCCATAAGAAAATACCGAGTTTTTTTAAAGGATTGATTAAAATAAACTGGTAGATTTCGTCAAAGTACCATTTATTTTTTATAAATTTATACAAAGGTTTATTCATAAATATTAATTCCTCTGTTATTTTACTATTTTTAATAAAGATATAGAAAGATATTGGAATTGATAATACTACAAGAATAGGAGTGAGAAAAACAAACCAGTAAGGAGGATGATCTATGCTTAATGGTTCTAAAAATAAAATCGATTTTCCCCAAAAACTGTAAGTTTTTTCATAACCGATGAATAAATCTTTAAATATAAAGCCAGAAGCTACAGCACCAAGCGAAAGTATAAACAAAGGTATTAAAATTATTAATGAAGATTCGTGAATATTTTTTATTTCTAAATTTTTATTATTATAATCTCCATGAAAAGTTTTAAAAATTAATCTCCATGAATAAATTGATGTTAAAAAAGCTGTAAAAATTCCAACCGTTGCTGCACAATAACCTGTGGCGTTACCTCTTAAATATGCAAATTCAATAATTGCATCTTTAGAGTAAAATCCTGATAAAAATGGGAAACCCGTTAAAGCTAAAGTTCCAATTATCATGAAAGTGTAAGTATAAGGCAATTTTTTCCATACACCTCCCATTTTTGTAATATCTTGTTCATCTTTAAATGCATGGATCACTGAGCCTGATCCTAAAAATAGCAATGCTTTAAAAAAAGCATGTGTAAATAGATGAAACATTGCAACATTATATGCTCCAACACCTGCTGCAAAAAACATATACCCGAGTTGACTACAAGTTGAATATGCAATAATTTTCTTTATATCATTTTGGACAAGAGCAACTGAAGCTGCGAATATGGCTGTTGTCATTCCAATTATTGTTATTAACGATAAAGCTAATTCAGAATATTCAAATAATGGTGAGCATCTTACAACTAAAAAAACTCCAGCCGTAACCATAGTTGCAGCATGTATTAGAGCAGAAACTGGAGTAGGTCCCTCCATAGCATCAGGTAACCAAGTGTGTAGAAATATTTGAGCTGATTTACCCATAGCTCCAATAAATAAAAGTATACAAATTAAATTAATTGAATTTATTTTCAATCCAATTAATGAAATTTCTTGATCTTTGATTAAGGGAACTTGATTAAAAACTTCAGTATAATTTATATTTCCAAATGTATAAAAAATTAAAAAAATACCTAATGCAAAACCAAAATCACCTACTCTATTTACTAAAAATGCTTTTATCGCTGCAGCGTTAGCACTTTCTTTTTTATACCAAAAACCAATTAAAAAATAAGAACATAAACCAACACCTTCCCATCCAAAAAATAATTGCAAAAAATTATCAGAAGTTACCAATGTAAGCATTGAAAAAGTAAAAAGTGAAAGATATGACATGAATCTAGGTTTATTTGGATCGTGTGACATATATCCTATTGAGTATATATGTACTAAGAAGGATATAGATGTAACCACTAAAAGCATTACTGATGACAATGTGTCAATTTTAATTGACCAATTAACGCTTAAACTTCCTGAACTAAGCCAAGTAGATATAATTAAATTATTTTCATATCCTGTAGTTAATACTTTATAAAATATAACAATTGATAAAATTGCTGAAATAAAAACAAAAAGACAAGTTATTAATTGTGAAAATCTATCACCAATTATTTTTCCAAAAAAACCTGAAATTATAGATGCGACTAAAGGTAAAAATAATACAGGGTATTCCATTCTAACCTTTCAGTCTGTTAATTTCTTCTACTCTTATAGTTCCTGCATTTCTGAAATAAACAACAATTATTGCTAAACCAATTGCTGCCTCTGCCGCTGCTACAGCAAGAATAAATAGAGTAAAAATTTGGCCTCCAATATCATTTAAATAAATAGAAAATGATACTAAATTGATATTTACTGCTAATAATATCAATTCAATGCTCATCAATATAACTATAATATTTTTTCTGTTTAAAAAAATTCCAGCTATACCTATGGTAAATATTATTGCGCCAAGTGTTAAATAATGTCCAAGACCTATTTCAAACATCTATTTTAACTCCCTTTTTACTTTCTACTTTTTTTAATTCTACACTTTCGTCTCTTTCTCTAGAAATTTGCTTTAAGTAACTCTGTCTTTTTAATCCAGTTCTTTGTCGAAAAGTTAAAACAATAGCACCTATCATGGCAGTAAGCAGAATCATTCCCGATATTTGAAAAACATGAATATAATCTGTGTATAGTACATATCCTATAGAATGAGTATTTGTGATTTCTGAATCGATACTATTTGGAAAAGAATTTAATATTTCTGGTTTATATTTCCAACCTGCTATAACTATAATTATTTCAAAAAAAATAATTACACTTATTAATAATCCCATAGGAATATGAGTGCTACTTATAGTTGAAGCAAACCATTGGTTTTTTTGTTGAGATACATTTAACATCATAACAACAAATAAAAATAGTACAGCAACAGCTCCAACATATACTATCAACATCATCATTCCTAAAAATTCTGCACCAATCATAATAAAGAGGCATGAAATACTAATAAAATCCAAAATTAAAAAAAAAACAGAATGGACTGTATTTTTAGAGGCAGTTACCATAATAGCAGAAACTATTGCTATAAAAGAGAAAATAAAAAAGAATATAGAATGAATAATCATTTATTATCTATATGGGTTGTCAGCCTTTATATTTGCAGCCAAGATATTTTCCCATCTATCCCCATTTTCTAAAAGTTTTTCTTTATTGTAATACAATTCCTCACGAGTTTCTGTTGCAAATTCAAAATTTGGCCCTTGGACAATAGCATCTACAGGACATGACTCCTCACATAATCCACAATATATACACTTAAGCATATCTATATCGTACCTAGTTGTTTTTCTACTACCATCTGATCTTTCGGATGATTCTATTGTAATTGCTTGTGCAGGACATACAGCTTCGCATAGCTTACATGCGATACACCTTTCTTCTCCGTTTGGATATCTTCTTAACGCATGTTCACCTCTAAATCTTGGACTAATTTTTCCTTTCTCAAAAGGATAATTGATAGTTTTTTTTGGTTTAAAAATTTCTTTGATGGCAATTACTAATCCAGTAATAAAATCAATCATAAATATAGTTTTAAAAATTCTTGAAAGTTTCATTATTGTCCTACTGGAAGTAAATTAAAATAGAATAAATAACTTGCTGTAATAACAAGCCAGACTAAAGAGAATGGTAAAAAAATTTTCCAACCAAGTTTCATAAGTTGATCATATCTATATCTTGGTACTATTGCTTTAACTAAAGCAAAAAGAACAAATAAAAAAAGTATTTTTAATATGAACCAAAGTGGACCCGGAATTTGATCAAAAGGAAAAAAATTTAAAGGAGTCAACCATCCTCCTAAAAAAAGAATTGATCCCATCGCGCACATTAAAAGTATATTTGCATATTCTCCCAACCAAAACATGGCATACATCATTCCTGAATATTCTGTTTGATAACCAGCAACTAATTCTGCCTCTGCTTCTGGTAAATCAAATGGTGGTCTATTTGTTTCCGCTAAGGCAGAAATAAAAAAAATTATAAACATTGGAAACAATGGAATTATGAACCATATTTCTTTCTGTGCTAAAACTATATCTGTAAGATTTAGTGAGCCTACACAGAGTAATACATTTATAACTATAATTCCAATCGATACCTCATAGGATACCATTTGAGCTGCAGATCTTATTGATCCTAAAAAAGGATATTTTGAATTTGATGCCCATCCTCCCATAATAATTCCATAAACTCCTAAGGAAGAGACAGCAAATAAATAAAGTATACCTACATTAATATCTGCAATTACAAAACTTTCACTGAATGGAATTACAGCCCAAGATATTAAGGCCAATGTCATTGTAACAATTGGTGCTAAAATAAAGATAATTTTGTTTGAACTTGCAGGAATTATAATTTCTTTGAACATATATTTTAGGGCATCAGCTAAAGATTGAAATAATCCAAATGGCCCAACTACGTTTGGACCTCTTCTTTTTTGAACAAATGCCCAGACTCTACGATCCAACCAAACTATCAACGCAACTGCTGTAAGCAAAGGTATCAATAAAAAAAATAATTTATAGATCTCACTAAATAAAATATTTATATATTCGATCATTTATCCTTCTGTTCCAGTTCTTTTAGTTTTAATTTTCTCACTTCTACACTCTGCCATAGTTTTTGAAGCTCTAGATACAACATTTGAAAAATAATAGTCAATTTGATCTACATGTATTTTTTCACTTATAAAAGCACAATCTGAATCAATTGTATTATCTTCTTTCTTGTTTAACTTTAAATAATTAAACATTGCATCAATTAATTCATTCTTATTATTAAATAACTTCTTTCTTTTTATTAACTTAGAAAGATTATTTACTATTTCCCAATCTTCTTTAGCTTGTCCAGGAGGATATGATGCTCTATAGGCCTTTTGAATTTTTCCTTCTAAATTGGTAAAATGACCTTCCTGCTCTGTAAAAGACGCCCCTGGCAATATAATATTTGCTAGTTCAGCTCCTCTGTCACCATGACTTCCTATATAAATTACAAACTCATCTTTTTTATTAAAGTTTAAATCATCTTGTCCAAATAAAAAAACAATTTCAAAATTGTTTTCTTTAATTTTTGTTAATGTAGGATTTTGATTACCATTTCCACTTAAAAGATCTAGGTCGTAAGAGCCAACTGTTGCAGCATTATTTGACAAAATATTTAAAGCTTTCCATTGGTCATTTATTTTATTATTTTTTATTAAATAATCCTTAATATTTTCAAAAATATATTTTCCTGATTTCAATTTTAATACTGATTGACCTATAATAATAATTGGCTTTAATGATTTTTTAATTTTGCCGGCAATTTCACTATTTTCATTTTCTAATATATTTTTAATTTCATCTGAGCTATTTTGTAAAATTGAATATGGATAAGTTTGTTCACCAATATCGCCTAATGAATATATTTCAGTCTTATTTTTTAAATAAGATTGTCTAATTCTTAAATTTAATATTGTTGCTTCATATCTAGGGTTCGTTCCAATTAAAATTATTAAATCACTTTCATCAATTCCATTTATATTTGAATTAAAAATATAATTTTCTCTATTATTGTTGTTAATATAATATTCTCCATTTCTACAATCTAAAAATTTAGATTTAATCGTTTTGCTAAAAAATTCTTTAATTATGTAGCCTGTTTCCATATTCGTTAAATCACCAGTTAAACCAGCTATTTTTTCTGGTGCAGTATTATTAATTTTTTCTATTATAATTTGATTTGCATATTCCCACGAAATTTTTTTAAATTCATTTTTGTCTCTAAAGTATGGAACATCTAGTCTTTGGTTTTTAAGACCATCACACGAATATCTTGTTTTATCAGATATCCATTCCTCATTAATATCTTCATTTATCCTCGGCAGCACTCTCTTTACTTCCCATCCATATGTATCGACTCTTATGTTAGAGCCTACTGCATCCATAACATCTATTGTTTCTGTCTTTTTTAATTCCCAAGGTCTTGCTTCAAATACATAGGGTTTAGATGTTAAAGCACCTACGGGACATAAATCAATTACATTTGCGGACAATTCTGACTCCATAGATTTTTCAAGGTATGTAGTGATTTGCATATCTTCACCTCTTCCTATTGCTCCAAGTTCAGGAACTCCTCCAATCTCAGTAGCAAACCTAATACAGCGTGTACAATGGATGCATCGAGTCATTTGAGTCTTAATTAGTGGACCCATATATTTATCTGGTACAAACCTTTTGTTTTCTTTGTATCTTGATTTGTCTATACCATAGAACATTGATTGGTCTTGAAGATCACATTCTCCACCTTGATCACATACTGGACAGTCCAATGGATGGTTAGCTAATAAAAACTCCATAACACCCTTTCTAGCTTTTTCAACTAACTGAGTATTAGTTTTTATATTCATTCCATCTGACGCTGGCATTGCACATGATGCTATAGGTTTTGGAGATTTTTCCATTTCTACCAGACACATTCTACAATTACCCGCAATTGAAAGTTTTTCATGATAACAAAATCGAGGAATCTCAAAACCTGCTTTTTCGCAAGCTTGTAAAACCGTTGTTCCATCTTCTACTTCTATATCAATTTCATTTATTTTTAGTTTTATCATTTTATTTTTCTAGTAAATGTTGATCTACTAAATAAGGTATATTTCTATTTTTGTTTACTAAAGGATTGAAATCATTTCTTTTGGCAACCTCTTTTTAAAATGTCTTAACAATCCTTGTATCGGCCAGGCTGAACCTTCTCCAAAAGCACATATAGTATGCCCCTCTATTTGTTTAGTTACATCTAATAACATATCAACTTCTTCTCTTGATGCTTCTCCCCGAGCCATTCTTTCTAACATTCTCCACATCCATCCTGATCCTTCTCTACAAGGTGTACATTGTCCACAACTTTCGTGTTTATAAAAACGTGCTATTCTGGCCATACATTTAATAATATCTTGATCATTGTTTATAACAATTATGCCAGCTGTTCCTAATCCACTTTTGTTTTCAATTAATGTGTCAAAATCCATTGTAAGTTTTTCACATATTTCTTTAGGTAAAAGTGGCATTGATGATCCTCCTGGTATAACTGCTTTCAAATTATCCCAACCACCAATTACTCCTCCCGCATGTTTTTCTATTAACTCTTTTAAAGAAATACCCATTTCCTCTTCTACATTACATGGATTATTAACATTTCCAGAAATACAAAATATTTTTGTACCTGTGTTTTTCTTTTTACCTAGTGAAGCAAACCATTTACTTCCTCTTTTTAAAATTGTAGGAACAACAGCAATTGTCTCGACATTATTCACTATGGTTGGACAACCGTATAATCCTATTAATGCTGGGAAGGGTGGTTTTAATCTTGGTTGACCTTTTTTTCCTTCAATACTCTCTAGTAATGCAGTTTCTTCTCCACATATATAAGCGCCTGCACCATAATGAATATAAATATCTAAATCCCAATTAGTATCTGATGCATTTTTACCAATTAGTCCTTTTTCGTATGCCTCATTAATAGCATTCTGTAATTTTACACCTTCTGAAAAATATTCTCCTCTAACATAAATATAACACTTATGTGCTCCAACTGCGTAAGATGTGATTAAACAACCCTCTATTAACTTATGAGGTTCAAATCTTAAAATATCTCTATCTTTACAAGTTCCAGGCTCAGACTCA
>CACGVK010000008.1:0-29993 GCA_902576565.1 uncultured Pelagibacteraceae bacterium | reverse complement strand
TATTAAATAAGAAAAATTCAATAATCCCCAATTTTCAGTCTTAACTATATTACCTTCAAATTTTTCTACTATTTTTGAGTATTTATCCTGTATTTGTTTTATTTGACCTGTGCTGGTATCAGGTCTAGCAATTATTGTATGTTCGTATAAGTTCATATTTTATTCTTTAAAAAAAAGAGGATATACTATTATAAGATTTTAATTACAACACAAAAAAATGCTAAGATTAATATAGTTTTCTATGTTTTCAGTAATATTTCCTGGTCAAGGTTCACAATCTGTCGCTATGGGTAAAAATCTATATGATAAATATGATTTTGTTAAAAAATTATTTATTAGAGCAGATGATATTCTAGGTTATTCGATTAGTAAAATTATATTAGAGGGGCCAAAAGAAACTTTAGATAATACTGAAAATACACAGGCTGCTATTTTTTTAGTGAGTTATTCTATTTTTGAGACAGTCAAAAGGGAGTCAAAAATTAATTTACAAAATGCAAAATACTTTGCTGGCCATTCATTAGGAGAATACTCAGCTTTAGCTGCTAGCAATTCTTTAACTTTTGATAATGCAATTATGCTGTTAAAAGAAAGAGGTAAAGCTATGCAAGCGGCAGTACCTAAAGGTCAAGGAGGTATGCTCGCTGTATTAGGAACAGAAATAAATAATATAAATGAAATCTTGAACAATAATAAAAATAAATATGAATGTTTTATTGCGAATGATAATTCAAATGGTCAAGTGGTATTAAGTGGTAATTTAAAAGACATAGATTTACTGATTGAAGATTTAAATTCGAAATCAATTAAAAATATAAAATTGCCGGTTAGCGCACCTTTTCATTGTAAGCTAATGAGGTCAGCTACTGAAATAATGAAACAAAAAATAGTAGAAACGAACTTCAAGGATCCAGATAATCCAATTATTTCCAATGTTACAGCTAAAGAAACTAAAAACTCAAATGAAATAAAAGAATTATTAATTAAACAAATTGAAAGTCCAGTGAAATGGAGAGAAAGTGTACTTTATATGATAGAAAATGGAATTAAAAAATTTATTGAAATTGGTCCTGGAAAAGTATTATCTGGTTTAATCAAAAGAATTGATAGAAGTGTAGAATTGGTATCTATAAATGATATAGATGATTTAAAAAAGTTTAATTTGAATGATTGATTTTAATAATAAAAAAATATTAATAACAGGAGCTACTGGGGGAATAGGAAACGCACTAGTAGAAAAATTTACTTCTTTAGGAGGAGATGTTTTAGCAACCGGAACTAAAAATGAAAAACTTGATCTTCTTAAAAAAAATTTTCCAAAAATAAAAATTTTAAAATTTGATATTTCAGAACACGATCAAATTGAACAATTTGTTGAAAAGGCAAATTCAAGTTTAAGTGGTTTAGACATTTTAATTAATAATGCAGGTGTTAATATGGACAATCTCTCTTTAAGAATGAAATATGATGAGTGGAAAAAAGTTATTGATATTAATTTAGGCTCCACTTTTTTACTTTGCAAATATGGTATAAAAAAAATGTTAAAAAATAAATATGGCAGAGTGATAAATATAACATCAATAGTTGGTCACACGGGTAATCTTGGCCAATCAAATTATGCTGCATCTAAAGCTGGTATAATAGGAATGACAAAATCATTAGCGATCGAATATGCAAAAAAAAATATAACATTAAATTGTGTTTCTCCCGGATTTATTCAAACAAAAATGACAGATAATATTGCTGAAAACATAAAGGAGATACTTATTTCCAAGATACCTATGGCCAAATTGGGCACAGGTAATGATGTTGCTAATACAGTTGCTTTTTTGTCGTCTGATGCAGCATCATATATAACTGGTGAAACAATTCATGTTAATGGAGGCATGTATATGGCTTGACAAAAGCTGTTAATAAATTATTAACAAATAAAAACAAAAAGGAACAAAATGTCTGATGATATTTCAAGTAAAGTAAAAAAAATTGTAGCGGACCATTTAGGTATAGACGAAGCTAAAGTAACCGAGGAATCTAGTTTCATAGATGATCTTGGTGCAGACAGTCTTGACACTGTCGAATTGGTTATGGCTTTTGAAGAAGAATTTGGATCAGAGATATCTGACAGTGAGGCAGAAAAAATTTTGACTGTTGGCGATGCTATTAAATTTATAGAGAGCAAATCAAACTAATCTTATATTATAATGTCTTCAGCAAAAGACGGGACAATGATAATTTTATCTTCCCCATCTGGAGCAGGCAAAACCACACTTACCAAGAAAATTTCAGCTAATAATAATTTTTCAGTTTCTATATCTCACACAACAAGACATCCAAGGACAAATGAAATAAATGGTAAAGATTATATATTTGTTAATAAAGATGAATTTAACGAACTGATTAATAATGATGAATTTTTAGAGTACGCCGAGGTATTTAAAAACCTTTATGGCTCCAGAAAACAAAAAGTTTACGAAGAACTAATAAAAGGAAATAATGTAGTTTTTGATATCGATTGGCAAGGAGCAGATCAGATAAGAAAAAAAAATTTAAATTATAAATTAATTACATTTTTTATATTACCTCCAAGCAAGAGCGTTTTACTAAAAAGATTGAAACAAAGAGACTCTAAAGATGAAAAAATTGTGAATGAAAGAATGAAGCAGTTTGAAAAAGATTTACAACATTGGAAGAATTATGACTATATTGTAATTAACGATGATTTAGAAAAATGTTATAAAGAAATTTTTTCAATAATTAATAGCAATTTAAATAATAAAAAAGTTAATTATAATTTTAAAAGAATCGAAGACCATATAATTAAATTATTACAATAAATTTTCATATTCTTTGCAAATTTTTAAATAATCTTCTGGACTTAAATTTTGAGGACGAGATGAAAGTCTAAGTTTTAGCTTATCAACAATAACCTCAGAATTTTTAAATAGTAAATTTAAAGGTTTTTTTATCATTTTTCGTTTTTGATTAAAAAAAATGTTAGTAATATATTCCAGATTTTTTGGATTTTTTAATTCAAAGAAATTATTTTTTGGTTTTAATAAAAGAATTGTACTTTCAACTTTTGGCACTGGAGAAAAACACTTAGGACTTATATCTCTAATTTTTTGAATATCCATTCTCCATGAAGATAAAATAGATAATCTTCCATAATTTTTTTCATTAAATTTAGCTATTATTCTGTCAGCAACTTCTTTTTGAAAAGTTAATATAAATCTTTTAGAAAAAAAATTTAAATAACTTAATTTAATCCATTTAACTAAGATTTGTGATGATATATTATAAGGAAGATTTCCAAATACTATCATTTTTTCATCAGATATTTGTTTCTCATTTATTTTCAAAATATCATCATTAATAATTTTAATTTTATCGTTAAATTTTTTGTTTAACTCATTTGATAAATTTGTATCCTTTTCGATTACAATTAATTTTTTTGGTTTTTTATTTAAAATTTTATTAGTTAAGTTTCCAGTTCCAGGTCCAATTTCTAACACCACATCTTTATTACTTATGTTACCTTGTTCTATGATTATATTAATTACATTATTATCTATTAAAAAATTTTGTCCGAGACTTTTTTTAGGTCTAACGACCATAATATTTATTAAAAAAATTAATTAACGTAAACAAAGATTCAGGACTCGATTTATTCATTCCAATCATTGCATTATTAGTACCGTGATCAGGTGAAACTCTTAGAAATGGCAAACCTAAAGTAATATTAATAGCATTAAATCCAAATACTGTTTTCATTGGCGTTAAAACTTGATCATGGTACATACCTACAACTACATCAAATTTTTTGATATTTTTTCTACTAAAAAAAGTATCCGCCGGATAAGGTCCTTGAATTTTAATTTTCTTCTTTAATAAACTTGTAATTGCTGGTTTTATAATCATATCTTCTTCACTTAATCTATTAATTGTTTCACAATGTGGATTAAGACCTAATACAGCTATTTCTGGTAACTTTTTTAAATTATTTTTGTAAAAATTATTAATCAGCAAAACATTTTTTATAATATTTTTTTTTGTCAAATTTTTACTTATTTTATTAACTGGCAAATGAGTTGTAATTGGTGATACTGAAAAATTAGAGTTATAAATTAGCATAGCACTATTCTTTGTTTTTGTTTTTTTAGTCAAATATTCTGTAATACCAAGATATTTTTTATTTAAAAAATATTTTTTTGATATTGGTCCATTGACTAAGGCTATACATTTATTTTTTTTTAGTAAATGCAAAGAAATATCAAAACATTCTCTTAAATAATTAGATGAACTTTTTGAAATTTTATCAAAAGTTTTTTTAAATTTAAAATTAACATCAATAATATTTATATTATTGTGGTTTAAAAAATTTTTTCCAACTTCTTCTATTTTTATTTTTTTTATTTTAATTTTATAATTTAATTTTATCATTTGTTTTTCAATTAATTTTGATGATCCAATAAATAATATTGGATTTTTAGTTCTTTTTTTAGATTTAAAATATTTAAATACTATTTCTGAAAAAGTGCTATATGGTTCACCAAGTACTATTAATAAGGGTTTATATTTCACTAATATTTATATTTTTTTTGATTTTGTTAAAGTGAATTATTGAAAAATTATTGAGCTGTTTATTTTTTTCAATTATTAATAATTTTTCAAATTCATTGTCAAAATTTATTTCTTTATCAATTTTTCTTGTGTCATTAATTTTTAAAACTATAAAAGCATTGTTAACCTGAATAGGTTTCGTATATTCTCCAACATTTACAGAAGCTAAATTTTGAATTATTTTTTTAGATAAATGTGTTTTTCTTATCCATCCAACTTCTCCCCCAGAATTTGATGTATCAGATATACTTATTAAAGAAGCAGTTTCTTTAAAACCATATTTAGTAATATTGTTTTGAATTATTTTATATTTATTTTCTACGTCTTCATTTGATTTCAAGTCAAAAATAATTTCGCTTAAATTGTACTCTATCATTTCTTTTGGGCTATTTTTAATTTTATTTGATAAATTTTCTTTAAGTCTATCTTTGTTAATATTAAGTTTATCATTATATTTTTTATAAATTAATCTATTCCACATAGCTTCTATAGTTAATTTTCGCTTAACATCCTTATATTGTAATTTAAAATTTGAGAGATATTTTTTAAAATCTTCTTTGCTGTTAATTCCAATTTTTTCATAATAATTTTTTGTTATTTTTTCACCAAAGGTTTCTACTTTTTCTAAATCAAAGAATTTAACCAACTCTTTTGTTTTTATTTTTTCTTTAATTAATGAATTTTTGGATAATTTTGCTAGCTCTTTATCTGATACATTTCTTAAATTATTATTCAAAGCTATTAAATAATTCCTTTCATTTTCTAAATCAATATTGGTAATTATTTCATTATCTATTTTGAATTTGATAAAAACTTTATTTTCAGAATTTGCAAAATTAGTTAAAAAAAAAGAGCAAATAAATATTATTAAGATGATTTTTTTAAACATTTTTAATACAATGATGCTGCAGGACTACTCAGATCTGCAAAAGGAAGTATTTTTATCATGAAGAATATATTATTTTGTGGTTTAAGATCTCCATCGCTATAAAAAGTTTTATTATATTCAACTGCCGCACTTAAACAATCATTTTGATACTCATAAATTAGATTATAGTATTCACTAATCCCTTTATCTAAATTTTTTGTTCCACTAAAGGATAAAGAATTATTATTATCAAACATATATTTTGTATTATTTGTAATATAGCTTTTATTTCCAATAAAATTATCTTCTTCTAAAAATTCAAATGAAGTTATGAAGTTGTTTATATTCAGTCCTGCTCTAAGCAAATTATAGTTTGCTCTATCAAAATTATTATCAATTGAAAAATCATATTCAAAGTTTATATGTTTGGTTGGTCGGAAACTAATTTCACCAAAAATATCTGAATTTTTTTGACCCAGCGTAGATTTTGTTGGCAAGTCATCATTTTTTTTATTCCTTATTATGCTTGCTAGGCCAATTGATAATAACTCATCCTTATTTGCGTCATTTTCAGAATATTCTATTCCTAAAGTAACTGACTCTCCACCTTCTAAAGCATCACTTTCTCCAAGTCTATTTAAAGAAAAAACGTTACTGAAATCAATTCTTCTATCCAGCCCTTTCAAATTTTTAGTCTCAGTTGGACTATATCTTGCTGAAATTATAGGTGTAAAATTTTTATTTAGATTATTATTATTTTTAAATAGGGGATACCTGCTTTCAAACATTATTGTTGATAATAATTTATTTTCTACAGTGTCATTATAATTAGTCGAATTATCAGAATTTGTATTTACATTTTTAACTAAAAAATCAAATCTGTTTAAAAAACCGTTTTTTATAAATGAATCTGAGCTATATTTTAAATCATTAATTACTCTAGCCTCGTAAACATTAGTATCGTATTTTTTTTGAAAACCACTCGAAGCAAAATTTAAGTTTCCATTATATGAATTTAAATTTTTAAGATTTTTTGAAAAATTATAATTTGGATATATGTATTCGAATCTATCGTGGTTATTTTTTGACAAATCTTCAAATATTTCAACAGAAGCATCTAAATTATAATTTTGGTTATCACTTTGTAGCTTTAAAAATGAGTTTAAAGTTGTTTCATCTTTTAAAAGTGAAGATCTGATTTCATGTAATTTTAAATATTTATCACTGTTTACCTTTTGAATATTTATCTCAAAACTATTTTCTTTCGAAGTAGTACCATTTAAATTGGCAAAGAAATGTGACCTTGATTTGTCGTCGTCCTTATTAAAACTTAAATCTATAATTGCATCTGAGTTTTTGTTGGCTTGTCTATATTCTGTTTGTAAAAGTATACTATCATCAAAAAATATTCTTGGAGAAATAGTTAGATCCTTACTTTTCGATAATACCTTATAATAAGGTATTTGTATTGACTGACCTGAATAAGAAGAATTTAATAAAATAGGACTTAAAAAACCAGATTGTCTTTTAACACTTGGATCTGGGTGAAAAAAACTTGGAAAATATAATATTGGCTTATCAAATATTTTTAACCATGCATTTTTATATTTTATAATTTTTTTTGTTCTGTCATGTTTTACTTCTTCAGCAGAGATACTCCATGCAGGACAATTTTTTCCTTTAATTTTTTTACATGTAGTAAATACTGCCTTATAAATGCTTGTTTCATCTTTGTTGGAAACCACAGCGTTTCCTTTTAATCTTGGTTCGTTATTAATATTTCCAAAAAGAGAATTTTTAAAATCCACACTAACATCTCTTGCTAAAACTTCATTTTTATTTAAATTAACAACAGCATCACTAAAATTATATTTATTTCCAAATTCGTCACTTAATAAAAGAACTTTTGCATTAATTATCTTTTTATTTACCTCAAACTTAAATTCCTCAGTTTCAAATATATTGCCTAAATTATCTTTGATAATTGTATTTTCTTTAGAAGAAAAAATCATTTCAACTCTATCATGAAATAATCCACCACCTATTATTTCATACTTATTATCAATTTTTGATATTGTTTTTCCTTTAGTATATATAGTTTCTTTTTCTTTATTATAAATAACTTGATCAGTTTTCAAAAAAATATTTTTTTCTTTATCGTCAACTAAAACATTTCCAGTTATCGATAATATCGAATTTGATTTATTATATTCTGATCTATCTCCTGATATAACTAATCCATCATTTACAGTTGCTTTTACATTCCCAGTCGCTTTTAATAACTCTCCTTTATTTAAAATTTCAATCTCGTTTGATTCAAAATTTATTTCTTCAGCTAAAGATAAATTTACAAAAAAGATTAAACTTACAAATGTTAATATTAAATTAATTTTATTTCTCATTAAGTTTCAAGGTTCCTATTATACATATAATAAATAAAATTAACTGCGTCATCCAAATAGATACTATTATTGGAACATACTCATTTTTTCCTAATAGGTTTACAAAATAATCTAGATAATAAATTAGTACAGAAATAATTACTCCAAAAGCTATATTAAGAGCTCTTGAACTATAAAGTTTAACGTTAAACATTAAAATTGCTCCAATGGTAGCCATTATAGTTAGGTAAATTGGCATAGAATAAAGTTTATGCAAATGTGACTCAATTTCTGTAGTTGAATAGCCAAATAATTTATAGTCTTTATGTAAACTGAATAATTCAAAAAAATTTAATGATGATAAATCTGAAAACATATTATTAATTTTTTCTACATTAAAGTTAGTATTAAATTTAAGTTCGCCAGATTTTATCTTAGGTTCACCTATAGTAAAAATTTCGGTATTTTTAAGAATCCACTCATTTTTTACAATATTAGCAGAAGAAGCTTTAATCGTTTTTATTAAATTAAAATTAAGATCTAATTGACTAATAGTAATAGTTTTCAGTTCATATTTTTCAATCCTATCAGCATTAATAATATTTATTTTATTTTCAATTTCATCTTTAATCCAAAGACCATTCTGATTTACAACAGCCAAGTATTTTTGATCATTTGAATGTTGATTTTTAAAATATAAGTATGAATGTTTTAAACTTGATGAAAAAGTATAAAATACAGTTGTTATTAACAATCCAATTATAATTGCAGTTAATATTATTATATTTAAAAGTTTAATATTATCAATTCCATAATTTTTTAAAATTATAAGTTCATTTTTTTCATATAGTTTAACAAAAAATAGTTGAGTAGATATTAAAATAATAAAAGGAAAGATTTCAAAAATTACAGATGGAAGATTCAATAAAGTAATAAATATAGGATAATAAAATCCTAGATCAAGATTCATAAAATATCTTACTTCAGATATAATATTTAAAATAAATATTAACGACATAAAAACAAAAAAAACTATCACAAGTTCTTTTAAGAAAGTTCTTATTAAATAGTTTTGATAAAATTTTATAATCATATTTTTTTAGCCTTGGGAGATGATGTTTTTATTATTAAATATAAATATGAAAAAATTACTATTAAAAAAGGTAAAAATATAAAAAAATTTCTCTTATAAGAATAATATTCTATTGAGGAGCTTGTAATTTCAGAAAGTGTTATTAGTAAAATACCAAGAAAAAAAAGTATCATTTTATAAAAATTATTGTTTTGTTCATCTCTTGATTTTAAAATAATTAAAGATGAAATAAGAGAAACAATCAGAATATAAATTGGTTTAATAATTCTTTTAGAAGTTTCTTGTAAAATATTATCTAAATTTTTAGAATCACAGTTGTATATTTTTGTAATATTATTAAACCTCAGTGCATCAGTATTCTCAACATAATAAATGCATTTTAATAAATCAGATGTTTCAAGTTCCTGTACCTTTGGCCAAACTGTAGTTTTTGTTGTATATTTTGATAGGTTAAATTCAGTTTTTGTAAACTTTATATTTGTAACTTTATTATCATCGATATTTACAATTTTTCCTTGGTCTAAAATTAATAAATGTTCTTGATTTCTTTTTATAATTTTACCCTTCTTCGCAGAAATTATTTGAGAATTTTCCACAGAGTATTTATCTTTTAAAAATATATTTTCGAATTCACCATTGGAATTTTTCTTTTCAATAAATATTGTTAAATTATTTACAGCATCAATAAATTTTTTTGATTTAATTAGCGAGGGAAAATAATCAATATTGGAAGTTCTTAAAAATGATCTTGCGGTATCAAGTGTTTTTGGAACAATAAATATATTTAGAAAAAATTGAATAAGTAAAACCACTAATGAGAATTTTAAAATATTATTTATAAATTCAATTTTTTTTATGCCATGTATCCAAAATATCAAAATTTCATTACTCTCCTCATATTTTAAAATTATATAGAAAACTGAAATAAAAAATGAGAACATAAGTATTTTGCTGATAATTTTGGGTAAGCTAAATAACGAGTATAAAAAATATACTTTTAAACTGTGTCCATCCTCTGAAACCAGGTCTAAATAGTTCACAGATTGAATAACCCATACAACTAAAGATAAGCTTAATGTGCTTAAAATAAAAAATATTCCTATATCTTTTAAAAAGCTTCTATATATTAATTTTTTCATTGAAATTTATTATTTTGATACATATATACATCACGACCTATACTATATTTAATACAAATGGCTTTAAAAATAAAATATTTAGATGGAAAAAATGGCAAAATAAAAAATAAAGCCATAATTCTAGCGACTGACAGTAAAATTTCTGAATTTAAGGGGATTTTTGAAGATAAGACAAACCAAAAAATAATTAATTTTTTAAAAAATAACAACAAAATTAAAGATAACAAAATTTCATCAATAAATTTAGACTTTGATCAAAAAATAATAATTATTTTGTTAGCTAAGAAAAATGACTTTTTTCAATCTGAAAAATTAGGAGCAAAATTTTATGATTACACCAAAAATAACCAAGTTAATGAAGTTCTGATACTAGGATCTAGTTTTCCATCAGTAATAAATAAAATTAAATTTGACTCTTTTATACATGGATCTGAGCTTAAATCTTATGAATTCAATTTATATAAATCTAAAAAAAAAAATAAGATTATAAATTTTAATATTTGGAAGAAAAAAAATGTAAATGATCAACAATCTAAAAATAGAATGAATGCGTTATTAAATGGGGTAAATTTTACAAAAGATTTAGTCTCAGAACCTGGAAATATTTTACATCCAGATGAATATGCAAAAAGATTAATTAAATTAAAAAAACTTGGAATAAAAGTAACAGTTTATGATAAAAAAAAATTAAAAAAATTAGGTTTCAATGCTTTACTTGGCGTTGGTCAAGGGAGCGTAAAAGGATCATATCTTGTAACAATGGAATGGAATGGGGCAAAATCCAAATCTAAACCTTTAGCTTTTGTTGGTAAAGGAGTTTGTTTTGACACTGGTGGTTACTCACTTAAACCAGCAAGATTCATGGAAGATATGACTTATGATATGGCAGGCTCAGCTGCTGTAGTAGGTTTAATGAAAACTTTAGCTTTAAGAAAAGCAAAAGTTAACGCAGTTGGTGCAGTAGGTCTAGTTGAGAATATGGTAAGCGGAAATGCACAAAGACCCGGCGATATTGTGAAATCTTATAGTGGAAAAACTATTGAGGTATTAAATACTGATGCTGAAGGTAGATTAGTTTTAGCCGATGCTTTAACTTTCACAGAAAAAAAATTTAAGCCTAAATTAATTGTTGATCTAGCAACTTTAACTGGAGCAATAATTGTTTCTTTGGGTTCAGAGTATGCAGGACTTTTTTCGAATGACGATAAATTATCAAAACAATTAATTGAAGCTGGCGATAGAGTTGATGAAAAATTATGGAGAATGCCTCTTCATAAAAATTTTGATAAACTTATGGACTCAAAAAATGCAGATATGCAAAATATAAATTATGTTGGTGGTGCTGGCTCAACTACAGCAGCTCAATTTTTACAAAGATTCATTATTAACAAAACGCCCTGGGCTCACCTGGATATTGCTGGAATGGCTTTTTCAAAATACGGAGGGGCTTTAAACTCGAGCGGTGCAACAGGATATGGTGTAAGATTATTAAATAAATTTATTGAGGAATATCATGAGTAATATAGAGCAAACACTTTCAATTATAAAACCAGACGCTGTAGAACGTAACTTGTCAGAAGAAATAAAAAATGAATTTAATAAAAATAACTTTAAAATTGTAAAAGAAAAAAAAGTAAAACTTGAAAAATCTGACGCAGAAAAATTTTATCAAGTTCATCAATCTAAACCATTTTATAATGATTTGTGTAGTTATCTTTCATCAGGCCCTATCGTGGTAATGATCTTAGAAAAAGAAAATGCTGTTTTGGAAAATAGAAAACTAATGGGAGCAACTGACCCTTCAAAAGCAGAAGAAGGAACTCTAAGAAAAAAATATGGATTATCAATTGATAAAAATTCTGTACATGGTTCTGACAGTGTTGATAATGCTAAAATAGAGATAGATTTTTTTTTCAACGAGTAGAAAATAATTTTTCTATTGCTTCTGGATATAGTTCGTGCTCAATTTTTAATATTTTCTTGGATAGTTTATAAGCATCTTCATTTTTCAATATTTTTAACCTTTTTTGAAGAATAACTTTTCCAGAATCTAATTTATCGTTTACAAAGTGGACTGTACAACCACTATACTTTTCATTATTTTTAATCACCCTTTCATGCGTATTTAAACCTTTATATTTTGGTAGTAAAGAAGGGTGAATATTTAAAATATTTCCTTTAAATGAATTTATAAATTTTTTTGACAAAATTTTCATAAATCCAGCTAAGCAAATTAAATTTATTTTATTTTTTTTAATTATTATTTGAATTTTTTTTTCAGCAACATTTTTATTTGAATAATTAATTTTAAAAATTTTAATTTTTTTTCTTTTAGCAAAAAGAAGACCTCTTGCGTTATTATTATCTGTTAAAACAATTTGAATTTTTATTGGTGATGATTTTTTTTTTGAAAATTTGAATAATGATTTTAAATTACTACCTCTTCCTGATATAAAAACTGCTGTAAGTAACTTTTTTTTACCAGTTAATTTTACCATTTGGTAGATATTTTGTATTTCCTTCAATTATTTTACCTATAACATAAGGTCTATAATTTTTAATAAATGATTTTTGAATTATTTTTAGATATTTTTTATCAATTACTAAACAAAATCCAATTCCACAATTAAAAGTTTTCAACATTTCTTTATCATTAATACCTTGGTTTTTTAACCATTTAAATATTGGTTGTATTTTAATTTTATTTAAATCTATTTTTGCACATAGTCCATCAGGTACAATTCTCACTATATTATCTTTTAAGCCTCCCCCAGTAATATTTGCACAACCATTAATAATTTTTTTTTCGTGCAGATTTAAAACTTCTTTAACATAAATTTTTGTAGGCTTAAGAAGTTCTTTTTTTAAAAAGATGTTTTTTTTTATATTAATTTTTTTTCTGTTTATAATATATCTTATTAATGAAAATCCATTAGAGTGTAAGCCATTTGAAGGAATTGCTAGAATAAGATTATTTTTTTTTATTTTTTTTTTTAAAAGTATTTTTTTTTTATCAACTATACCTATAGAAAATCCTGCTATATCAAATTTGCCCTCCGAATATGTTCCTGGCATTTCAGCAGTTTCTCCACCAGCCAATTCACAATTTGAAATTTTACAACCCTCGACTATACCTCTAATAATAGATTTTAATTTTTTTAAATTTAATTTGTTGATTGAAATATAATCAAGAAATAATAATGGTCTAGCACCCTGAATGATTAAGTCATTTACACACATTGCAACCAAATCTATTCCTATTGTATTAAATTTATTTAAAAGATTTGCTATTTCTATTTTAGTTCCAACACCATCAGTGCTAGCAACTAATTTAGGGTCTTTAATGTTTTTTGGAATATTTGAAATTGAACCAAAACCTCCTATATTATTAAATTTGTTATTTTGTTTAGTTTTTTTAGCTATAACAGAAATGTAATTTATGAATTTATCAGCGTCTTTAATGTTAACTCCACTCCGCTGATATGTTAAATTATTCTTGCTCATAAAGATTTATATGTATCAAAGAAAACATTTTTATAAAATTAGATTGTATATTTATTTTTTAATATACGTTGTAATATTTATTAAGTTTTCCACAAGCTTTGTTAACGCAGAAACTTACAAAATTTCAAAAATTGAACTTACAAAACCATATGAATTAAACTTTAATAAACAAATAGTAATTGAAAATGCATTTAGAATTGGGTTTTTAGAATTAGTTAAAAAAATAACAATTTCAGATGACTATTTTAAAATTCAAAATACAAATATAAAAATAATAAAAAGATTAGTAGATTCTTTCACGGTGACTGATGAAAAATTTGCTGAAAATAAATATATTGCAACATTTGAAGTAAATTTTAGTAAAAAATTGGTCCTAAATTATTTAGAAAAAAAAAATATATTTATATCTATCCCTATAGAAAAAAAAATATTTACCATGCCAATTCTTGTTGATTTAGATAAAAAAGAAGCTTTGCTATATAGTGAGAATTATTTTTATAAAAATTGGAATAATAGTAGAGAAAAATTTTACCTTTTAGATTTCATACTTCCAAATGAGGACTTGGATGATATTGAGACAATAAAAAAGAAGTTTGAAAATATTGAGGATTATGATTTTAAAGAAATTATTTCTAAGTATGATTTAAAAGATTATTTAATAATTATTTTTTTTAAATATGACAAAAGTTTAAAAGTTCTTTCTAAAATGAATTTAAATAATGAGAAAATAATATTTAACAAAATTTTTAATAATGTAGAACTTAATAATCATGAAAAATCAGAAAAAATTATTTCAACTTTAAAAACCAAATTTGAAAATCAATGGAAAAAAGTAAATCAAGTAAATACCTCTATTAAATTACCAATAACAATTCAAGTAGATACAACAAATATTGATTTAATTAAAAAACTTGAAACTGAATTATCTAAATTAGATCTTGTTTCAAATTTTTATATAAATAACTTTGATAGTAAAATGACCACGTATAAAATTATATTTAATGGTACTCCAAATAGATTTATTAAAGAAATTAATAAAGGTGAAATAAAATTAAATACGTCTTTTAAAATTTGGAGAGTTGAGTGAGAGATTTAAATCAATTATTATTAAATTTTAATCATAAACAAAATTTCAATTATGATGATTTTTATGTGAGTAAAAGCAATTTTTATGCTTTTGAGATATTAGAAAAGTGGCCAAAGTGGGAAAAAAATATTTTAAATTTGTATGGTGAAAAATTCTGTGGAAAATCTCATTTAGCAAATATTTTTTGTAAAAAAAATAGTTCTAAAAAAATTGAGGAAAAGCAACTAAACGATGATATTATAAAAGAATTAAAACTATTTGAAATAATAGTTTTAGACAATTTTATAAATATTACCGAAGAGAGAATACTTTATGCTCTATTTAATTTAATAGATAATGACAACAAATATTTATTAATTAACTCCTTAGTTCCTATAAATGAAATGGATTTCAAACTGATCGATTTAAAATCAAGATCTAAAAACTGTCTATTTGCTAAAATTGATAGTCCCGATGACGATTTAATGTTTGCAATAATTTTAAAAAGCTTTTCTGATAGACAAATAACAATAGATAAGAAACTTATTGATTTTATAATTAAAAGAATAGATAGATCATATGGAAAAATTGCAGAATTTATATATAAGATTGACGAATTGAGTTTAAAAAAAAAAAAACCAATTAATTTAAAAACAATAAAAGAAATATTATAGGTATATTTTGAATAAATATAGAACACACACTTGTGGTGAGCTCTCAAAAAAACTAAAAAATAAAGAAGTCTCTTTATCAGGATGGATTAATAAAAAACGTGACCATGGAAATTTATTATTTATAGATTTAAGAGATAATTATGGAATTACTCAATGTGTTGTTGAAAAAAATAATGAAAATTTTAATAGTTTGGAAAAACTGCCATTAGAAACTGTAATTAATATCAAAGGTAAAGTTGTAGAGAGAAGCAAAGAAACAATAAACTCTGAAATTAAAACTGGGGAAATTGAGATAAAAATAAATTCTTTTCTAATACTTGGAAAAACTAAAGAATTGCCAATTCCTGTTTTTAGTGAACAAGAATATTCTGAAGAAATAAGATTAAAATATAGATTTTTGGATTTAAGAAGAAATAAAATTCATCAAAACATTATACTAAGGTCAAAAGTAATTTCTTTTATTAGATCAGAAATGGAAAAGTTAGGATTTTTGGAATTTCAAACTCCAATACTCACTTCATCTAGCCCTGAAGGAGCTCGTGATTTTTTAGTTCCGAGCAGATTAAATCCTGGTAAATTTTATGCTCTTCCCCAGGCTCCTCAACAATTTAAACAATTAATTATGGTTTCAGGTTTTGATAAATATTTTCAAATTGCCCCTTGTTTTAGAGATGAAGATGCTAGAGCAGATAGAAGTCCTGGAGAATTTTATCAATTAGATATTGAAATGTCTTTTGTTGAACAAGATGATATTTTCAATGTAGTAGAAAAATTAATGGTAAAATTATTTAATAATTTTTCAAAAAATAAAATATTAAATGAGATATTTCCAAGGATTAAATATTCTGAGGCAATGCTCAAGTATGGAACAGACAAGCCTGATTTACGAAATCCTTTAATTATCAAAGATGTAACAGAAATTTTTACTCGAGATGATGTAAAATTTGAAATTTTTAAAAATTTAGTTAAAGCTGGATCCAGTGTTAGAGCAATTGTAACAAAACAGACAAAAAACAAACCTAGAAGCTTTTTTGATAACATAGATAACTGGGCTAAAGAGCAAGGGTCTTCTGGGTTAGCGTATTTTACTATTGAAAAAAATAAAGATATTCAAGGAAAAGGACCTATTGGTAAATTTTTTAACACGGACTCCATAAACAGAATCATGAAGATAACATCAGCAGAAGTTGGAGATACAGTTTTTTTATCTTGTGGAAAGATTAGTGAAGTAGAAAAAATTTTATCATTAGCTAGGGAAAAAATTGCAAATGATTTAAATTTAATTGAAAAAAATAAATTTGCATTTTGCTGGATTGTTGATTATCCAATGTTTGAAAAAGACGAAGAATCAAATCAAATAAAATTTAGTCACAATCCTTTTTCCATGCCGCAAGGAGATATTAATAATATTAATTTTACAAAACCTCTTGACTTAAAAGCATATCAATATGATATTGTTTGTAATGGAATTGAATTATCATCAGGAGCTATAAGAAACCATATCCCAGAACTTATGTACAAACTCTTTGAAATCGCTGGATATGATAAAAATATTGTTAATGAAAAATTTAGCGGAATGATAAATGCTTTAAGTTATGGAGCACCACCACATGGAGGGATTGCGCCAGGCATAGATAGAATAGTAATGTTATTAGCAGAAGAAAAAAATATCAGAGAAGTAACCATGTTTCCCATGAATCAAAATGCTCAAGATTTAATGATGAGTGCTCCTTCAGAGGTAGATCCTGAACAATTAAAAGAACTTAATTTATCCATAAAAAAAAAATAATTTATTTTTTTCCTTTTAAATTAATTCTTATATCTGAAAGGTCTACAAGTTTTTTTTTATAATCACTTCTTAAAAAACCTTTACTTGAAATATCTTTTACTATTTTTTAAGATTTGATTTTGATCGTCAATATTATCTAAAGAATTTTCATCAGAAACTTTATCTACATTTCCTATTGATGGTGTATGTGCCAAATCTTCTCTATTTAAATATGATATTGCTAGCTCCCTAAAAATATAATCTAGAATAGATGTAGCACTTAAAATTCTATCATTTCCATTGACT
This sequence comes from uncultured Pelagibacteraceae bacterium, assembly GCA_902576565.1. Classification (GTDB taxonomy): domain Bacteria; phylum Pseudomonadota; class Alphaproteobacteria; order Pelagibacterales; family Pelagibacteraceae; genus Pelagibacter. The sequence continues at coordinate 12,574 of CACGVK010000008.1, read as the reverse complement.
TTTCCTGATGGTTCAAATTTTGTGCCTATGTACGCGTTAACAAATTCATCTAGGGGAACTCCGTACTGCAAACCTAAAGAAATAGCTATAGCAAAATTGTTCATTAAAGCTTTTACTAACTCACCTTCTTTACTTGTATCAATAAATATTTCTCCAATTTTTCCATCTTCGTATTCACCAGTATGTAAATAAACTTTATGATCACCTATAGTTGCTTTTTGAATGTATCCTTTTCGTCTGTCGGGCATACCAAATCTTTTACCAATGTTTTCAGATACAATTTTTGATATATTACCATTTTTTATAACTTTAGCTTGAGCAGTTTGGTTTGTACTAGTTTTTATATCTTTTTCAGCCTCTTCAGTATTTTTTGAATTTTTTCCATCTAGATTCTTAGTTTTTCTATTTTCTAATTTGAGATCTAGAATTTCAAATTTTCCATCATCTCTTTTGTCCAATTTTTGGAATTCATTTTCATTTATTTCATCAAGATAATGACTAACTTTAAATGAGCAATTATAATAAGTTTCTACTAAGTATTTTGCCATATATTCCCTTTAAATTTATTTTTTGAATCTTTAGCTAAATATTTTATATACAATTTATTATTTTAGTCTAATTTATTTTTTACAATTTTAAATTGAAAGTTTTTAAAAAAATTATGTTGACATTTATAAAACAAATTTTCACTTGGTGGAATCATCAAACCATTGGCACTGGTATACAAACTCTATTTTTTGGAAAACTTGTTGGCAAAGATCATTTAGGTAATAAATATTATGAAAGTAAAACGGGAAGAAGATGGGTAATTTATAATGGAGAAATTGAAGCAACAAAAATACCTAGCGAGTGGTATTCTTGGATTCATTATACTAAAAACAAAATAGAAAAATCTCAAGATTTAAAAAAATTTAAATGGCAAAAGCCTCACCAGCCAAATCCTACTGGTACTGAAAAAGCTTACCATCCTAAAAAAAATAATAATGAAATTAAAAAAAAGTATAATACTTGGAAAAACTAAAATTATTCAATTTATATTAATTTTAATATTTGTTATACTTTATAATGAAAGTAAAGTAATAGCTGATAATAATAAATTAAAAGATAATTTTGTAGAAGTAAAAATTCTAGATAAAGTAAGTTCTAAAAATAGTATTTTAAATTTTGAAATTGGCAAAGAAGAGAAATTTGAAAATTTAATTATAAAATTTTTAAAATGTAAAATTTCAGAATTTGATGATAGCCCAGAAATAACAGCTTATATGCAGGTAAAGGATATTACAGATAAAGATAATGATAAAGTATTTATTTTTAATGATTGGACTTTTAGCTCAAGTCCTTCGCTAAGACCATTTGATCATCCAGTATATGATATCTGGTTAACTAAATGTTATTAATCAAATAATCTTTTCGTTATCAAGCCAGCTAACATTGAAATTAGAGTCTATAAATTTTTTATGATTTAGGAGCTTTTTATGTAGTTCAATCGTTGTAGTAATTCCTTCAATAACAAATTCATCCAAAGATCTTTTCATTCTTTGTATTGCTTCAGATCTATTTCTGCCATGACAGATTAATTTACATACCATACTATCATAATAAGGAGTCACTTTATAACCTTGGTATATTGCTCCATCTACTCTTGTTCTAAAACCTGAGGGTAGATGACACATATTAATTAATCCAGGAGAAGGTTGAAAGTTTTTTGATGGATCTTCAGCGTTTATCCTACACTCTATTGCGTGACCTCTTGGTTTTATGTCCTCCTGCTTAAGAGCTGTTTCGCCAGTAAACGCAACATGTATTTGCTCCTTAATGATATCAATTCCAGTTACAACTTCTGAAACTGGATGTTCTACTTGTACTCTTGTATTCATTTCTAAAAAATAAAATTTTCTATCTTCATATATAAATTCAACTGTTCCAGCTCCTTCATATCCAATTTTACTAACCATGTTTACAGTTTTATCAAATAAATCTTTTCTAATTTCATCTAATAATATTGGACTTGGTGTTTCTTCTATTAATTTTTGATGTCTTCTTTGAACAGAGCAATCTCTTTCATGCAAATGCACTGTCCTATTTTTTCCAGACATAACCTGAACTTCTATATGTCTAGGGTTTTGAAAAAACTTCTCAATATATACTTCATCGTTACCAAAATACTTTTGAGCTTCAGATTTTGCTAATGAGAATAGTTTTTCAAATTCTGATTCATCATTGACAATTTTCATTCCTTTTCCTCCACCCCCACCTGACGCTTTAATCAAAACAGGGAATCCAATTTTTTTACAGATTTCCTTTGCCTCCTTTATATTTGAAACACCTCCCTCAGATCCTTCTATTACAGGCAGGCCATTTTGTTTTGCAATTTTTTTTGCTTCAATTTTATCCCCCATCATTTTAATTAATTTTGAGGATGGACCTATAAATTTAATATTGTTTTCCTCAAGAATTTTAGCAAAATTTGCATTTTCAGATAAAAATCCATAACCAGGGTGCACAGCTTCTGAGTTAGTTAATTCGATAGCGGACATTATTGCTGGAATGTTTAAATAGCTATTTACAGGTTGATGAGATCCAATGCATATACTTTCATCAGCAAGTCTTACATGCATACTTTCCTTATCTACATCAGAGTGCACAGCTACAGTTGATATTCCCCATTCTTTACATGCGCGAATAACTCTAACAGCTATTTCACCTCTATTAGCAATTAATATTTTTTTAAACATTATTCAATAATGATAAGTTGCTGGCCAAATTCGACTGGCTGACCATCTTCAACACAAACTTTTTTAACAATTCCATCAGAGGGAGAGGGCACGTGATTCATTGTTTTCATTGCTTCGACAATTATTACACTATCTCCTTTTTTTATTTTTTTTCCTACTTCAACAAATTTTTTTGCACCTGGTTCTGGAGCAAGGTATGCAGTTCCAACAATTGGACTTTTTATTATAGTTCCAGTTTCCTCTATTATTTCTTGAATATTATTTTCAGTTTCAATTTTTGAAAAATCTTTATCTTTAATTGTTTTTTTTAACTCTTCTAAAGTTTGAATTAATTTTTGAATTATTTTTTTATCTATTTCCATCTTTTAGCAAGTCATGCATTGCATTTATGGCTAAAATGTAGCCATTAACTCCTAAACCACAAATTATTCCTGAAACTACTCCACTGATCAGAGATTTATGCCTAAATTCCTCTCTTTTATAAATATTCGAAATATGAAGTTCAATTATTGGTTTTTTAAAAATACTTAGTGCATCTCTGATAGCCACAGAGGTATGAGTAAAACCAGCAGCATTAATAATTATACCTTCATAATTATTTCTAGCATCCTGGACAAAATTTACTATTTCACCCTCAATATTTGACTGTTTAAAATCTAATTCCACCCCTATATCTTGAGATTTTTTTATGCACATTTTTTTTAAATCATCAAAAGTTGTTGAGCCATATTGTGATTGTTCTCTCTCACCTAATAGATTAATATTTGGACCATTTATAATTAAAATTTTGCTCATTTTTGATCTTATAATACATGAAAAAGAAAAATAAAATAAAAATTAAATTTAATGGTAAAAACATATTTATTGATAAAAGTAAGAATATTGACAATTTAATCAAACAATTCAATATTAAATTAAATAATGTAGCGATAGAATATAATAATAAAATAATTGATAAAAAAAAAATTAAAAAAATTGTATTAAAAAATAATGATTTTATTGAAGTAGTTCATTTTATAGGCGGTGGATAATGAAAAATAAAGATACATTCATAATTGCAAAAAAAAAGTTTAAATCAAGATTGATAGTTGGGACAGGTAAATATAAAAGTATGATGGAATGTGCGAAGGCGATAAAAATTTCTGGAGCAGACATTGTAACTGTAGCTGTTAGAAGGGTTAATATTTCAGATAAAAAAAAACCAATGTTAATGGATTATATTGATCCAAAAAAAATTACTTATTTACCTAATACAGCAGGTTGTTTCAACTCAGAAGATGCTCTTAGAACATTAAGATTAGCTAGAGAATTAGGAGGATGGAAATTAGTAAAACTAGAAGTTTTAGGAGATAAAAAAAATCTATTTCCAGATATGATTGAAACGCTTAAGTCAACAGAAGTTTTAACAAAAGAAGGTTTCAAAGTAATGGTCTATTGCACCGATGATCCTCTTATGGCAAAAAGATTAGAAAATGCTGGCGCATGTGCAATTATGCCATTAGCATCACCAATTGGTTCAGGATTGGGAATTCAAAATAAGCTAAATATAAAAATTATAAGATCTCAAACAAAGCTTCCATTAATTATTGATGCTGGTTTGGGACAGGCTTCAGATGCTTCTATAGCCATGGAAATGGGATGTGATGGAGTACTTGTCAATACAGCCATTGCAAAAGCTAAAAATCCTTTCGGCATGGCAGAAGCTATTAAATTTGCGGTCTTAGCAGGAAGAAAATCTTATTTATCTGGAAGAATTGAAAAAAATATTCAAGGAAGTGCATCTTCTCCGTTAGAAGGAATTATTTAGCTTTTTTTTTATAATATTTTTTTTTATAATATTTTTTTTTACTTTTATTTTTTTTACCTTGAAAATTCTTAGAAGAGTTTATTTCTTTTGTTGTTTCTGGTTTTTTAAGCACTGAAACTTTTTCAATTTTTTCTATAATTTTATTTGTTTTAGATAAAAATTCTAAAATATAATCTGAAAAACTGAGTGAATTATCATGCATTATTTCAATATTAAGTTTATTTTTTTTTTTAAAATATCCAATTTCATCTAAATAGTTATCATTTATAAAATTAATAATTTTTTCATTAGCGTATAATTTTATTATCTTAGATTTATTTTCAATAGATTTAAGTTCTAACAATTTTATTATTTTTAATGCAAAGGACTCATTTGAAAGCCCTATTCTCCATTTTACGTTACTTTCTCTTAATCTTTGTCTGGACATTTCTAATAAACCAAAATTACTAATTCTACCAATTTGAATTCGTGCTCTGTCAGATCTACATTTATCCTTTAATCTTCTTTCAACATTTCTTCTATTTCCATAACTCAACATGTCTATAAAATCTATGATAATTAAACCTGACAAATCTCTAATTTTAATTTGTCTTGCAATTTCTTCTGCAGCTTCTAAATTTGTATCAACTGCTGTGCTTTCAACATTTTTTTGTTTTATTGATCTTCCAGAATTTACATCTATAGAAACCAAAGCCTCTGTTTGATTAATTACCAGGTATCCACCTGAGGCCAGCTTTACTTCTGTTTCAAAAATTTGATATAGTTTTGACTCAATTTTTTCTTTAAAAAATAAAGGAGTTTTTTCTCTATATTTTTTAATTTTTTTAACATTTTGTGGCATCATAAGTTTCATATAATTTTTAGTTTTTTGATAGCCTTCGTTTCCTTCTACTATAATATTAGCAGTTTCTTCATCGTACATGTCTCTTAAAGATCTCTTAATAATATCACTTTCTTTATGTATCAAGGAAGGTGCCATTGAGTTCATTGCATTTTGTTTAATAGTATCCCAAACTTTAATTAGATTTTTTAGATCATTATCAATTTCATTTTTTGTTTTATTTGAACCAGCTGTTCTTACAATGATTCCCATTTCTTTAGGTATTATTATTTGATTCAAAATTGTTCTTATTTTTTTTCTTTCAGCTGGATTAAAAATTTTTCTAGAAATTCCACCTCCCTTTGGGGTATTTGGCATTAATACAATATATTTTCCCGCTATAGAAATGAATGTACTTAAAGCTGCACCTTTTAAGCCTCTTTCATCTTTTAATACCTGAACTAAAATTACTTGATTGGGTTTAATAACTTCTTGGATTTTATATCTTTTCGAAGGAAACTTTTTTTCTTTCTTTATTTCTAATTTATCTTCTTCAGGACTTTTATCTATAGGGTCTTGATTGTTAGCATTAGCGTTTTCTTCTAATATATTATCTTCGTTTTTTTCACTTTCTTTAATTAATTCTTCTCTAACCTTTTCTTCTTCTTTTTTAATTACTTCCAAATCACTTTGTGGTAATTGATAATAATCTGTTTGGATATCATTAAATGATAAAAAACCATGTCGTTCTCTTCCAAAGTCAACAAAAGCTGCTTGAAGAGAAGGTTCAACTCTACTTACTTTTCCAAGATAAATATTATTTTTTATTAGAGTATTATTTAAATTTTCGTATTCGTAATCTTCAATATATTCATTTGATTTAAGTACAACTCTAGTCTCACTTGGATGCGATGCATCAATATATAAATTCTTAGCCATAATTTTTGATTGTATATTTTCATTTGTTTTTTTTATAAATTCTGTGCCTTAACATTAACAAATTCACATAATAAATAAAACTAAAATGAGTACTTGGATAAAAAAAATAATATTATTAATTATTGCTGTTTCATTAGCTTCTTTAATATCAATAATTGCTATACTTTGGACATATTCAAATAAGTTACCAGATTACAAATTTTTGTTGAATTATAAACCCCCCGTTTCCAGCAAGTTGTATTCAGGAGGAGGAGACTTGGTTAGTGATTTTTCATCAGAAAAGAGAATTTTTGTTCCCTATAATTCTATACCAAAAAAAGTAATTAATTCATTTTTGTCAGCTGAAGATAAAAACTTTTTTACACATCCAGGAGTTGATGCTAAAGGGGTGATTAGAGCTGTCATAAACAATATTTCAAATATTATTTATTCCAGAAGGTTGGAGGGAGCATCAACTATAACTCAACAAGTTGCTAAGAATTTTCTTTTGAGCAATGAAGTAAGCATTAATAGAAAAATTAAAGAAGCAATTTTAGCTTTTAGAATAGAAAGAGTTCTTTCAAAACAAAGAATTCTAGAATTATATTTAAATCAAATATATTTAGGACAAGGCGCATACGGAATAGCATCTGCAAGTTTAGAATATTTTGATAAACCAATTAGCAAATTAAATTACTCAGAAGCAGCATTACTAGCTGCATTGCCAAAAGCACCAAGCAGATACAATCCCTATAAAAATAAAGAATTAGCAAAGTTTAGAAGAAACTTAGTAATAAAAAATCTTTATGATAATGCTTATATTGATGGGAAAAATTATGAAAAATTAATACTCCAAAAAATAAATCTAAAAAAAAGAAAAAAAATATTTCTTGAGGATGCTAGATATTACGTCGAGGATGTAAGAAAATCTATTGTTGATAAATATGGATTTGAGTCGGTTTACAAAAAAGGTTTAAATATAAAAACTCCAATTAATTTAAAACTTCAATCTATTTCAACAAAAGCATTACGCAAAGGTCTCCTAGAATATGACAAAAGAAAAGGATGGAGAGGTCCTTTATTAAATAAAAAAAATTTAGTTAATTGGAATAAAGATTTAAAAAAATTTTCAATAGAAAAATCTATCGGATGGGATTTAGCAATAGTTAAAAAAATAGAAAAATTTCATGTTGAGATAGAAACTTCTACAAATGCAAAGGGTAAAATTAATTTAAGTGATGTTACCTGGACAAAAATGGAGATGAATGAAATTTTTAAAGAAGGCGATATAATTTATGTAAAAAAAATTAAAGAAAATATTTATAGTTTAAGACAACTTCCAAAAGCCAATGGTGGAATAGTTGTAATGGATCCCTTTACAGGAAGGGTCTTAGCAGCATCAGGAGGTTTTAGTTTTAAAAAAAGTGAATTTAATAGAGTAACTCAAGCAAAAAGACAACCAGGTTCAGCATTCAAACCATTTATTTATGCCTTAGCTTTAGAAAATAAATTTACTCCTTCAACTTTAATATTAGATGCTCCAATAGTGCTAGATCAGGGAGTCGATCTGAAACTTTGGAAGCCAGAAAATTATGGAAAAAAATTTTATGGTCCTTCAACACTAAGAACTGGTATTGAAAAATCAAGAAATTTAATGACAGTAAGAATTGCCCAAGAACTTGGAGTTAAAAAAATTGCAAACTTTTCTAAACAATTAAATATTTATGAAAATCCAGAAGAACTCATGTCTATTTCGTTAGGTTCTGCGGAAACAACGCTGATTAAATTAACAACTGCTTATTGTTCATTTATCAACGGCGGCAAGCTAGTTGATCCAATTTTTGTTGATAGAATACAGGATAGTGAGGGAAACACAATTTATAACTCAGAAAAAAGAAGTTGTGATACATGTGATCAAATCTCATTCTCAGGAGATAAAATTCCAATTATAAAAGATAATTTTAAAAGAATTTTTTCTCCAGAAACAGCATATCAAGTAACATCCATGTTGGAAGGGGCTATTCAAAGAGGAACAGGAAAAAATCTTAAAGATTTAAACTTAGACTTAGCCGGGAAAACAGGTACAACTAACGAAAATACAGACGCATGGTTTATAGGATTTACATCTAACTTAGTTATAGGTGTATATGTTGGCCATGATGAACCAAAAAGTTTGGGTAGATATGAAACTGGTTCCAAAACAGCACTTCCTATTTTTAAAAATTTTATAAAAAATGCTGTTAACAAAAAAGACGCAAGGCCATTTAAAGTTGCAAAGAATATAGAAATGATGGTTATTGATCCAATCACAGGTCAAAAAGCCAATTTTATGTCTAAAAAGACTATTGTTGAAGCTTACAAAAAAAATCAATTGGAAAATAAAGATTTTAAGAGTAATTATGAATTAGGATATAAATTAAACAAAAAAAATATATTTAAATTTTACTAATGGAAAACAATATAGACACATATATTAAAGAAATTGATAAAATAAATCAAAGAATTAAGGAGTATCTTTGAAAAGCGAAATATTTATCAAAAAGTTAAAGATTTAAATCAAAAAATATCTGATCCTAATTTTTGGAATAATAATAATAAAGCAGAAAAAATCATCAAAGAAAAAAAAATTTACGATAACTTAATCAATTCATTTAATCTTTCTAAACAAGAAAGCAAAGATTTATTCGAATTATATAATCTTGCATCAGAGGAAAATAACATGTCCGTTATTGAAGAATCTGTAAAAAATATAAAAAATCTAATTAATAAAGCTAAAGAAAATGAAATTAAGTGTTTTTTATCAAACGAAACCGATAATTTACATGCTTATATAGAAATACACGCTGGAGCTGGTGGAACAGAGAGTCAAGATTGGGCAGAAATGTTAAGAAGGATGTATCTTAAATGGGCTTCAAATAAAAATTACAATACTGAATTAATAAGCGAACACAAAGGTGATGAAGCCGGCATAAAATCAACAACTATAAAAATAAAAGGAGAATATATATTTGGATACTTAAAAGCAGAATCAGGGATTCATAGGTTAGTCAGAATTTCACCTTTTGATTCAGGTGCTAGAAGACACACTAGCTTTGCAAGTGTTTGGGTATATCCGGTTATAGATGAAAATATTAAAATAGAAATATTAGACAAAGATTTAAGAATAGACACATATAGATCAAGTGGAGCAGGAGGCCAGCATGTTAATACAACAGATAGTGCTGTAAGAATTACTCATTTGCCTACAAAAATAGTTGTCCAATGCCAAAATGAGAGATCACAACATAAAAACAAAGAAACATGTATGAATATGCTAAGAGCAAGATTGTATGAATTTGAGTTAAAAAAAAAAGAAAAAGAAGCCAAGAATAAAGAAAATGAAAAATCCGATATCGGTTGGGGACACCAAATTAGATCTTATGTTTTACATCCATATAGACTTGTAAAAGATAATCGAACTCAAGTCGAAAGCACAAGCCCAGATAAAGTATTAGATGGAGAAATAGATTATTTTTTAGAAAGCTCACTTTACAAAATAAATGATTAAAAAAATTTCAATAACAATAATAGTTACTTTATTATTAGCCATAGCAACTGTTACCTTTTTAAGCATTGTGGGCATTGAAACTACAAAGTTTAATAATTTTATAAAAAATGAATTGAAATCATACAATAATAAAACAGATATAAATTTAAAAAAAGTAAAATTAAAATTAGATTTAAATAATTTTTATATTAAAATTAGTACATTAGATCCAACATTATATTATAACAGTATTGAATTTCCTTTAGAAAAATTAAGTTTTAGTATTGCAATAAAATCATATTTAAATGAGGAATTTGGAATTAAAAAAGCATCAATTGAAACTAAATATAATAAAATTACTAATTTTTTAAATACTTATCAATCTGAAACAGGATCTGTTCAATTTTTTATTTTATCTAAAACTCTAAAAAAAGGTGATGTGAAGTTTGTGGTTGATTTTGAATTTGATGAAAAAGGAAAAATTAATAATAATTATATTATTAATGGTGAAATTAAAGATACTAAAATAGAAATATTCAAAGATTATGATTTTAATCATTTAAATTTTGATTTTAAAATTAAAAAAAACAATTATGAAATATCTGATGCTTCATTTAATTTTAATAATATAAATTTTAATTCAAAAAAAATATCAATTATAAAAAATAATGAAGCCCATCAAGTAATAGGAGAAATAGATAACAAGGACGGCTTTTTAAATGATAAAATATTACATATTTTTTCTAAAAATTATGAGAATTATTTAGATATAGATAATTCGAAAATTACATCTAATTCTTCTTTTTCATTTGATATAACCAAAGACTTTAAAATTAAAAAATTAAAGACACATTCGAAAGTAAAAATTGATAAATTGAGGTATTTATCAAAAAACAAAAAAATTAAAAAATATTTACCTGATTACCAAGATCAAATTTATTTGGTGGATAGTTTGGTTGAAATTTCTTATTTTAAAAATAATTATAAATTTGAAGGTTCAACTAATTATTTATTGAAAGATTTATACGATAAATTAAATTTTAAAATAAGTAAATTAGAAAATCAGTATAATTTTAATTTTGATATTAACTTTGAAAAAAATCAAATTTTAATTGAAGAATTAAATTATCTAAAAAAAATAAACAGTAAATCTAATTTAAAATTAGTTGGTAAATATATTAAAAATAAACAATTAACATTTCAAAATATTAAATTTGTTGAAGAAAAAAATAATCTTCAAATTGTAAATCTTTTTTTAAATAAAAATTTTAAAATTATTAAGTTTGATAAAGTAGTTAATAATTATTTAACTAAAGACCAAATAAAAAATGATTATTCTATAGTATTCGAAAATCCAAATTATAAAATCTCAGGGATTACATACGATGGAATAAAATTGTTAGATAATATGTTTGAGAGTAGTGATGATAATGTTTTCAATATCTTTGAGAATTTAAATAGCAAAATAACAATTGATTTAAAACAGGTTTATATAGATAAAGTTAATTACTTGGATGAATTCAAAGCTTCAGCTGAATTTAAAAATAATAAAATAAAAAATTTAGTACTAGATTCGGTTTTTCCTAATAAAAAAGAACTGAAATTAACTATTAATACAGCTGAAAATGGAGAAAAAGTTACTACCGTATTTACAAATTTTCCAAAGCCTATCGTAAGTAGGTATAAATTTATAAAAGGATTTGAAAAAGGTACCTTAGATTTCCAATCGATAAAAAAAAATGGTGTTTCTAAATCTGTACTTAAAATTTTTAATTTTAAAGTCAAAGACGTACCAGCATTAGCAAAACTTTTATCATTGGCGTCTCTACAAGGAATAGCTGACACATTAACAGGCGAGGGTATAAGATTTACAGATTTCGAAATGATTTTTTCTAATGAAGCTAAATTAATGACCATTGATGAAATTTATGCGATTGGACCAGCAATTTCTATTTTATCGGAAGGTTATATAGAAAAAGATAGTTTAATAAGTTTGAGAGGTACTTTGGTGCCTGCGAGAACAATAAATCGAACTATTTCATCTATTCCTCTTCTTGGGGATATTTTAGTTGGAAAAAAGGTCGGTGAAGGAGTATTTGGAGTAAGTTTTAAAGTTAAAGGACCACCTAAAAATTTAAAAACAACAGTTAATCCTATAAAAACTTTAACTCCAAGATTTATAACCAGAACTTTAGAAAAAATTAAAAAAAATTAATTTAATTGTATTTTAATATGTTTCTTTTTACCTATTGAAAGTTTAAGAAAATTATTTTCACTAAAAGTTTCATTTTTAATTAAATATTTCTCATCTTCAACTGTTTTATTATTAATTTTAATAGCTTTACCTTTAATTAATCTTCTTATTTCACTCTTAGAAATTTCAATTTTTGTCGAAGAAATTAATTCTAGTATTGTTAATTTGTTGTTTATTTTATTTTTACTGATGTTGTAAGTAGGTAATCCATCACCACTTAAATTTTGTTCAAACGTTTGCTTTGCTGTTGACGCAGCTTTTTCTGAATCTTTTTTTCCATGAAGCATTGTCGTTGCTTCATTTGCTAATTTAATTTTAAGTTGATTAATATCTTCATTTTTAATTTCAACTATTTCATTAACATTTAAATCAGTAAACATTTTTAAAAATTTTATTACATCTCTATCATCTGTATTTCTCCAAAATTGCCAATAATCGTAAGAAGATAATAATTTTTTATCTAACCAGACTGCACCAGTTTCAGTTTTACCCATTTTAGCACCTGTAGCTAAAG
>CACGVK010000007.1:0-31664 GCA_902576565.1 uncultured Pelagibacteraceae bacterium | reverse complement strand
AGAGATGTCGAGAGAGCTTTTGTTGTTACTTTTGATGCAGTTGCTATTGCGTTACTCGCACTACTACAGTTATGACTAGTATGATAGACGTTATTATCTGCATAATATTCTGATTGTCCTAAGGACATCTGCATTAAAAGATTTTCTACTGATTTTCTTTTTGCGCCTTCTACATAGCCACTGTAACTAAGAATACCAACTGAAGCAAGTATTCCTAATATTGCAACAACGACTAAAAGTTCAATGAGAGTAAATCCTGAACGTTTTTTTAGTTTAAGTGAATTTTGCAAAGTATTAATTTTTAAAAAATAACCACTGAAAGTTTAGTTAAGTATTAAACTTTCAGTAGTTATAAATTTTTATTTTTTACTCAATAACAAACTGATTTTCTAAATAACCTTCGTTCGCTTCAGTTCCGTCAGTTGTCGCACAAGTCTTTACATAAAAAGTTTTTCCATCATCCCAAACGTATGTATGACCTTGAACACCATCTTTACAAGTTATAGCAGTTGCGCCAGAACCTTCTTTAATTGCTTTATTATCTCCAGTTTCTGGTATTTTTCCATATGGATTTTTAAAGTCATTTAAAGCTGCAACAGTTGCTTTGGCAACAGTCATCTTAGTTGCTATTGACGAACAAGATAGTTTATCAACTCCTTTTGAGTCTTTCATAGCGTCACCTATTCCACCAGCAATGTTACATTTCTTTAATTCCGATGCAACATATTTTACCACGCTAGAGTGGTTTGATTTTGAAGCAGATTTTTTTGCCCCCGCAGTATAACCAGAGTATGCAACTACACCTACAGCAGCTAAAATTCCTATAATGGCTACAACAACCAAAAGTTCGATTAGTGTAAAACCTTTGTTATTATTTTTTTTCATAATTAATTATCCTTGTTTTCCTTTTTTTATACAATTGTACTCAATTTTTCTACTAATTAAAGCAAATGTAGTATATATCATTTCTAACCAAAATGGGTCAATAATAAGCGTAAAAACTATTGATTTTCAATAAAAATTGATAAATATTAAGAATATGGCATACGAGGTAAAGGAAGAAGGAAATGTATCAACGGTCTATCTAAATGGAGAGATAGACATGGATGTTACTGAAAAGGCCAAAGAAGTTATTTTACCACTTGTTGAAGCCAAAAAAGAAGTTCACCTAAACTTAAAAGATGTTCAGTATATGGACTCATCTGGAATTTCAGTTTTAATTGAAAGTCATCAAAAAGCTCTTGAAGTTGGAACTGTAGTTAAACTTAAAGAAATTAGTAAATCTGTTTTAAAAGTTATAATGATGGCAAAATTAGAACAAGTATTAAATTTGGACTAAAAAGATGGATATATCAGAGTCTAAAGATTTTCCAGTTCACACTAAAAGTCTTAAAGAGGTAAGAGATTTTGCAAGAGCAATTTTCGATCAATCACCAATTTTTAATAATCAAAAAGATGAATTAGTTTTAGCAATAGCTGAGGCTGCTCAAAATATTGTTAAGCATGCATACAAAGATGTTACGGAAACGAAAGATATTATGCAAATTAAAATATCATTTAAAGATAATGAGTTAACGATAGGTTTTTATGATAAAGGAAAACCTGTTAATAAAGAAAATATAAAACATCGTAAGCTTGATGATATAAAACCAGGTGGATTAGGTACTTTTTTTATTCAACAAATAATGGATGAAGTAGTCTTTAAAGAAGCAACTGGATGGCATAACCACCTAGTTTTAACAAAAAATTTTACTGCCCAATAATTGATCCAACGTTAAATATTGGCGAGTACATTGCTATCATAAGACCACCAATCATTGTACCCATGAAAACAATCATAATCGGTTCAATTAAACTAGACATGTTATCAACCGATGTATCAAATTCCTCTTCATAATAGGACGCCACTGAAGTAAACATTTCGTCCAAATTACCCGTTTGTTCACCAACTGAAATTAACTGACTAAATGTTGGTGGAAAAGCTGGTTCTTTCGAAAATAATTTTGTAAGAGTATCTCCAGAGAAGACCCCTTTTTTAACATTTTCTAACGCTAGAGTTATTACATCATTATTACTAACTTGTTTAGCTATCTCAATACTTTCAAGTAAGTTTACACCTGCAGAGCTTAGATTTCCCATTATAAGAGAAACTCTTGCTATTAGAGATTTTAAAATCATATCTCCAAAAATAGGCATTTTCAAAACTCTTCCATGCCATTTATATCTAACTGCTGGAATTTTAGTTGTTGTGTATTTGAATATAGCAAAAAAAATTGCTAAAAATAAAAATGTTATTAGTCCACCACTTCCTCTCATAAAGTTACTCGCAGCCATAATTACTGCCGTTGGTGTTGGAAGATCTACACCCATTCCTTCATACATTTTAGCAAAAACAGGAACAACTTTAACTAACATAAACACCATTACAATAATCGCCACCGAAAACATAACCATTGGGTACATTAATGCACCTTTAATTTTCTTTTTTACCTTTTCTCTTTTTTCCAAAGAATCTACCAATTTAAGTAAAAATACATCTAGTTTTCCGCTGGCTTCTCCAGCTTTTATTAAGTTGATATATATGTTGTCAAAAATTTTTGGATATTTTTCAAAACATTTAGATAGAGTGACACCTCCTTCTAAGCTTTTTCTAATATCTTCAACAATTTCTTTTAATGTTGGGTGTTCCATTTGATCTCGCAACATTCCTAGTACATTTAATATTGGCAATCCTGCCTTAACCATTGTTGCAAATTGCTTGGAAAATACCATCACATCCTGAGGCGTTACCTTTTTTTTACCAAAGGAAAAACCTCCACCCTTTTTCTTCTCTGTTTTTTCTACTTTTTTCTTTGTTCTAGTTAAATTTGTAATGATAATTTTTTGTTCTTTTAGTTTATATGACGCTTCTTCTTGATTTAAAGCGTCAATAGTTCCTTCAACATATTTACCTGCTGAAATGCCCTTATATGTATATGTTTCTGATGACATAAATGATTATTCCATAGACAAGACACGTTCGAACTCTCTGAAATTTAAATCGCCTGATATAATCATTTCTCTTCCCATGTCTGACATTGTTCTAAATCCTTCTTTAATAGCAATTTCTTTAAGCTCTGGTGTAGTTGCTTTTCTTAAAATTGCTTCTTTCACTGCTTTTGTCACGTTAAGCACTTCATATATACCCATTCTACCTTTAAATCCAGAATCTTTGCATTTAGCACAACCTTTTCCTCTTACCGCTTTTGCTCTAGAAGCTTGTTCAGGACTAAAACCCATTTCTTCTAAAACTTTTGGCGTTACATCAGGATCTGGTTCTCTACAGTCTTTGCAAGTTTTTCTTGCTAATCTTTGTGCAAGAACTAAAGAACATGCAGCTGAAATTAAATAATCGGGCGTTCCCATGTTTTGCAATCTAGTAATAGAACTTGGAGCATCATTGGTGTGCAATGTACTAAAAACTAAGTGACCTGTAAGAGCAGCTTTTAATCCAATATCAACTGTTTCTTTATCCCTCATCTCTCCAACTAGAATTATTTCTGGGTCTTGTCTTAAAAAAGATCTAAGGGCCCTACCAAAATCATAACCTATATCATCTTTAATTTGAACTTGTCCTACTCCATCTAATTCATATTCGACTGGATCTTCTGCAGTTAAAATATTTAAATGTGGTTGGGAAACTTCTTTTAAAATACTGTAAAGCGTTGTTGTTTTTCCAGATCCTGTTGGGCCTGTAACTAATATAAGACCTTGAGTTCCATGAATTGCTTTTCTTAAATTTTTAAGATCATTCTCATCAAAATTCAATTGCTCTAAACTAATATTACCAGCATCTTTATTTAAAATCCTCATTACAATTCTTTCATTAGTTGCTGTTGGTAATATTGAAAGACGAAGGTCAACTACTTTGCCATCAATTTTAAATGGAATAGCACCGTCTTGTGGCAACCTTCTTTCCGCAATATCTAGTTTACCCATAATTTTGAATCTAGTAACAACTGCTCCATAGTTAGAGTGTAAAAATTTTGCAAAATGCTCTTGCTCTTGAAGCATTCCATCTAATCTATATCTCACTCTTGCGCTAAATCTATAAGGTTCAATATGAATATCTGATACTCCAGCTTTAATAGCTTCAGCAACAACAGCTGTACTAAACTTTATAACCTCTGACTCGTTTTCTAATGCTTCAATATCTTCTTCTGGTTTTTCCTCTAATACTTCAGCATTTACATCGCCTTCATAATCAAAAGTTTGAATCTTTTCTTTATTTCTTTTTTGAATTGCTTCAATTGTTGTTTCACCTTCTTTAAGTAATTTTTCGATAAATTCTGATATATGTGTAATTTTAGCTGCGTGTAACTCTATATCTTTTTTTGTAATAGTTTTTAAGTTTCTCATTAAGCTTAATTTTGAACTATCAGAAATTGCTATATGAAGAGTGTTTTTTTCCATTTTGAATGGAGCGATAAAATTTATATTTATATAATTTGATGGTAAAACACTTTTAATTTCATCCGCAACTTCCATTGTAGATAAATCAACTACTGATAAAGATTGCTCTTTTACAAGTAAATCTAAAATTTTTTCCTCGTCTGTAAGTTTTAATTCAAATACAGCATCTAATTGAGAACTTTGTTTTTCCGTTGAAACTTTTTTAATGTTAGCTAAATCTTTACCGGAAATAATATCCTGATCAATCAGAATATTAATTAAATTAATCTCAGACTCTCTACTTATGTTAATCATTATAAAATTCTTGGAGCAATAAACACCAATAATTCATCTAGGTTATCAGATTTTGACTTACCTTTAAAGAGATTACCAATTACTGGCACATTTCCTAGCCCTGGTGTTTGACTTTTGCTATTTGCAATAACATTTTTCTTAATTCCACCAATAACTACAATATCACCATCTGCAACTAATAATTTTGTTACTATTTCCATTTTATTTATAGGGGGCTCATCAGATTCAGTTGATCTATTTGGAGTATCGTTATTTACTTGAATTGTTAATAATACGTTTCCATCGCCAATAATGCTTGGTGTAACTTCTAATTTTAAAGCAGCTTCCTTAAATGAGGTAGAAGTAGTTCCTTCTGATGTAGTTTGATATGGTATTTCCTCACCTTGTGTAACTGTTGCTACCTGATTATCTAAAGTAAATACTTTTGGATTAGATATTGTTTTAGCCATACCTATGCTTTCAAGGGCTGTAATTTCTGCTTTTAGAATTCCTGTAGTAGTTCTTTTTAAAAGTCCAATTCCGCTTGATGCTCCAGTCGCCGCGAAGTTTGTAATTGAATCTGTTGATGATCCTAAATTAACAACATCATCTAATTCTACTTCTGTACTGCTTCCTGAGCTTGGTCCAGCAACTCCTCCTACAACTCTTCCATGTTTTTGATAATATCCACCTAATCTTGTTCCAAGTGCTCTTTCAAAATCAGAATTTGCTTCTACGATAAACGCTTCAATTAAAACTTGTTTAGTTCTAATATCTATTTCTTTAATAACTTTATCTACAACATCTAAATCTTTTTCTTTACCTCTAACTATAATAGATCTCGTAGTAACCTCTTCTGTTATCTGTATTGGCGTAAACGATCCATCCCCTGATCCTTGGCTAAATAACTCTTCTATTGTAGCTTTAGCCTGAGATGGAGCTATATAATATAGTCTAAATATTTCCGAATAAATTGGTTCAACACTATCCTCTAATTCTACTTTCTTTTTAACTGCTTGAGCTCGTTGTGATTTATAAGTTTCTTGCGCAGTTAAAGTTTCTGGGGAATGTATTCTAATTAAATTACTTCCAACATCTACATCAGATGCATAATTTTTCATATCTAACAAAGCTTGAAGAGCCTTGTCCCAAGGTACATCAATTAATTCTGCTGAAAGCGTACCTGCAACTTCATCTCCCACTAAAATATTTATTTCTCCAATTTTTCCCATTAAATTCATTATTTCTTTAAAATCTAAATTTTTAAATTTTAAAGTTACTCTTTGTTTTAATAGTGGAAAATCGTCAGATATAATTAAGTAATTTCTTTGTGCTTCAGAAGATATTTTTTTTCTTTTTCCTAATTTTTTTGCATTACCCTCTAAAGGTTTTGGACCCATATCTAAAGTTTTAGAAATTTCAGTTTTTCCAGTTTTTCTAATATCATCCTTAATCAAAGGAGTGTTATGTTTAAACGGTTTATTATATCCCGTGTTTGTTGCACAACCATTTAAAATAAATACAAAAATAACTAGACTGACAAGAGATATAAATTTTTTAATATTCATTTGCCTCTCTTATCTGATTATTAAAATCTATAATTACAAATGTTTCATCATCTTTCTCAAAGATTGCTTCTGTTAATCTTAAATCAACTAGTTTTAATTTCCCTAAATTTTGACCTATTGTGATGGTTATAACTTCTCCTGCCGTATCTCCTAGAGAAATATAGCTATGATCTTTTCCAGAAATTAAACCTAATAACTTAAAGTTATATATGCTCATAGGTTCTTCTTGTTCACCTTCTGGAATATTTGTTAATGAGTTCGTCCCTTCATTTCCAGCGAAAGGATCATTAAGTGGAACCTCATCATCATCTTGAATTTCTTGAGCAATTTCATTTAACTGCTCATTTTCAGTTGTTGCTTGATTTTGATCATGATTATCAGCATAAGCAAAAGTTGCCGATAACAAAAAAAACAGTATTAATATATTTTTAAAAAAACTCATCAGGTAGCCCCACTATTGTTAGTTCTCCTTGCGCAATTATCGTACCAGTTGAATCTCCTTTTACTACAGAGACAGTCTCTTTGTCAAAGTTTAACATCTTATTTGATTTGGAAACTGCTCTTTTAAACTTAATAAACCCCAAAAACTTACCTTTAATCTCATAAGCAACAGGAATTTTGTAATAAGATATCATATTTTTCTCTATTAGATTTTCTGCCTGTGCAGCAATACCAGGTTTCAATACAGCCTCGGGCTTTTTTTTTGTAATTTTAGATATCACTAGCCCATTGACTGCTGCAAAACGACTTAAGCTTTGATAAAGACCTTCAACTTCTGCCTTTGAATGAAATAAAGTTGAACTTTTTTCGAATTCAGGAGTCATTTTTTCTAATTCAGCTTTTAAAGAGACTATTTCATTATTAAATTCAGAAATTTCTTTTTGTTTTAACATTTTATCTGCATATGTAACTTTTCTACTTTCAACCATTGGATTTAAGATAGAGTAATAAATTATTAAAAATAAAATAATTGCACCAAAGCCAATACCAAATTTAATTAATGTTTTTTTGTCAGCTATTGTAAGTAACTTCTCTTTAAGATCTGACATATTTATATTATTTAAATCCATTAAATCATCTCCAAAATACAGGCTATTTTAAAACCTTTCATTGTTTGACTTCCCTGAGACTGATTAGAAATATTCATATTTGCTAAAGAAGCTTGGGAAATTAGTTTTTTAGTTTTCAAGTTACTGATTAATTTAAGAATATCTTGGTCACTAAAAGCGCTCCCTTCAAGAATAATTAAATTTGATCCATTATAATCTATTTTTGAAAATCTAACTCTTTTTGGAACAGCAGATGCTATTTGAGCCAAAACTCTAAAATTTAATACTTTGTTTGACTTAATTGATTTACTCAATTCTAGAGATTTTACAATTTTACCTTTTTCTTTTAAATATTTATCTCTTTCTATCGTTTTCAATTGGTGTTCCTCCACAACATTTTCATAACCTTCATTTTTTTTGTTTAATGTTGTGATTTGCCAAAATGACATACCAAATAAAACTATATAAATTGCTGCAACAATTCCAACTACACCCTTAAATGCAAAATTAGAAAATACTTTTGCTTTCTTTTGAGCAATCATACTATCTCTGTTCGGAAGAAGATTTATATTTTTAACAGCTGTTACAAATTTATAATAACCAAATACATCTAATTTTCTAAAGGCTAAACCCATTACTGTTGAAAAATAAGATCTATTACTTATTTTAACATTCTCTTCTAATTGTGCTGGAATTTTAATTCCATCTAAAGGATCAAACAAATTAAAACCTGTATTGACCATATTTTTTCTAAAACTTGCTAAGTATTCCTCAACGTTTGGAAGATTGGATGAAACTTTTAAATTTCTTATTCTTTTTTCGTATTTTGTTTCAAAATCTTGAACAGCTTGCTTGACCTGTGTCATGTATCTTCTAACCAGTGCTTCCATTTCTTCTTGATTGTTAGACTCAGTTAACGTTTTCCGATCCTGAGATCTAATAAATATATCTGTAATGATTGGATTATTTTCATATAAAATCATTACATAATTTTCGTCTAATCCAAATTCTAAAACTGCAGTTAAGTTTGACTCTTCAATTGAACCTGAGATCTGATTAATTTGATCAACTGCAGATTTTAATGCGAAACATTTCACATCAATGATAACAGCGTTTAATCCACCCTTTTTAATTATGTCGGTATAGCTGTTAATATCTGAAAGTTTTGATGCAACAAATAAAATATCCATTGTATTACCAGTTGTGTTTCTATTTATAACCTGGTGAAAAACTGAATAGTCTGCAAGATTGTCTGTTAATTGAACTAAATTTTCCCATAAAGAATCTGTATCAATTGCTTTTTTTAATTCTTCATCTGACATTAAAGGTGCTGTAACAACTCTTATAATTGCGCTTGTAACAGGTATAGCAATTGCAGCGTTCGTAGTTGAAATTTTTGATTTTTGTAAAGCTAATTTTAATTCATCTCCATATTTATCTGGATGTTCTAAGACTGTAGATCCTTCTGGTAAACCTTCTACTTTATGAACATAAAATCTATCCAAAACCCATTGATTTGCTTTGTTGTTTGATACTTGTGATAATCTAATTTCACCTGGAGCTAATTCTACACCAACTATTTCTTCACCTTGAACTGCATTTTTTCCAAGACGATTTTTAAGTCCTGATCCAAATTTTGATTTTAATTTACTAAAAAAATCACTTTTTTTTTTGTTGCCTTCAGATTGATTTACCTGTGGTGTGGGCGCATCTGTGGCGTCCTTTTTTTTAAATAAATTTTGAAAAGGATTCTTCATAACTCCCTTTATTAATATATCTGTAATAATAATCAACTGTAAGTAGAATCGTAAATTGACTGTTTAATTTGGGTGATTTTAAGCTTTATCCTGAGAAAATACCTAATATATTGATATTACATTATACAATGTTTGAAAAATTAGAAGAATTAGCAAAGAACAATAAAAAGATATCTGATTTCCATATCAGATCTGGTTCTCCTTTGGCTTACAGACAAACAGGAGAAATAGTCAAAGTCAAAGAAGTAATTGTAAAAGCGCAAGACTTAAAAGATTTACTATCTATGAACTGTAACGAAGAAGAATTACAAAGATTTGAAAAAACTCACGAATTAGATACAGCAGTAACTTTAAGTGGTTTAAGATTTAGAGCAAATTTTTATAAAACGATTGCAGGACCAGCATGTGTATGTCGAAGAGTTGAAAGTAAAATTCCTAGCATGGATCAATTCAGTTTGCCTCAGTCACTTTATGATATCGTAGATTTTCATAAAGGTTTAGTTTTAGTTACTGGACCAACAGGATCAGGTAAATCAACAACGCTTGCAGCAATTGTTAATGAGATAAATAGGACACGAACAGCTAATATTATAACCGTTGAAGATCCAGTTGAATTTATTCATACTGATGATCAAAGTATCGTCTCTCATAGAGAAGTTGGAAAACAAACACAGTCTTTTGCTGCAGCTTTAAAAGCGGCATTAAGAGAAGATCCAGATGTAATTTTAGTTGGGGAAATGAGAGATCTTGAAACTATTAGTTTGGCTTTAACTGCTGCAGAAACTGGACATTTAGTTTTTGGTACTCTACACACAAGTGGGGCTCCAAGTACAATAAACAGAATCATAGATGTTTTTCCTCCTGAGCAACAAGAACAAATAAGAGCACAGATTTCAACTTCACTTAAAATGGTAGTAACTCAAAGACTTCTAAAAACTAAAGATGGTCAAGGAAGAGTTGGAGCTTTTGAAATTATGAAATGTACACCTCCAATACAAAACTTAATAAGAGAAGCAAAAATTCATCAAATTCCAAGTATAATGCAGACAGCCGTAAGAGATGGAATGATTACTATGGAAAAATCATTAGAAGAATTAGTTAAATCAGGTAAAATAGATCCAGGTGCAGCAAAAGCAGGACATTAAAGGATTTACATTACTAGAACTATTAGTAGTTGTTGTAATAGTATTAATTGTATCTGCTATGGCTTATCCAAATTTTTCGAGTTGGAGAACAGATAGAGAAGTAAGGATGGCTGCAGAAAAAGTTGCTTCTATGATAACAGGTATCATAACTCAAACACAAAGAGGATCTTTTCCTTATGTTCAATTTAGCGTGAATATTACAAGTGGAGTAACTAATAAATTATTTTTAACAAAAGGAATGTCACAAAAAACTTTAAGCAACACAAAAAATGCAGGCAATACTGTAAACTGTGATATAGTAAATGCTGGTGTTTGGGATAATCACAAAGTTCATTCTGCTGAAGCAGAAGTCGCCGTTCACACAACAACTTCTGGTTCAGTTTGTTTTTCTAAAGATGCCGGACATTATGGTTTAAATGGATCTTTTCCTAGTAACAACAATATAAACCTCAGTGGAAGATTGACTGCCAATTACATTATTTTATGTGACTTACTTCAAATGGATTATAGTGTAGATCCACCGGTGTCTAGAATTGGTGCAAACGGACAATGTGATATTTCTCAATTACAAAAACCAGCTTATTTGGTAGAATGGACAAGATTTGGTGGTATAACTTTATATAAATGGAGTGGAGATGCGAGTAATGGATGGTCGATTTTATAATCGGAAATTTGAAAAAGGATTGTCTATAATAGAGGCACTGGTATCAACTGCAATCGTTGCCATTGGATTTGTAGCTATATTTCAAATGGTTAGTTACTCTGTTCAATCTATTGATGTCTCAAATGAAAGGACAAAAACTGCCTATTTATCAGGGATGGTAGCTGAAGATTTAATAGCTGACAGATTTAGTGATTTTTCAGGAAAAAAACTCTATGAATATATTGTTGATAGTAGACCAACCTCTGGAAAATCCTGGGAAATGACAAGTTGCAATGACGGATCAACCACAAGCGCTACTGCTTCCAATGTATTAGACGAAAAGATTAATAAATGGGACAAGCAATTTTCAACTCAGAGAATTAAGTGTGATAGAACAAATCCGGGACAGAAATCTTTAAAAGTTTTTGATATTTGTTCAAATGGAACTGAATGTAAATACGAACATAGCGATGTTCATGACAAATTATACTTTGGTAAAATACAAGTTGGAATAAAAGCTGGTACCAATAGAACAAAAAAAAAATATCTTTACTTTCAGATGCATTAATGAAAAAAAAAATTAATTCGATCTCAGGTGTAACGTTAATCGAAATTTTAATTGGAATAGTAGTTTCGACTGTAATGATGGCTGCTATGTATACTTCTTATAATGTTGTTAATAGTACGTACTCACAAGTAACTGACACTGCAAAGATTAGTTCAACTGGAAGAGATGTAGTAGGGATGATTATTAGGGATGTTCGAATGGCTGGTTACAGATATTTTAATGATAATATTCCATTAGATGTTGTAAAGCATATTCCAATACTAATTACGAAAAAAACTTCTACTAATCCTTGTGATAGAATAGATATTGTTTACGGTGATCTTAAGTACGATACAACTACTACACCACCTACACCTTCTTTTGAAAGAGTAAAAATAACTTATTATTGTGAACTTTCAAAAATTGTAGATAAAAGTCCACCAATTGGGTTTACTGGGAATCCAACAATAGGAGTAACACAAGGAGTAAAAACTATTTATAAATCAAAAGTTAAATGGGATAGTGCCAGTAACGATTGGCATGACCCAAAGACTGACGGAGATAATGAAACTTTCGCAGATGAACCACTTGTAGACTATATAGAAGATTTAATTTTTCTTGCTGTTGATGCACAAGGAAAAATCATCGACCCTCCTCCTTCATCTGGAGTTAATTATGATAAAATTAATGCAATTAAAGTAGTAGATATTTTGCTGTCTGTAAGATCAAAAAAAGATTTTTACAGGACTATTAAAAAAAGAATAAAAAAAGCTCTTAACGATGATACTAGAAAAATAGAAAAGGAAGATAGGTATTTAAGAGATACTACTATTGTGTCAGCGCATGCAAGGAATTTAGGATTACAATGAAAAATAAAAATGAAAAAGGTTTTGCATTAGTTTTATCACTTATCTTATTGCTTGTAATGTCATTAATGGGTGGAGCTTTAATTGTAATTTCAGCAGGTGATCACAGCGCTAACAATCAAAGTGATGACTATCAACAAACTTTTTATGTTGCAGAAACAGCTTTACTAGAAGGAGAAAGATTTGTTCTTAATATGTATATGGGTCCATATAAAACAGATGGAACAAGAGATTTAGCAAATAGAAGTATGCCTTCAAATCAAACAACAGCATTTAACGGAACAATGAGATTAGGAAATTATGAAACTAGTGGATCAAACGCTAGCTTTACAGTGAATTATAGTCCTACTAATTCAGAAACATATTCGTTTGTTGATAATGGAAACATCTGTTTTAATAGTTTTCCAGAAATTAATAGAACTGATTTTAAAGTAATAGAAGACAAATCAAATCAAAAAGGTGCTATCAGTAATAATTATGGATCATTACTAGCTAAAGCTTTAGCATCAAAAGGTGAGGACGAGGAAAAAGATGAAGCAGAGAGATTAAAATTCTATTATTATGAATTTTTTATTACCAGAATTGGAAGTGCTCCTTTTAAAGGAACTGGAGCAAGTATAAAAAAATCGGCAACAGATGTAGCAAATGACGGTATGGCTTATAGAATTTATGGATGTGGAATAAAAAACGGAGATGATATTGACCCAATGGTCGTTCCTTTAGAAAGTGTAGTAGTTTTACCCAAATAAAAAGCTTATTTTGAACAATTTAATCTTAAACATTAAATAAAAAATTGTTATAAAACTTTATCAAATGAAGAAAATAATATTAATTTTTTTGTCCCTCTCTTTATATATGTCTCAAGCTCAAGCTGCTTGTGATTTTATTATTAATATTGGAGATAATAAAGCAAAATTAGTTCAAAAATTTACAGATCCCTTTCCTATGTTTGACAACATATTTATGTTGCCTATTCCGTCCCCACAAGTATGTCCAAATGACAACTTAGATCAGGATATTGCTATTGAATATATTTTTATAGACGACAACCTTGCTGCAATAAGAATGGTTGTTTTTAATGATGAAAAAAACAATATAAGTAACAAACTATTACTTATGAATTATGCAAAAAAAACGTATGGAGATTTTGATACAGGTCAAAATCCAAAAATTTTTAATAATTTTTATTCATGGGAAACATTAGGAAATTTAGTAGTTTATAAAAGATTAACAGATCCTAAAGGTCTAATTGAGGAAGAAATTTATATTTCAAATGAAGAATATGATTATAAACTTGGAGCAATTTATAATCAACTAGAAGAAATAGAAGATGGTAAGCCAGAACCTGAAGAACAAACAGAATAAATATGAAAATTAAATTTTTTATAATTAATTTATTAATATCCTTTCTATTATTAACAAGTAATGCTTTTTCAAAAGCTTTACCTCCAGGATCGGGTATTGGAGATGTACCCGCTAACGTATTAATTCTATTGGATAGATCTGGAAGTATGTCAGCAAGAATGGTTAGTGGAGCCGGTGTTTACTACCCTGCATCAGTAACAACAGACTCAAGTGGAGATTTCTTTGTTGCTCAATGGGGTACAAGAGGTATTAAAAAATTTACCTATGCTACAAATTTAGTAGATATGAGTTATGGAACATCTGGATCATTTAGGGGAGCAACTACAAATGGAGTAGTTTGTAATTTAAGATTTCCAACAAATATTAGAATACATGGTGGAAAATTATATGTTGCTGATTATTACGATGGATCACTTTTTAAATTTGATATTAGCACAGGAGCTTGTGATTGGAAAAAAAGTTTTTCATATCCAAGAAATTTAGCCATTCATGGAAATATTATGTATGCAAGTCATCGTGGTGGTCTTTATACTCATAATTTATCTACAGATACGACGGTCAATTGTAGCACAAATGTAGGAAGTGTAGGAAGTTCCTACTCGATGACAGTAGATAGCTCTGGTAGTAATCTTTATTTTTACACATACAGAAATTTACATAGACACCAAATTACTGGGGATTGTCCCTCAACAAGTCGAACTAGCAGAATTTATTGGAAAAATTTAAGATATGTAATTGGTATGGAAGCGCACCCTTCAGATGACTCCATTCTATATTTTACTTCATTTTTTGGTCATAACATAAAAAAAGTTACAATGAACGCAGCAAGAACTGGATACTCCACTACTTCTTCTGTGGGAAGAAGAGGTTCCAAATCATCAAGTGCTTCTAAAGTATATATGTATTACCCTTACGATTTAACTTTAGATACAAATAATAATAGACTTATTGTTGCAGATAGAAGTAAAAGCTCAGTTCAATTTTTTGATTTAAATTTAGGTTTTATAAAAGAACTAGGTGGAAGTCTTGGAACAAGAATGTCAGGTGCACACGAAGCAATTCAAGCTATTGTATCTGATCCTGCTTTAAAAGCAGGAGTTAATTATGGATTTGGTTGGTGGTCTTCTCAATGGAGAGGTGGAAAAATTTGGTATAAGGACTGGAATACAAAAAAAGATCAAGGAAATCCTTGTACCAGAAATAATTGTTTAAAAGTTAAAATTGACGAGCATGGTGCAAGTAAAACTCACCGTCATGTAAAAAGTGTAAGTCCTAGTGGTGGAACAGATGCTGCAATATGGGCAAGAATGGCTCATCAATATTACAAATCCTCAGAATCACCTGTTGATACAAGTTCAAAATGTCAAAATAGTTATATTTTAGTTATTGGTGACGGGGGATGGATTAATCATAGTAAAGCTATAGGTATTGTTTCAAATTTATATACAAAAGATAAAATAAAAACATTTACAGTTGCTTACGGTGGAGGAATAGGAAGTGGCGGTATTAATAATTTCAGAAAAATGGCTCAAGCTGGTGGAACAAATGATGTTATTATTGCTGACACTACAGCTTCATTAAAAACACAGTTAAAAGCTGCTATTTCACAAATTATAGCAGCCAAATTATCATTTACTGCACCTGCAATTTCAGCAACAGTTGAAAAAGGTGGAGACTTGTACCAAGCACAATTTGAATACAAACAAAATAGAGAATGGACAGGAACTTTAACAAGAACCGCAATAGATGGTCAAGGAAATGTTATTGTAGACGATTCTGGTAATTGGAGTGCTCGTGAAAAGTTACCAAATCCAGATGCTAGAAATATATGGACGGTACTTGATACAACAGATTACAAGCCTAGTTATAATAATTTTGTACGAGCAAATGCGTCAGAAATAAATGGAATGTTTGAAAGACTAGGAAATGAAGTTGCCGGATATCATAGTAAAACTTCTACAAATGATCCAGCAAATACAACAAGGTGTAGTGGTAAAACTAAACCAGGCTCAGCAGATATAGCAGATGGAAACGCTGATGATATTAATGGACTTATCGACTTTATAAGAGGAAAAGATTACTTCGATTATGACTCAGACTGTGACTTAACTGAGATGAGAACAACAACTATGGATCGAGATGAATATGAAGGAGATAAAGCAACAGAGGAGACAAAAAAGGCAGTAATAAGAGCTTATCTTGGAGATATTTACCATTCAGAAATGGTGGTTGTTGGTAATCCAGATGCAGAAACTGCTTTCGTTGGATCAAATCAAGAGGCATACTGGAGGCACATTAACAACTATGAGTCTTGGAAAAATAGTATTAAAAGAGATAAAGTTATTTATGTTGGAGCTAATGATGGAATGCTTCATGCTTTTTACGCTGATGGTACCAAGGGAGGACAAGAAATTTGGGGATTTGTTCCACCATTTATAGGTGGAGTAATGCCAACAATGGTTAATGCAAATTTAAATAGAACGAAATCACTTGGTTTTGGTGGATCAAATGCAATATACGGAGTAGATGGATCTCCTGTTGTTCATGACATGTTTTTTCAAAAACCTGGTACAAATGGTAAAAATTGGTACACAATATTAATGGTGCCTTATGGTAGAGGTGGAGCAGGTTTTTCTGTCTTGGATGTAACTAATCCCCTACAACCAGAACACTTATATTCAATATATAACGACTACATATTAAAGAAAGTACATTTTGTTGATCACAATGGAAATTTTGATGAATGGGAATATTTGGCAACCCATTATGGTTTAGCTTCTTTTGACGAAGCTATAAGAGCTAAAGATAATGCTGAAGATAGTAGCACTTCACAAACATGCAATAACAGTGGAACTACACAATGTTTTAAAGGTAAAGTGTGGACCCTTCCTATAAAAGACTTAAAAGCAAAAGATTTACGTATAATGGTAGATCAACAGCCTTACACAGGATTTAGTGTTAGTAGCAATAGTACAGGACATACTGTTATAACTTTTAGTGATGAAATGACTTATTATGGATTCGATATTGGTGCTACTGACGAAACTAAAGGAAGTAGTGATGTATCAGTCGAAATCCTTAGTACTTCAAAAGCAACTGGAGTACTTAATAAACCTGAATATGATTACAGTAGACTCGCTGATACTTGGTCAGCACCTAGAATAATGAGATTGCCTAATGATGGTCCAAATGATCAAAATGTACAGGATGATATTTATGTAGCTGTAATGGGTGGAGGTTATGCTGCTGTAACGCCTGGAATAGGATCAAATCTAACAATAGTTAATTTAGAGAAGAGCGGTGAAGTTCATAAAGTTATAGATATAGAAGATATACCTGGAAATGGTATTACTAACTCAGTGCCAGGTTCACCTGTAGTTATTACTCCGGATACGGCAAGAGGAGTAAATTTTAAAGGAGCTTTAGTATATACGAGTGATTTAGAGGGAAAAATCACTAAGTTTAATCTAACAAATATGACCCACGAGCCAGCTGCAGCAAGCCTTGGTCAAACTGGAACAACAGGTAATCAAATAAATCTTTATGATAGTACTACATTGTTTACAGCGGGTTCTAATTCAACCAATCAAAGATATATGTTTCATTCAATGGATGCTACCATTGGTGGATCGACTAATAAACTATGGTTATATGCAGGAACAGGAAACTATGAACGTATAGCAAATAAATCAGCTGGTGTAGAAAACTTAATGCTTGGAATTAATGATCCTTGGTATCCACAATATAAAGAAATGAATTCACCAACAAAAGCAGATGATCTAAGTCAATGTGTAAATACTTCAAATAACACCTCAGGTAGTTTTTCATGTCCTAATGTAACTAATAGTAGAGGATGGTATATACCGTTAGATTACTTTAAAAAAGTTACAGCTGAACCAACTGTAGCTAGTGGATTAGTTTATTTCCCAATTTATAAACCAACCACTTCTGTAAATCAATGTAGTTTAGGTCAGGCATTTATCTGTGCTGTAGATGATGAATGTGGAACTAATGTATCTTCAAGATTAGGAAAAAATACAAGAAATATTAATGCTAATGAAAAATGTAGATATGTTGGTGAAGGAGTTTTATCGAGAATTGTTGCGTTTGCAGGTAAATTATTTGCAAACATTGCTGGACAGTCAACAGACCTTAGTAAAAAGGATTTAGTACAAATAGAAGGTTCTACGGGAGATGTGTCTACTTATAGAAATTCTTGGAGAATGAATTATTAAATAATTCTTTTAAATTTTAAAATCAATAAATTTTATAAACGCTTAAATTTGCTAAATAATCACCTTTTTGCGACTGAGATAAATAATTTTCGTAATCAAATTTTAGATCAAATCCATTTACATTTTTGGATATATTAAAACCGGCTTTAGCACCTTCATTATTTTTTAAATCAAAAGCAAATTTAGCACCATCAATTGGAACATATCCTAGAGATAAATAAAATTCATTAGTATGTCCTATGTCATCTGCTTTAAATCTTTCAATATTTGCTACAACGGACCATCCTGATATTGAAGTTATATCAAAACCATAGCCTATTCTATAATTGCGATCTGCTTTATTATCCACTTTATAGTCATAAATTGTACTTTGGTTATTTGCATAATAAAATGTAGCATCAGAAGATGGGCTAAAATTAGCTATATATTCTAAACGACCATGATGATTGATTATTTTTTCATCATTACGCTTAACTTTTTTATCTAAAAGTACTCCAATGGTAGCTAGTCCAGTTATAACTTCTTGTTTTTTAAAAATTAGTACATCTGTTAAACTGTCAGCTATTGCTTTTTCTCTAAAAGCTGCAAGTTCGGTAAAACCTAGGTCAATTTTAATTCCAGGATTAAAATTTAATTCTTCATCAACTATTCTTTTTCCTAAATTAATTGATCCAAATATTTGTTTTCCCCTCCTCTTTCCATTTAATGTATTTCCAAAAGTTACCCTTTTATGGTCAATATCTAATAAACCTATACCAATAATTCCATCCGTAAATACTTGATTGTCTCTTAACTTTGTTCCATACAAAGAAAAACTGTATGAATTTGTGTCTAATTTAGTTCCATAAGATCCGATACCGACATTATCATTACTATATTGGAAAACATAACCATGCATAGTATCAGGGTCTTCATCTTTTATTTTGTCAGAACCTATGGAAATACCATAGCTATGAATATCTTTTGAAGCTGAATTTATTGCATTTCTTTTACCCAATGTAACTCTACCTTCGCTCCATTTAAACCAATCTTCCTCGTTTAAATTTCCAGTATTATCTTTTTTATAACTGGCAAGTCCTTTTGCTAAATTTGATACAACTTCATTTGAAAAATCAACTTCTGCATTTAGGTTCGTTAAATTATCTTTATTTTTATGTCTTCTAAGCCACTCAATTCGATGAAAAATTGAATTTGTATTATGTCTTATAATTCGATTTGAAAGCTCTACATTAGCCTGAATAATTGCCTTAACATCATCATTGTTTGTTGGATCATTACAAGTAATTGTACCAGCACATTCTACACTATATTCATAAATTGTATTTGTTGTGCCATTATCATCTGTAACAAATAATCTTGTAAAGTTTGCTGTAAATATAAAACCTCTCATTTCAGTAAATCTACTTCCTAAATCATATGTAGTAGCAGTAGAAGATAAAGTAGTAACATCATAAGGCGTGCTCAAGGTATACATTTTCATATCATTATTTTCATCACCACCAATATAAAGTCGAGTTCCATCTGAATTGAATTGAATATTTCTCATACTTTCGTCAGCGTCTTCTAAGTCGACTGTTGATATAGATCCTGTTGAAACTCCTGATGTAAGATCAAAAGGGTTTGTTAATATATATTCTCTAATTACATCTTGATCTTTACCGCCTACGAACATACGTTTTCCATCAGGTTTAAATGCTAGAGCTCTTACCTGATCTTCATTACCCGAACCTGTTAAATCTACTTGAAATCTTAATTCAAATTCTAATGTGGTGGTGTCCCAAGGAGTAGTTAATTTAAATTGATAGACAGAAGTTGGATCTTTGTTGGTAGTAATAAATATTCTTGTTCCATCAGTATTAAATTCAATTGCATGTGGTAATCTCAATTGTGGAATAGAACCACCATCACCTACCAAGTTAGTTGAGACAGGATCTATTGCAGTGCTTATATCAAATGGTGTTGTGAGTGTATATTGAGTTACTCGTGCATTTTCATTGGCGGCAGATATACGATTAGTTATATACATTACGGTTCCATCTGGTTTAAAATTTATTCCTCTTACCTCTGTAATATTAGGAGAATAACCTGAAGAAATTACTTTTGACTGTTTAAAAGGTAAAATAGCAAACGAATTTGTTGAAAGTAAAAAAAAAAATATAATTGTTAAGTAAATTTTTTTCACAGCAATATCAGCAGCTTCTGTTTTGATACAATAAATAATATTAATCCTAAAATTATATAGGGACCAAAAGGAATTTGTGAAGTTAATTTTTTTGATTTTTTAATTAAATCAGGAACAACCCAAAGTAGTGCTATTACTGAAGAAAAGAATAGTACAAAAGGTATTGAAATCCAACCAAACCAAAATCCAATCACAGCTAATAATTTTGCATCACCTAGACCCATGCCCTCTTTTTTTCTAACTTGTTTGTAAAAATATATTATTGCCCAAATAATACCATACCCAAGCAAACCTCCAATTAATGAATTAAGATAGTTTGGAAATAAAGAATGTAAATTTGGATCAAAAGATTTAATAAACCCAACGAACATCATTGGAAAAGTTAAAACATTTGGAATAATAAAATGTTTTAAATCAATAAAAAAAATTATCAAAAAAGAAAGACTTAAAATCATCAGTAAAATAGTAGTTATTGAAATTCCAAAAAAATAATAAATTGTTACAAATGATATTATGTTTATTGCCTCAACAATGACATACTGAATAGAAATAGAAGTTTTGCAACTTCTACATTTTCCTCTTAATAAAAAAAAAGAAATAATTGGAATATTATCATACCAAGCAATTTTATTTTCACATTTTGGGCAATACGATCTTCCCGAAACTACACCTTTTTCACCTGGTAAACGAAATATACATACATTTGCAAAACTACCCCAAAGAGCTCCCAGAATTATTACAAAAGCTATGTCCACGATTTTTTTATTATATTTTTATATTTGAGGTAACTTGGATTAGACCATCTATTAATAACTGAACAATTAATACAGCATCTTGAAGATGTATGTATAAATTTGGTGTATTAATTATAATCTCCATAGTTTAATTTTTATCAAAATGAGCATAAAATACTAGATATAAATGTTTCTATTCAAATCAAAAAAAGAGGAAAATAAAAAAGAAGAAATCTCCAAAATAAACGTTGATTTAGAAATTATTACTAAAATGAACCAAGAGTTTGCAGTATCTCTTGATTTAAATGATACTTTAAAAACTGCTCTTCAGGTAATTATTGCAAGAATAAATGCTCAAGCTGCAAATATATTTTTAATAAATGAAAAAAAGAAAAAATTTCAATGTATTGCATCATTGCATCAGGATTATTTAGATGAATATGAACTAGATTTAAAAGATGGTGTAATGGGTAAAGCTATCGAACAAAAAAAATGTATCAGAGTTGGAAATGTTAGAAAAGATGTAAGAGAAATTGCAGAATTTTATTTTGATTTAGATAATAAAACAAATTTTACAACTTACTCTGTTTTATGTTCTCCATTAATTGCAGCAAATGAATGTATTGGAGTAATTCATTGCTTAAATAAAAAAACCAATGATAAATTATTTATTGAAGATGATCGAAAACTTTTAGAAACTCTTTCTGCTCCTGCGGCTCTTGCAATAAGAAACGCAAAGATGGCCCAAGAAATGGTTGAAAAAAATAAAATTCAAAAAGAGGTTGAAATAGTAGGAGAAATTCAAAAATCACTATTGTCTAAAAATAAAAAAGAATCTTTTCCGATTGCGGGAATAAATATACCGGCAAAAGTAGTTTCTGGAGATTTTTATAATTTTTCAGATTTGGGAGATGGTAAATATGGTTTTGGAGTTGCAGATGTATCCGGTAAAGGAATTAAATCTTCTCTTCTAATGTCTAAAGCATCTAGTCTTTATAGATGTTTAAGTAAAACAGATTTTTCAGCAGCTAATTTATTAATTCAATTAAATAATGAAATTTGCGAAACTATTTCAAGAGGAATGTTTGTTACAATGTTAATTGGAATTTATGATAGTAATAAAAAAGAATTATTACTTTCAAGTGCAGGTCATGAGCCTCCGATTATTTTTTCAAAGGATGGATCATTTACAAATTATACTGAAGCGGGTCCTCCGTTAGGAATTATGCCTAAGACAAAATATTTGGAACATAAAATCCCTTTTGCAGATAGCTCAATGTATATTTTTACAGATGGTATTACAGAGATAAAAAATCCAAATGGCGAAATGCTAGGATCAGAAGGTTTTCAAAATTACATA
Source organism: uncultured Pelagibacteraceae bacterium (assembly GCA_902576565.1). Lineage (GTDB taxonomy): Bacteria > Pseudomonadota > Alphaproteobacteria > Pelagibacterales > Pelagibacteraceae > Pelagibacter. The sequence goes on along the minus strand of CACGVK010000007.1, from coordinate 9,488 downwards.
AAAAAATATCAATCGACTCCAAACAATGAAAGATTAAAAACTATGATTGATGATATTTTAGGTGCGGGACATATTCAAAAGGATGATTTAACAATTGTTACTGTAGATAGTAAATAAGTGACCAATTGCTAGTTTTTTTTACTCAATATGATTAATGAGCATATGGTTAATTTATTAATTAGTGATAATTTCTCAAATAAAATATTTTAAAATGAAAAAAATATTTAGTTTATCATTACTTTTTTTACTAATATTAACTAGTCAATCTACATCAAAAAGTTTACCTCCTGGGAGCGGTACCAGTGTACCTGCAAACATATTAATTTTATTAGACCGTACTTTTAGTATGAATTGGCCTGCAAATGTAGGAAGTGGAGGTAATAAAATGAAGGAACCTATGGCTGTGATTCAAGATCCAACACATGGACATTATTGGGTAGCAGAACTAGATAATGGTGGAATAGTTGCATGGAATGATACACCAAATAGATATGCTCCTTATGGAAAAATAAATAGCGTTTCAGCTAATGGATGTAGGACCAGTTCTCCTTGGGGGGCTTATGGGGGAAGTAATTCAAAAAGCTATAGAGATAATGTTGTGAATATGGAGGAATATAATGGCATGCTTTATATGGCACATTTAAAAAATGATAATCCAAGTTATAGCTTAGTAACGCAGCTTGATCCTCGTACAACTACACGACTTGATACGACTAAACCTAATGCTGATAGATTTTGTGTTGAGCAAGTTACTCGTCAAAATTTTTATAGCAATCATCTCGCAATTGATATTCAAGGTGACACTTTTTATGCAATGGGTGGAGGACAAAATGGAACGGGTACCGCCTTTCTTTGGGTAAAAGACTTATCAATAAATGATAATTTTAAAAATAATACTAATTGGGCATGTTCAACTAATTTTTCAAATGGTACCAACTTCGCAATTAGTGGAACTAGTTCGGATTTACATACTGCATCAAAATTTGTTACTGCTATTACAGCTGATAGCAATAATGATTATTTATACGTTGCAAATAGTAATGATAGTAAAATTTGGAGTTTTAAAGTTACAAATGGATGCGTAAGTGAAACAAAAACTGCTGCCTTTGTTAATCCATGTGGAGAATCTCATGGGTTAGTTACTGATCCAAACGACGCTACGATATTATATTCAGCAGGAACTTATACACATGAAATTTGTAAAATTAAAGTTAACAATGGAAACATTGTTAGCTTGATTGATAAAAATGGAATAGCTGATGCATTTGAACCTTCAGTTCCTGGTAAACTTTATTTAATGGAGCCTCGTAGTATAAGCTTTAACCAAACTGATGAACTCGTTGTTGCTAATAGAGGAAGACTTGAAGTAGTTATACTAAATAAAAATTTAGAATTTCAAAGAGTATTTGGTTTAAGCGGTGTATCAAAACTAAGAGGAGCTGTTGAAGCGATAAAATCTGTAGTAGCGGATAGTGCATTAACAGAAGGAGCTCAATTTGGTTTAGGATTATGGAGTCACCAAAATACAGCTGGCTACACTGGCTGGAACACACTTAGAGATCAAGGTTTACCATGTAATACTAAAAATTGTCTAGTAGTTAAAATTGATGATCAGGGAGCTAATAAAATTTACCAATATTTACAAAAACCAATTTCATTGTATAGAGCAACACACGCTAATGCCTTTTCAAGAATTGCAGATGCATATTTTAATCATGGCACCGACTCTCCAAAAGATAATAGTATACCTTGCCAGGTAAATTATGTGATTGTTATTGGTGACGGTGGTTGGGGAACTGGTCACAATGAAGCAAAAAACACAATGCGTAGGTTAGCAAATAACGGTATTAAAAGTATTATGGTTGCATTCGGAAACGAAATATTAAGTAATGCATCAGCGCTAAATAAATTTAATGAAATAGCTGCAGTTGGTCAGAGCCCATACTCGGCTTCGATACAAGCTTTGACTGCTGAAGATCTTAAAACCGAGCTCTCATTAGTAATAGCAACAATTACAAGTGAAAATTTATCTTATACTGCGCCAGCAATTACAGGCTCTATATCAACGGGTAATAATTTATATCAAGCTCAGTTTGATTATTTTCCAACGAGAGAATGGGAAGGAAAATTAAAAAAGGTAAAAGTAGAAGATTTAGTTGCATCAAAAACCACAGGTGTTGCTCCAACTCCTATATGGCAAGCTGAAGAACAACTATTATCCCCAAACCTTAGAAAAATTTGGACTTCTCTAGAAGGATTACCTTCTAATCTTAATAATTTTTCATCAACTAATGCTAATACAATACATACGAAACTTTTTCAATTAACTGGAAATAATTTAAGAGATTATCATAATGATAGTGGAAGTCTTACAGGTGTTGGTCGTTGCGGAATCAATGGATCTAATGTTGCCTCTGTACAAGATGGTGTATTAGATGATGCAGCCGGATTGATAAACTTTTTAAGAGGAGAAGATTATTTTGATTATGATGGAGACTGTGATTTAACTGAGAAGCGTGTCTCCGCTATTTCTGGTAACGAGCACTATTTAGCTGATATATATAATTCTCAAATAGTATTAGTTGGTAAACCGTCTGCTGACACAGCATTTATAAATTCTAACCAAGAATCATTTTTTAGGGATAAGAAAGGTTATAAAGCTTGGTCCGATAGTTTACATTCTAGAAAAGAAGTAATTTATGCTGGAGCAAATAATGGAATACTTCATGCTTTTGACGCTGACACGGGTCAAGAATTGTGGGGTTTTGTTCCTCCTTTGCTTGGTGGAAATTTAGCAATTCAAATGAATCCAGGTTTAAATAAAGCTGCAGGTGGAGGATCAGTTCCAATATATGGTGTAGACGGTTCTCCAATTGTGCATGACATGTATTTTAAAAAACCAGGAGCCACAGGAGAAGCATGGCACTCAATATTAATGGTACCTTATGGAAGAGGTGGAGCAGGTTTCTCTGTATTGGATGTAACAAATCCTAGTTCACCGGAACATTTATATTCTATCTTAAATCACGCTGGAACGGTGTATCGTTCTGACCATGAAGGAAAAATTTACAAGTATAAATACGATGGAAGCAGTTATGGATTGTATAATTTTGAAGAAATAATTAAAGTTAATGACAATTTTGCTAACAATCCATCTGTAGCACAAACATGTAATAATCTTGGAAACACTTCTTGCTATCAAGGTGATACATTAACTATAAAAAATGTGGTAAATATTGATCCTTCGGCAGATATTAAAATTTATCTTGATGGTAATGATGTAACTGGTTCTACAACTACTACTCAATCAGGTCCTGACCTTATAGTAAAATTAGGATCAAACATTACTTTCAGTGCTGACGAAACATCAGGACATACTAGCAACAACGTAGGAATAACAATTGTTAACCCAATGCCTGCGGCAGGAGTAGAATATGATTATAGATACTTGGGAGATACAATGTCTAGTCCTAGAATATTCCGTTTACCAAATAATGGAGCTGGTGACACACAAGACGAAGATGATATTTATGTTGCTGTTATGGGAGGTGGATTAGGGGCTCCTTTTATAGGATCTAATTTATTAGTTATAAATATGGAAAATGGAAAAATATTAAGACAAATAGATATTCCTGATTTGCCATTAAATGGAATTGCTAATGCAGTACCAGCTACACCGATTGTAATAACTCCAGATCAAACACTTAAAGCTAATTACAGAGGTGCCCTAGTTTATGTGAACGATCTTGAAGGAAAAATTACTAAAGTAAATTTAACAAATATGATAGACGACAGAGCACAAGTTGGAAGCCCAACTCCAATATCTTTATATGACACAACAACTATATTTTCTGCAAATTCAACTTCTAGCAATAACAGATATATGTATCACGGTATGGAAGCAGCTATTGGTGGTGATACTAACAATTTATGGTTATTCTCAGGTACTGGAAACTATCGAAATCTAAATGATACAGGTGTAGCAAATCCAAATGACGTCGACAATTTATTAATTGGAGTAAAAGATAAAAATTTTCCAAATTATAAAAATCTTACTTCTATAACTATTGATGATTTAACAAAATGTAAAGATACCACTAATGATACTTCTGGAGCTAATTGTCCTCAAAGTGCTGACCTTGGTTGGTATATAAAACTCGAACCAGACGCTACCTCTGAAAGAAGGAAAGTAACAGCAGAACCTACTATTTCCAATGGTAAAGTTTATTTCCCTGTATATAAACCTGCCGCATCAAGCCAATGTGCTTTGGGTTCTGCATTTGTTTGTGGTGTAGATGATGAATGTGGTACTAACAATTCATCTTTACTAGGAACCAACCCTTCAGTTCATGCAACAGAAAAATGCTTCAATGTGGGAGATGGTGCGCTTTCAAAAATAGTTGTTTTTGATAATAACTTGTTTGCTAATATTGCGGGTGAAACTAATGCTGTATCCGGTCCTAAAGATTTGATGATTATAGAATCTTTACTCGGTGACGTTACAGGACTAAGATTAGATTGGAGAGAGAATTTTTAACAAGTGATAAGATTAATATTATTACTATTTAGTTTAATATTATTAACTAACAATTCTGCTCTAGCTGGAGATTGTGATAATACAATTGATTCAAATACAACTTCTCAGCTTAATTGTGCAAATAATGATACACTTACAGTAAACTCAGGTATTACTCTTGACTATGAAGGTAATGATGTTGTTAACGCTCAAAATACTGAGGGTGTATCAGTTACTAATAATGGAACAATAGAAAATAGTGCAAATGATTATGAAGCACCAATAGATGGAGTTCAAACAAGAAATTTAACCATTACAAATAATGGAACAATTACAGCAACAAAAAGATATGGAATTTATATCAATAACGCAGAACAGGTAACTATAACTAATAATGCAGACGCAACAATAAATACTGACTACACGCCAGGTACTGCTACAGCAGAGCAAGGAGCGATATATGGAAACAAAATTGGTAATTGTGATAGTGGTGATTGCTACAATAGTTCAGACTCAAATGGTGGAACAGGATTAACCTTACATAATTATGGAACTATAAGTTCTTATTATAGAACCATGTGGGGAGGAAATTCTAATTCTGATAAATCAAAAAATATTAATATTTATAATTATAATGGTGGATCGATAACTTCGGAACAATCAGCTACATTTAAATTTAGGTATACTGAAAATTTTTCTATTACAAATTATAGTGGAGCAACATTACAGTCAGGTACGGTTAGTGCAGCCAATGGAGACTTTGTTTTAGATTTGTCATATGGGGAGAATATTACAATTGATAATGGTGGAACAATTACATCGGGCAAAAGATATGCAATAGGTTGTGACGAATGTGAAGATTTAACTATGGACAATTCCGGAACTATCGAAGGAACAGCTGATGTGGTTTATATAAGAAATATGACGGGCACAAATAGTATTACAAACTCAGGTACAATTAAAAATACATCTGGAGGTAGGCCAATTCAAGCAAAAGGAAGTACAGGCTTAACTATTACAAATACTGGTACAATAGAGTCGGCTACTCAAGTCGCAATTGATTTTGATGATAGTCCTAATCCAACCCTTATAAATAGAGGCACAATTAAATCCACAGTTAATCAAGCTAAGGTAATAGATTTTCCTCAAACAGCAGGCACAGGAACTGGAGGAACTTTAGAAAATCATGGAACAATTATAAATTCAACTGGAACCAGAGGTCAGGGTATTAGAGTTGGAGATGGAACTGCAACATGGGATAATTTAACAATTATAAATTCAGGAACAATTTCATCTGTAGGAGAGTCAATTTTTGTACAAGGTGGTTCAGAAACCTCAGGCTTAAATATTGTCACAAAAGGAGAAGGTACATATGTTGGTGAAATAGAAATGGATGATGCAGCGGTTACAATGACATTAGACTGCAGCATTTCAAAAGATCAAGACATAGAACTTCAAGAAAAAACTAACATGGTTATTGTTAATAATTTATGTGGAAATGATACTTATGAAATATTAGATTCTTCTAAAAATGCTGATGCTGATAATTCTGAAACTAATGGATATTTAAGAATTTATGGAGAACAAGCCGATGTTTATTCAAATAATAAAAAATATAGAAGTGAAATTTTTTTATCAAAGCTAAGAAAAATTTATAATTCAGCAAAATTATATAAAGAACAAACTGTATTTGACACTAATCAAAAAAGAGCTGAAATATATAAAAATGATTTATCAGGTGTAGTTGGTTATTTTGATGAAAATACTGAAATAAAAGGAATGAATTTAAATAATTTTTTCATGAGCTATGTAAAAGAAGATACTACGTTTGATAGTGGTGAGTATTCTGGAGGTAAAAACTTAGCTTTTGGATATAAAAAAGAAATTAATAATGAAAAATTTAAAGCAGCAATTGTTCCTATGATTGGAATAACTGATTTTAAAATAACTGATGTTGAAAGTGAAACTAATCAAAGATTAGATGAAAGAATGGTTACACAGTTCGTAGGTTTAAATGCAAGAGCAGGAAAAAAACAAATAGTAAATGAAAAAGATATTTTAAGTATAGAAATTGAAAGTACTGCAGGTTTGCAAAAATTTCCTAAATACATAACAAACTTTACTGAAGGCGATTTATCAGTTGATGATGCAATCGACCAAGTGCTAGGAGCTGGTTTTACTGTCAAATATTCAAAAACAGATAAAAGTGGTTTTGTAATTGAACCTTATGCAGGAGCAACTTACAACAATACATTTAGCAATGATATAGCAATAACTGCAGATACAAACATAGAAGCTGGTCATGTAATGAATGGAGTTTTTGGAACATATGCAGGTTTCACTGTATCAAAACATACAAATGATCTGACTTTCTCATTTAATTATGAACATGGAGATCAAGATGGTTTAAAAGAAAATACATTTGACATTTCAGTTAGTAAAAAACTTCAAAAAATTGCAAAAGGTAGAATAGAAGAAATAGAGCCGGAGTTAGAAGATATTAATAACCAGTTAAAACTAATTGAGCAAAATGAAAAACTCAAAGAATTAAGTGCTGAGGTACTAGAGGAAAATAAAATAGTTAAACAGTTATTAATTGAGCTATTAAAAGAAAACCAAAAATTAAAGGCAAAAAATAAATTGTTTGAAAAAAGTAATTAGTTTCAATTAATTTTTTGTTTTTTCTTCTTCTACTTTTTTAGCTGCTTCTTTTTTTCTTTTTTTAACATCTATCAGCTCAGTATTATCCAAATTTAAGGCTAAACAAGTTATATCATCTCTTAATTTTTCTGCCCCCCAATTAAGCTCTGCTGCTATTGAATCTACTATATTTTTTGGAGTAACAGAGCTTAGTCCTTTTACTATTCTTTCAACTCCGTCTGCTCCAAGCTCTTGTCCATTTTTTAAATATCCTTCAGTAACTCCATCTGTATAAACCACAAAATTTTTATCCTTTATATTAATTGTTTTTGATTTAACCATAGACTCTGCAAAATACTTGATAATTCCAATTGGTGGCATCTCAGATTTAATGAATTCAAAATTTTTGTTTCTATCGAACACCATAATACTTTCATGGCCTGCATTTACAAAGGTTACGTCACCTGTTTGCGTATTAACTTTTCCAAAAACAGCTGTCACAAACATTCCTTTAAACTTAGCTTCGACTATCTCGTTATTTACTCCAAATACAACTTTTTCAAGAGGATAAGATAAATTTGAAAGAGTTCTAAATATTGAAGAAGCTTTAGCCATATACATACCTGCTTTAACACCTTTTCCTGATACATCTGCTAATGTGAAATAATACTCATCTTTACCAACCCCTATAACATCATAATAATCTCCAGATACATCTCTTGCTGGAATGTTTAAAGCATAAATAAAGTTTTCGTACTTAGTTATGTCTGGAAATAAACTTTTTTGGACTTCTCCAGCCAATTCTCTTTCTTTTAATAATTTTGCTTCCTTTTGTAAATTTGATAATGCAATTTTATTTTCTTCTACGAACCTAAAATAAAGCCCTGTAAGAAATGTAACAGTGAGCATAAAGATTGGATAACTTATATCTACTAACTCTGATTTGAATAAAAATATACTAAAACCGATTATAATTACTAAAATAAAACTTCCAAAAAATATGGATAAACTATATTTAGGTTTTATTCTTTGAGACAAGTAAAAAGTTACACAAGCAACAATAATCGAAAATAATAATTCAAATATATAAGTATTTGGATTACGAATTAAATAATTTTGATCTAAAATATTTTCAATTACATTAGCATGAACTTCAACTCCTGGGATAGTAACTCCTAAAGGAGTTTTAACTAAATCGAATAAACCTTGTGCGGAAGCTCCTATTAAAACATATTTATCTTTAAATTTTGAATTATCAAAATCACCTTCAAAAACTGTGCTAGCTGATATGTACTGACTTTTTTGAGACTTTTTATATCTAATCCAAATTATTGCATTTGGATCAGAAATAATTTTATGGGGTCTTGAACTTATTCTTTTAATACCAACTTCATTTAATTCTACGTATAAATTTTTTTGTTTACCTCCAACACGTAACATTTCCAATCCCATAGTTGGGTATAATTTGTTATTGAAACGGACTAATAAAGGTAAAGATCGAATAATACCATCTGTTTGATCTAAAAAAGAAATAGATCCTAATCCTTTTACACTTTTTTCAAGTTTTTCTAGAGATCCTATGGAATGAGGAAAAGAATATGTAAATTCTTTTGGATCTCCTCCTTTTGAAAGAAATCTAGCTTTAGCAGATCTGTTGTATCTTTCATTGTTAACATAACTTTGTTGTGAAGAAACATTGCTTCCTAAAACTGCAATTACAGAATTTGAAGCTTCTAATTGTTTTCTAAAAATTTCATCTGGTCCTTGAATACTTTGTAAATGTTCAACTACTTCATTGGAAGTAATATTATAAGTTTTAATAATTTCTTCTGGGGACTGTTTATCTTTTTCAGTAAAAAAAACATCAAAACCGATAGCCTTTGGTTTTGCTGCACTTACTTTTTCTAAAATTTTTGCAAAGACACTTCTGGTCCAAGGAAACTGTCCAAAATAATCCAGACTTTTTTCGTCTATATCAATTATTACTACATTTGAGTCTTTTTTCTCTAATGGAAAAATTTTTTGATATAAATCAAAACTTATGAATGAAATCGACTTAACAAAACTAGGATTAATAACTTTTAAAGTTATAAGAAGAATTAATAATATAAAGAATATTAGATAATTTATATATTTTAACAAAAAAGTTTTCACGTTAAGAATTTAACCAGATTATACTCAATGTAAATAAAACTTAGATTTGATTAAGAGCTTATTTCTTACGTCTTCTCTTATTTCTTTTCTTTTTCTTCTTCTTAGCTACTTTTTTCTTAACTACTTTTCTTTTCTTAACTACCTTCTTTTTCTTTTTAGGTTTTTTCTTAACTACCTT
>CACGVK010000006.1:0-44341 GCA_902576565.1 uncultured Pelagibacteraceae bacterium | reverse complement strand
CTTATACGAGCTTCATCTAACAAACCTTGTTTAGTTGTCGTTGTTGAAAGTACTACGTCTGATAGTAGAAAAAAAAATATATTTAATTTTATTGATAAAATTTTGAATTCCTCTGGCAAGATTGGTTCATACGATCAAAAAATTTAATTTTATTAAAAAGATAAATATCTATAAAGAAATATAGTTCCAATTACATACAAAAAAATACCAAACATTCTTTGTAGTCTAGATTTATCAACTTTGTGCGTTGTGTTGGCACCTACTTTTGCCATAAAAGTTGTGATTGGTATAAAAATTAAGAAAGCTGGAATATTGATAAACCCTATACTAAAAGGCAAATTAGCTTGTAAATATGAGCCTGATATAATAAAGCCAACTCCCGCAAATAACGCAACAATGCATCCAATCGCTGCTGCACTTCCTATAGCTTTATTTATTGGATAACCAAAATATCTCAATACAGGAACATTCATTACAGCGCCACCAATACCCATTGTCGATGAAATTACACCAGAAATAAGACCTAAAATCACTCTAGGAATTAGCTTAAAATTTGGTTCTATCTTTTTAGCTTTTTCTTGGAGATTTAGCAGATATGCTCCCAAACAAAATACTACAATTGTAAAAAATAATAACAATGATTTAGTATCTAAAATAGAAGCTAATATTGTTCCACAAAAAACACCTAAAATAACGAATAATCCATAAGTTTTAATAATTCTAAAATCGACAGACCCATGATTTTTATGAGTAATTACAGAAACTATAGATGTTGGTACAATTATAGAAAAAGAAGTTCCTATGGCCAAATGCATTATATAATTTTGATCAACATTTAAAGTTTGAAATATAAAATATAAAAAAGGAACAGTGATTAACCCCCCTCCTATACCAAACAATCCAGCAAAAAAACCAACTGGAACAGCCGTTATTAACATTAAAACAAAAAAATAAAAATATTCTGATAAAAAAATTGAGGCGCTCAAATCAACCTACAGTATGAGATTGGGGAGCAAGTTTAACTTTGTCCATTATATGATCAATTTTTTTTACATCCGCATCTCTCACACACATGTTTTCACTTAAGTATCTTTTCCAAAAACTCGATCCAGTTTTGCCATGAAACAAACCTAAAGTATGTCTCATAATTTGATTAAGTCTGGTTCCTTTTTTTAATTCATTTTTAACATAAGGAATTAGTTTTTTTATAACTTCTTCTCTAGACAAAACATTATTATTATTAAAAATTTCTTTTTCAATACTAGCTAACATATAAGGTGAATGATAAATGGATCTTCCAATCATCACTCCGTCAGTTTTCATTAAATGATCTTTAACTGCATTAATCGAGGTAATTCCTCCATTAATTATAATTTCCAAATCTGTAAAATCTTTTTTTATTTTATACACCATTTCATATTTAAGCGGTGGTATATTTAAATTTTGTTTAGGTGTAAATTTACCAAGTACTGCCTTTCGCGCATGTATTATAAAAGTTTTAACTCCTGTTGATTTAAGTAAATTAATAAAATTATATAGATTTTCATAATCCTCTACATTGTCATACCCAATTCGTGTTTTAACAGTAACTGGTAATTTTGTTGAAGCTTGCATTTCACTGAGACATTCTGCTACAAGCTTAGGTTCTTTAATTAAGCATGCTCCGAATTTATTTTTTTGAACTTTTTTACTAGGACAACCTAAGTTTAAATTAATTTCGTCATATCCAAATTCTTCACCAATTTTTGATGCTTTTGCTAAAAGTTTAGGTGACGAGCCTCCTAATTGTAAAGCCACAGGTTTTTCATCTAAATTAAAAGATAATAGTTTTTCTTTATCTCCCCTATCTATTGCTTCTGAAACAATCATTTCTGTATAAAGAAGAACATTTTTACTAATTAATCTTAAAAAATATCTTTCATGTCTATCAGTACAATCCATCATTGGTGCGACTGAAACTTTTCTGTTCATAATTTAAGATTATTATCTTATTTTATTAAGAATTTGTAGTGTCTGAATTTTCTTGATCTGGCTCTATTGCCTCTTCTTCTTTTAGCTCATCAAGAGAAACATCTCCCGTTTCTTCTTCCTCAGCAGGTGGAGTTGAAATCTCTTCACCTTCATTTTTAAGTTCAGCGATATCTTCTTTTGAAACTTGGATTTTTTCTGGAATTTTTCTTGCTCTTTTTGATGGAAGAATTGGTACTCCACTTTTAGAAATCTCTCCTTTGTATAGATTTTCAAAATCATCACCTATTTCTTCATCAGCTTCGCTAGATTCATCGATTTGCTCTACATGTTTTCTAAGTTTATATATTCCACTTTCAGTCAAATCTTTAACTTTAATCTTTTCCTCAGCTATCTCTCTTAGTGCTATTACAGTGTTTTTATCATTATCTCTTGCTAAAGTTGGCTCCAGACCGGAATTTAATTGTGTTGCTCTTTCTTTAGCTACTAACACTAATTCATAAGGACTATCTACTTTGTCTATACAATCTTCTACTGTTACTCTTGCCATGCGAGGTATTTATACTTTGAAGGTTATAAAATCAAGTTTTTTCTAAATTTTTACAGGATTAAGTTTATTTCTAATAAATAAGAGAAAAATAAGAGCGATAGATATATATATTGCAGAAATAGTTGCAATTTGCTCGATAGAAAAGCCTTTATCAATTAAATAGCCATAAAGAGCAGTACCAAATGCAGTTGAAAAAACCATTAAAGCAGTTGTAAGTGCCTTTATGGATCCTATGTATCTAACACCATAAATTTCTGCCCAAGTAGATGAACCCAAAACGTTTGCTAAACCATTAGAGATACCTATTAAACCCAAAAACAAAAAAGATACATTTGGGTTATTAAAAAAAATAATTACAATTGAAGATAACAATAAAGGTATATTCATATAAACTAATATTCTTCTACTTGTAAATTTATCTATTAAAAAACCAGATATAAATAATGTAATCACAGATAGGATTGAATAAGCCATGAATGATTTAGCTATTACAAACGGCCCCCAATCTTTTGAGCTTAAAATAAATGATTGATAAACAAATATACCAGTAGTTATCCAAGGCATTGCTAACATATTTGCCCCTAAAACATAAAATCTATAATCTTTAATTACCTCAGATCTTTTCCAGCTTTTAACATTATTGTTATTCTCGTTAAAATTATCAGATGTTTCTCTAGATTCAAAATTTAATTTTTTTACTAAGATTACAGAAGCTGCAGGTAAAAACAAAATTACAATAATAGAAATAGTTATCCATATAATTCGCCAATCAATAAATGTTAAAAAATAAATTGTGAGAACTGGTAAAATGAATTCAGCTAATGATAAACCAAACCATGCTGTGCTCAAAGCTTTTCCTCTTGATTTAGTAAAATATCTAGAAATTGTTGTTGTGGCGGTATGAGACATCATTCCTTGACCAGAAAATCTCATTAAAAGAATTCCAAAAAATAAAAAAGTTACAGATGAAATCTTTGAAAATAAAAAACTAGAAAAAGCTAATAGAATAATTACAAAAAAAGCAAATTTAGATATATCAATATCATCTATTTTTTTTCCAAACCATATTAAAATAAAACTGCTTAAGAGCGTAGCTGAAGCATAAATTGAGCCAAATTGTCCATGTGTTATTGAAAGTGTTTCTCTTATACTAGAATTAAATAAACCAAGAAAAAAACTCTGTCCAAAACTTGAAAAAAATGTAAATATGAAACCAAAAATAATAACTTTTAAACTTAAATTCTTAAACATGATAATTTATGAGTAATGTAACTTTCATAGGGCTTGGTGTCATGGGTTATCCAATGGCTGGTTATATATCAAAAGCTGGTCACAATGTAACTGTTTTTAATAGAACTAAATCAAAAGCAGAAAAATGGATTAAAGAATATAAAGGTAAAATGGCTTCTACCCCTTCTGAAGCAGCTAAAGATGCTGAGTATGTTTTTACCTGTGTCGGTAATGATAATGACTTAAGAGAAGTTACATTTGGTGAAAACGGCATATTCAAAACTATAAAAAAAGGAGCAATTTACATAGATAACACCACTGCATCTGCAACAATTGCTAGGGAAATTTATGATTTTGCAAAAAAAAATGGATTTGGTGCGTTAGATGCCCCGATATCTGGTGGTCAGGCTGGTGCAGAAAATGGTGCATTGACAGTTATGATTGGTGGTGATCAAGCCGACTTTGATAAAGCAAAAGATAAAATAGATTGTTATAGCAAAAAAATGAAATTACTTGGTAAAACTGGAAGTGGACAGTTAGCAAAAATGGTTAATCAAATTTGTATTGCTGGATTAGTTCAAGGTTTATCAGAAGGTATTAATTTTGGAATGAAAGCTGGATTAAATATGGAAGATGTGATCGAAGTTATTTCAAAAGGAGCCGCTCAATCTTGGCAAATGGATAACAGATATAAAACAATGATAGATGACAAATTCGATTTTGGTTTTGCAGTTGATTGGATGAGAAAAGATTTGAAAATAGCAATGGACGAGGCAAAAAATAATGGATCCTTGCTTCCCATAACTGAAATAATTGATAAATATTATGAAGAAGTTCAAGAGCTTGGTGGAAGGCGATGGGATACATCAAGTTTAATTAAAAGATTTAGAAAGTAATTGCGTATGCAACCAGCATACTACGAAGATTTTAAAGAAATTAAAAAGAAGATATGGTCAATGCTTGAAAACGCTGTGACTGATAGGAGTTCTCCTTTTAGAATCCCTGTTTTTATTTGTGGAAACCAATCAGATTTGGATGGAAGAATTGTAGTCCTTAGAAAAGCTGACATAAAAAATAATTTAGTTCAATTCCACAGCGATATTAGATCAGATAAAATTGAAAAATTGAAAAAGAATTCTAAAGCAGCTATGCTTTTTTATGATAAAGAAGAAAAAATCCAAGTAAGATTAAAAGTTGAATGTCTAGTTAATCATAATAATAATATTACAAAAGAATCTTGGTCAAGAACTCAACATATAAGTCGAAAATGTTATTTAGTAGATAACGGTCCTGGAACTGAGTCTGATATTCCTACATCTGGATTAAAACCAGAATTAGATAACTTCGAATTTACAATGGAGCAAAGTGAAGAAGGATATAAAAACTTTACTGTAATTCAGTGTAAAATAAAAAACATTGAATGGCTTTATTTAGCAGCAAAAGGTCACCGAAGAGCAAGATTTGACCTTGAAAATAATAAAGAAAATTGGTTGGTTCCATAAAATAATGAAAAAAAAATATGAAGCAATGGTTCTGTCTTGTATGGATCCAAGATTTCAAAAGCCAGTTCATAAATATTTAGATAAGAAAAAACTTACAAGAAAGTTTAGTGCTTTCACCATTGCTGGAGGTTCAATCGGGGTGACAAATAAAAAATTTAAAAAATGGCACTCTACTTTTTGGGAAAATCTTGAAACTTCAATAAATTTGCACAGAATAACAAAATTAATTATTATTAATCATAAAGATTGTGGCGCAGCCAAAATAGTAAATGGTAACAAAAAATTCAATTCATCAGTAGAGAATAAAATTCATAAAACATCATTTACTATAATAAAGAAAAAATTAAAAAAAAAATTTCCAAAAATTAAAATTTATTTCAAAGTTTTATCACTAAAAAATGCTTTATAATTTTATATTTTATTTATCTCTAATAATTGTAGGAATCTTTGTTATGAGGTTTGGAATTATTCAAATAAGACAACAAAAACAAGGTAAAATCAAAATCAAGAAAAAAGCACTTGAGCAGATTGCTTTTGGAATTTTTTTTATAATAATTTTAGGATTAATTTTTTATTCAGTTAATGGGCTGCTTTTTAATTAAAAAATTGATTTAGAGTATTTTTTCCAGTTATCTTGGTAGTGCTTAGTATTTTCTGCTACTGCTTTTTTTTCTTCTTCAGTCACTTCTCTTATAACTTTACCTGGAGATCCAATTACTAATGAGTTGTCTGGTATTTCTTTATTTTCTGTAACAAGAGCTTTGGCTCCTATAATACAATTTTTTCCAATCTTAGCATTATTTAAAATCACTGCACCTATTCCAATTAAACTGTTGTCTCCTATCATGCATCCATGAAGCATAACCATATGTCCTATAGTTACATTTTTTCCAATCTTAAGTGGACAACCTGGATCTGTATGCAAGACGCTTCCATCTTGGACGTTTGAACCTTCTCCTACATGTATGTTTTCAATATCACCTCTTAAAGTTGCATTAAACCAAATACTTGAATTTTTTTCCAATGTAACGTCACCAATTATTACTGCATTAGGTGCGACCCAATTTTCGCCAGAATTTTTTGGTTTTTTGTTTTCCAAATCGTAAAACATACTTTATATAATACTTATCATGGCACTAACAAAAACTCCAATATGTGATTTTGGAACAAAAGCGGAAGAATTTGAATTAAAATCAACTGATAATAGACTAATTAATCTGAATGACATCAAGGGCGATAAGGGAACACTAATAATGTTTATTTGTAACCATTGTCCCTACGTAAAAGCTGTTATTAAAGATATAGTTAGTGATTGTAAAGAATTAGAAAATGATGGAATTAAATCAGTTGCAATAATGTCAAATGATACAAAAAATTATCCAGATGATTCATTTGAAAATATGATTACCTTTTCAAAAAATAATAATTTTAATTTTCCTTATTTGATAGATGAGACTCAAAACATAGCTAAAAAATATGGTGCTGTATGTACTCCAGATTTTTTTGGATACAATGAAAAACTTGAACTTCAATACAGAGGAAGAATTAGAGAACTTAAAGACTTAAAACCACTTAGAAGTGGAGATAGTGATTTATTATTAGCAATGAAGAAGATCGCTAAAACTCAAAAAGGTCCTTCTGATCAAGTCCCTAGTATGGGATGCAATATTAAATGGTTTAATTAGATTAAATGTATTTAGTTATTACGAGAACTTTTCCTCCAGATGTTGGAGGAATGCAAAATTTAATGTGGGGATTAACCAGATCAATTTCCAAACATCATATGATCAAGGTATTCGCAGACTATGTTGAAGATCATGAGAAATTTGACGAGACTGTATCATTTTCTATTCAGAGAATAGGTGGAAATAAACTTTTCAGAAAATTTAGAAAAGCGTACCTTATTAATGAATTTATAAAAAATAATAAAAATATTAAAGGTATTATTTCTGATCATTGGAAAAGCCTAGAATTAATTAAATCAAAAAATAAGAAGATTTGTTTAATTCATGGTAAGGAAATTAATCACAAAAAGGGATCTTTAATAAATAAAAGAGTAATAAAAGTTTTAAGTAATGTAGACAAAATAGTAGCAAACTCAAAATTTACAAAAAATCTAGCATGCGAAAAAGGATTAAATCCTGAAAAAATAGTTGTAATAAATCCAGGTGTTGATCATTTAAAAGAAATTGAAAAAAAAGATATTAAAAAGGCTGAAGAAATTTTGGGAAATAAAACGCCAAAGTTAATAACTGTATCAAGATTTGATAAAAGAAAAAATCATGAGAAAGTTATAATGGCACTAAGAAATTTAAAGCAATTATATCCTAGTATTATCTATACATGCATTGGTTTAGGTGATGAAGAAGAAAATATTAAAAAGTTAGTCAAGGAATTGAGTTTAGAAAATCAAGTTATTTTTCTAAAAAATATTTCTCAGGAGTTAAAAAACGCATTAGTTGCTAAATCTGATTTATTTGTCATGCCCTCTATAATTCACAATAAATCTGTAGAAGGTTTTGGAATTGCTTATGTAGAGGCGGCACAGCACGGTGTTCCATCTATCGGTGGAAAAGATGGCGGTGCTTCTGATGCTATCAAAGATAAAGAGACAGGAATTATTTGTGATGGAAATAGTTTAGAAGAAATTTATTCTAGTATTGATTTAATTTTAAAAAATAATTCCTTTAAAGATTATGGAAAAAAAGCAAAAGATTACGCAATTAATTTTACATGGGAAAATATAGTTAAAGATTATTTAAAAATATTGTAGTATATTAAAGTATGCTTGAAAAATTTAACGGAATTGTTTTTCTAATTATTTTTATAATTCACTTTGCTGCTTATGCAGTCTATGCATTTAGATGCTTGTTCACAACTAAAGCTTTTGTTGATCAATATGGCATGGGCGATGGCGCAGCTATTATGACAAGGTTTTTTGGATCAATTTTTGTTGGTTCAGTTTTAATGGCTATTTATGTTGGCTTTGTAAGATCTGGCGGATTAGAAAATACATGGGCATTTTTTAATTTAATTTTTTTACAAAACGCTGCTGCTTTTGTTTTTGCTATTTGGTCACATAAAAAAGGAAACTTAGGGACAAATGAAAAAACTTCTGTTGAAGGAATAATTGCTCCTGGTGCACTTACACTTTTAAGTGCTATTCTTTGTTATGGTCTTGCAGATAAGATTTATACTTAAGTTAAATTAATTCTTTCTAAAACTTTTTCTGCTGATAATTTACTTAAATCATTAACTTGAATTGCTTTGAAATGTTCTCTCTCGATACTTACTTTATAGGCAGTAGTGTGAGATCCAAATAGAGTTAATCCTTTAGCACCTAAGTGGGCAGCCATATGAGCAGGTCCTGTATCGTTAGCTACAACAAATGAACTTTCTTTAATTAATGATGAAAGTTGAGAAATACTCAGTGCATTTTCGTTATCAAGTACAGATATTGCTTTAATATCTTTAGCTTCATTTATTTCATCAGGTCCAGGAGCTACAACAAATTTATACTGATTGTTATACTTGTTTTTCAATAAATCTATTAATTTATTATAATAAGGCCATTTTTTTTGAGTGAGATGTGCTGAGCAAAATGGAAATAAAATAATATATTTTTCTAAATTATATTTTAATTTTATTTCTGAAATATCTTTACAACTCCATGAAAAGTCAGGAAGCATAGTATGCAAAGTTTGAATTCCTGAAGTTTGTAATTGATAATTAAATCTTTCTAACACAGATTTTTTATCAAATTCTTTTTTTGTTTTATCTTTTGGTAAAGTTGTTTCCGATGATGACCAAATATTAAAGTTTGAATTTGGAAATAAAATTTTTTTATAAAAACTTGTTCTAGAAGAATTTTGTAAATCAAAAACTTTAGAAATATTTAATTGTTTTATTTTTTTCATTAAAAAATATAGGTAAAATAAATTGAATCTGGATAATCTCTTGTCTAGAATCACATCGGTTAAATTGGGATTGTTTTTAAATAGATCAAAGTAAGGTTTTGTAGTTAGCAGGTACTTATTATCATTTTTATGGTATTCAGATATATCTTGTATTGCACCACTAGCTTGGGCTATATCTCCAAGTGAGCCATGTTTAATAATTAAAATATTAGACATATTTTAAACAACTTATCACAGTATAAAATTTTATGAATAAAATTTTAATTGAAGTATCTGTTGGTGAACTTTACGATAAAATTTCAATTTTGGAGATTAAGAAAGATAAAATCAAAGATCCAGAAAAACTAAAGTATATAAATGAGGAATATAAAATTCTTGATGAGCAACTAAAAAAAAATGTTGTTTCTAATGATAAAACGATAAATCTCTTCAAATCATTAAAAGAAATAAATTCTAAACTTTGGATAATTGAAGACGAAAAAAGGTTATGTGAAAAAAATGCAGATTTTGGTGAAAAATTTGTAAATCTCTCAAGAAATGTTCATTTATTAAACGATGAAAGAGCTAAAATTAAATTGGAAATCAATAATCTTACTGGGTCAAAAATTAAAGAAATTAAAGAGTATACTAACTACTAGAAACTATATTTTTTTTCCAAAAATTTTATCAAATTATGAATAATAAAAGTCATAAATAGATATATACCGCCAGCAACAATAAATACTTCGATAGGTTTAAAGGTAGTTGATATTATATATTTAGCAACTCCAGTTAAATCCATTAGAGTTACAGTACTCGCCAAAGAGGTCCCTTTCATCATCAGTATAATTTCATTTCCATAAGCGGGTAACGACTGTCTAATGGCAATTGGTATTTGAATTTTGTAAAATATAATTTTATTAGATATGCCAAGACTTTTACCAGCCTCAATAAAACCTGGTTTAATTGTTTGAAAAGCTGAACGAAGTATTTCTGATGTATAAGCTCCAGTGTTTAAAGAAAATGCAATTATTGCACACCAATATGGTTCTTTTAGAATTGTCCATAGAAAAGTAGATCTTAAATATTCAATTTGTCCTAAACCAAAATAAATAATAAATATTTGAACAAGTAAAGGGGTCCCTCTAAAAATATATGAATAACCATAAGCAAATTTATTTAAAAAAATATTTTTTTTTAATCTTAAAATTGCAAATATTAGACCAATAAATAATCCAAAAATTAATGATAAAGATAAAAGTTTTAGAGTTATTAAAGTTGCGTTTAACAACTTTGGAAAACTGTTTACCATTAATTCTAAATCCATTAATACCCCTTGCTATATTTAACTTCTAATTTATTAATTAGCTTCATACTCATATAAGTAAGCAATAAATATAAAACTGCTGCAAAAGAATAAAAGAAAAGTGGATCCCTAGTTGAGCCAGCCGCAATATATGATTGTCTCATAATTTCAACTAAACCTGTTACAGAAATAAGTGAAGTATCTTTTAGAGTTATTTGCCACACATTACTAAGATTTGGTATTGCCAATCTTAACATTTGGGGCATTATAACTTTAAAAAACTGTAAAGGTTTTTTAAAACCAAGTACTTTTGAAGCTTCGAATTGTCCTTTTTCAATTGATTGTATTGCTCCTCTAAATACCTCTGTAGAATACGCTCCAGAAATAATACCAATTGCAAATGAACCCGTTATAAAAGCATTAATTTCTATATACTCATTGTAACCAAACATTGAAGCAACAAACATTATTGCTCCACTTCCTCCAAAAAAAAATAGATATATTACTAAAAGTTCAGGCACCCCTCTTATGACCGTTGTATAAGAGTTTCCTATGAGATTTAAAAATTTATTTTTTGAAAGTTTTAATGGTGTAAAAATTAAAGCAAAAAAAAATCCAATTATCATTGCCGTTATTGAAACGGCTAAAGTCATTAGAGTTGCGTAAAATAATTCGTCACCCCAACCAGTTTTTCCGAATGCTAGAAGATCCATACGAATGGCGACTATATATTATAGTCGCCAATTCTTAAAATGTTTACATAGATGCGTCGAAACCGAACCATTTAATAGCAAGTTTACTAATAATTCCTTTTTTTCTTGCTGTATTAATAGCTCTATTAAAATCTTGTAAAAGTTTTTTATCTCTCTTACCGATTGAGTCAGTTCCACCTTTTCTAATACCTACTCCAACACCATTTCCAAATGCACCTCCTGAAAAAGTTGGTCCAACTAAAACCACTGGCTTACCAGATTTCTCTGCATAATCTGTAAATGCAACTGCTGCTGCTAATGCTGCATCACATCTTCCAGATGTTAAATCTAAGTTTACTTCATCTTGAGTTTTGTAAGTTCTAACATCAACTTTACCAACATCCCCTGAATCTAAAAAGTTTTGGTGGATAGTTGCAGTTTGAACACAAACTGTTTTGCCTGCTAATGCACCTGTTATTGTTTTAAGTGCTTTTTTAACGTCTGATCCTCCTAAAGATAAATTAATTCCTTCCGGAGTATCCATACCTTCAAGACTTGAACCTTTCATTACAGCTAATGAAGCAACTTCGTCTGCATAGCCCTGAGAAAAGTTAATAGTTTTCATTCTCTCATCAGTAATAGACATGCCGGCCATTATCGCATCGAATTTTCTCATTACTAAAGCTGGAATCATTCCATCCCAATCTTGCTCGACAATAGTACATTCATGTTTCATGATTGCACATAGTTCTTTTGCTAGATCAACTTCAAATCCAATTAAATTT
Source organism: uncultured Pelagibacteraceae bacterium (assembly GCA_902576565.1). Classification (GTDB taxonomy): domain Bacteria; phylum Pseudomonadota; class Alphaproteobacteria; order Pelagibacterales; family Pelagibacteraceae; genus Pelagibacter. The sequence continues at coordinate 32,412 of CACGVK010000006.1, read as the reverse complement.
CCTGAAGCATCTTTAGAATTCCAAGGTGGGTAAGCACCTTCAGTTCCTATTCTAATCTTATCAGCATTAGCTGAAATTGATAAAAATAAAGTAATCAATAATCCTAAGCTGAATTTTTTTATTATGTTCATTTTCCCTCCAAATATATTTAAAAATATTATTTCACAGATTTATTGTTTTAAAAAGAGATTATTTATTGATTGAAGAGGCAAAATTCCAAGAGCAATCAAAACTAGGTATGTAAATTCTATCAAGAGATGTATTATTAAAGTTTTTATCAAATAATTTTAGCCAGTTTTGAACTTGTTTTGGTTTTTTATCCTGGCTTCCTACTTGGGCAGTAATTGTCCCTTTTGGTTTTAAAATTCTTTTTAAAGAATTAATATTTTTTGCAGCTAAGTCTATACAATATTGATCATCATTCAAATCTACAAAGATTTTATCATACTTATTATCTTCAATACTTTTAATGCTTTCAAAAGCATCTCCCCAAATACATTTAACAGAATTTTTTGATGTAGCTTTTTTTCCTATTTTAGACAGGTGTTTTTCACATGCAGTTACTACTTCTTGATCAAGTTCATACCAATCAATATAATTGAAACCTTGATGGATACATTCTCTAGCAACTCCTCCATCTCCACCTCCTATTATAGCTGATTTATTCTTATCAGAATTTAATTTAAGCCCCGAATTAACAAAAGTTGAGCTATATAAATGTTCATCTTTTTCAGCTACTTGAAGTTCATTATCAATAAATAAAGATTTGCCAAATTGTTCTAATTCTAAAATTTCTATGTGCTGTCCCATTTTAGAAGTAAAATTTTCTAAAACATTATTGACAATATAAAATTTCTTTAATCCTGGTGAACTATAAATATCATCATAGTACTCTACTGTATCTCTATTAAACTCCTTTTTTACAATTCTTTTATGTTTTATTTCTTTTTTCAATATATCTATCGAGACATCGGGATTAACTTTACCACATGTAAAAAAATCAAAACTGATTATTCCTTTTTCTGGAAAAGTATGAAAACTAATATGACTTTCTGCTAGTAAAGCAACAAGGGTAAACCCCTGTGGCTCAAATTTATATTTTGATATATTTAAAACAGTAACTTTTGCTTTTTTTGCGATTTTATAAACTATTTTTTCAAAAAACTTTGGCTCATACTCTTTAGTAGTGCCAATTATATCTAAAGTAATGTGCTCCCCTACTTTTGTCATAAAACTTTAAGCTTTTTTATAATGTTTTATTTTATCCAAAATTTTATTCATCTCAGTAGATGAAAGAATCTTTGGATTTCCTATTTTTAAAGCAATTATGTATTGATGGCAAATATTTTCGACTTCTTCTGCAAGTTCAAAAGCCTGTTTTAAATTTGTTCCAAATGCAACCTGGCCGTGGTTTGACATTAAACAAGCTTTCCTTTTCTCCAATGCGTTAATAATATTTTTTGATAATTCGGTAGTACCAAAAGTTGCATACTCTGCACATTTAATATCATCTCCTCCTGCCAGTGCTACCATATAATGAAAAGCTGGTATGGATTTTCCATGAACTGAAACTGCTGTTGCGTGAGGAGAATGGGCATGAACTATTGCCTTGGCCTCCTTTTTTTTTCTGTAAATATCTTGGTGAAATCTCCATTCAGAAGAAGGATTTAATGATGAATTAAATAATTTGAGATTGTCATACTCTTCCTTAATCGATAGAAAAACGATATCGTCCGTTACTAGATCTTCATATCTTTTGCCGGATGGAGTTAAATAAAAACCCTCTATGTTATCTTTAATAACTCTTACGGATACATTGCCGGATCTCAATGGAGATAAGTTAGTACTATTCAGCTTTTGTGCATATTTTATTACTTCTTTTTTAAGTTCTAGCATAATATTTAATACTTGATTTTCATTAATATAAATAACAAACTATCATAAAAAATAAAATGTCTGATAAAATTAAATATTTTCTGGAAGAAAGCAAAATGCCAAAAACTTGGTATAATATAGCTGCCGATCTTCCTAAACCGCTTTCGCCTGTACTTCATCCAGGTACCCTAAAACCTATAGGGCCAGATGATTTAGCTCCACTATTTCCAATGGCATTAATCGGACAAGAAGTTTCTCAAGAAAGAGAAATTGAAATACCAGAGCCAGTTAGAAAAATTTATCAGCAGTGGAGACCTTCACCCTTGTACAGAGCAAGAAAGTTAGAAAAGCTTTTAGATACGCCTGCAAAAATTTATTATAAATATGAAGGCGTTAGCCCTACTGGTAGTCATAAACCAAATACTGCTGTAGCACAGGCTTTTTATAACAAAGAAGAAGGTACAAAAAAAATAACTACTGAAACTGGAGCTGGTCAATGGGGTAGTTCACTGGCTTTCGCATGTTCAATTTTTAAAATAGAACTTGATGTGTATATGGTTAAAGTAAGTTATGAGCAAAAACCTTATAGAAAAATGATAATGCAAACATTTGGAGCAAATTGTTATGCGAGTCCATCTGACAGAACACCAACTGGTAAAGCTATTTTAGAAAAAGATCCTAATAACACTGGTAGTTTAGGTATAGCAATTTCTGAAGCAGTTGAAATGGCAGCAAATGATGAAAATACAAAATATTCTTTGGGAAGTGTTTTAAATCACGTACTTATGCATCAGACAATTGTAGGTAACGAAGCAATTCTTCAAATGGAGATGGCTGATGATTATCCAGATATATTAGTAGGATGCACTGGTGGAGGAAGTAACTTTTCAGGTCTGGCTTTTCCTTTTTTAGGAAAAAAATTTAGAGAAAATAAAAATTTAAGAGTTATCGCGTGTGAACCGAAATCTTGCCCTACAATTACAAAAGGTAAGTTTGCATATGATTTTGGAGATACGGGTAATAGAACACCATTAGTCAAAATGCATACGCTTGGATCTTCATTTATGCCACCATCTACTCACTCGGGTGGTTTGCGATACCATGGGATGGCACCAATGGTAAGTCATCTTGTAGATATAGGTGCTATTGAAGCAAAAGCCTTTGGACAAAAAGAGTGCTTTGAAGCCGGTGTCAAATTTGCAAACGCAGAGGGAATTGTTCCAGCACCAGAGGCAACACATGCGGTTAAAGGTGCGATGGATGCTGCACTTGAATGCAAAAAGAATGGTGAGAAGAAAACAATTTTATTTAATTTATGTGGTCATGGTCATTTTGATATGCAGGCTTACGGTGATTACTTTAACAACAAGCTTTCAGATGATAAATATAATGAAGGTGAAGTTAACCAAGCTTTAGAAAAACTACCTAAAATTGCATAAAAAAATTAATCAAAGCTGGAAATAATCATATTAAAAATTAGAGTTGCTCTATTTTATAATATTCATTAAATAATTACATGTATTTTATAAATCCATTTAAAGGCTTGAGGCCGAAAGAAGAAGAAGCTCCTTCTGTTGTTATAGCAAGTACTGATCATTTATCTAAAAAGGATGTTGAAAATTTTAGAAATAAAAATCCTTGGAATTATTTAAATGTTTTTGCGGAAGAAAATAGCGAAAAATCAAAAAAACAATTTAATTTAATGAAAGAAAAATCTATACTCACAAAAGATAAAAATAATTCCTTTTATATTTATAAAATTTCTAACAATGATCATGCTCAAGTTGGAATAGTAGGAACAGCTAAACTTTCAGCTTATGATAATTTGCATATTAGAGGACATGAAGAAATTTTTTTAGAAAGAGCTCAAAAAAGATTAAAACAAATGGATAATTTAAATGCTCAAATAGGGCCTATATACGTAATCTATCCAGATAATGCTGAACTAACTGAATTAATAAAAAAAGAAATTGAAGTAAAGCCAACTTATTCATTTGATGCCCTCGATAAATGTAAACACGAGATGTGGGTTATTAATGAAGAACAAAAGGTTGCTAAAATTTGCGATTTGTTTAATTCAATTAATAGAATTTATATTGCAGATGGACATCATAGAATGGAAGCTTTATCAAAATTATCTGAATTTAAAAAACACAAAAATCCAAATCATACGGGTAATGAACCATATAATTATTTTATGGTCGCTATATTCCCACAAAGCCAAGCAAGATTGCTCGATTATAACCGTTTAATTAAAGATCTATATGGTTATTCTGAAAAGGATTTTATAAAAGAAGTTAAGAAAAAATTTAAAGTAGAAAAACAAGAAATACCTTTTAAACCAACTAAAGCTCAAACTTTTGGGATGTATTTAAACAAGCAATGGTATTCATTAGAACTGAAAGAGCCACCTGAAGAAAATCTTTTTCACATAATAAATCTAGATATAAATTTACTACATTATTATTTATTAGAACCAACATTAGGTATAGGTGATCCAAGATATGACAATAGAATAGATTTTTTAGCAGGTTTTCATGGTCTTGAGGGAATTGAAAAAAAAGTTGATTCAAATGAAGCTAAAGTTGGATTTGCATTGTTTGCTACTCAAATGGAAAATGTAATAAGTTTTGCGGACAAAAAATTAAATATGCCACCGAAATCAACTTGGTTTGATCCAAAACCTTTAGATGGTTTAGTTGCTTATGATTTTGAGTAATTTAACTACAAAGTGCGTCAATTCCTCATTTTTTACTTCTAAAAAATATATATAAAAAAAATAGTGATAAATTTTTTTTAAAAGAAATATAGGTAAAAAAATTAATATGGAAAAGCCAAACACTAAACCTAATAATCCTAACTTTTCTAGCGGTCCATGTTCTAAAAGACCAGGTTGGACTATTGATGTTTTAAAAGATACACCAATAGGTAGATCTCACAGGCATAAAGTTTGTAAAGAAAAATTAAATGAAGCAATTGTAAAATCAAAAAAAATTTTAGAATTACCTGATGATTACCTTTTGGGAGTAATGACGGGATCAAATACAGGAGCTTTGGAAGCTGCTTTATGGTCACTACTAGGAAATAGAGGTGTTGATGTGCTTGCATGGGAAAATTTTGGTAAAGATTGGGTTATAGATATTCTTGATCAATTAAAAATAAAAGATGTTAACAGCTACGTAACTGACTATGGAATTTTACCAGATCTTACAAAAGTAAATTTTAAGAACGATGTAATTTTTACATGGAATGGAACAACAGCTGGAGTTAGAATTCCAAACGGAGACTGGATACCTGAAGATAGAGAAGGTTTAACAATTTGTGATGCAACATCAGGAATTTTTGCAATGGATATAGATTGTAGTAAACTTGATGTTATTACATGGTCTTGGCAAAAAGTTTTAGGAGCAGAAGCTGCTCATGGTATGATTGCTTTATCTCCACGTGCTGTTAAAAGACTTGAAACTCACGTTCCACCATGGCCAGTTCCAAAATTATTTAGGTTAGCTAATAAGAAAAAGTTAATTAAATCAATTTTTGAAGGTGGAATAATAAATACACCCTCGATGATTTGTGTGGAAGATGTATTAGATGCATTAAAATGGGTAGAGTCTGTTGGAGGTACTAAAGGTCTAATAAAAATATCAAGTGAAAATTTAAAAATTGTAGAAGATTGGATATCTAAAAGTGAAAATTTTAAGTTTATGTGCGAGGATAAAAACTTAAGATCTTCAACTAGTATAACAGTTTTAATTAAAGATGAGTGGTTTACAAAACATAATGAAGAAGATCAAAGAGGAGTTTTAAAGAAACTATTTTCACTATTAGAAAAAGAAGGAGTGGCTAACGATATAAATGGTTATCCGAAAGCACCTCCAAGTATAAGAATTTGGGGTGGTTCAACTGTACAAAACAGTGATATGAAAGCTCTTTTGCCTTGGATAGATTGGGCATATAATTCTGTAAAAAATAATGCCTAAAGTATTAATCTCAGACTCAATGAGCAATGTTGCTCAAAAAATATTTGAAAAAAATAATATTGCCGTAGATGTCAAAACTGGTTTATCAGAAGATGAAATTATTAAAATTATTCCTGAGTATGATGGAATGGTTGTTAGATCTGCAACTAAAGTAACAAAAAAAATCTTAGATGCAGCGAGTAACTTGAAGGTTATTGGAAGAGCTGGCGCAGGTGTTGACAATATAGATGTTCCTGTAGCTAAAGAAAAAAATATGATTGTAATGAACACTCCCGGCGGAAACGCCAACGCTACTGCTGAACACGCATTTGCATTAATAATGTCAGTTCTTAGAAGAACACCTTTTGCAAATGAAACTACACATAAGGGTCAATGGGAGAAAAAAAATATTAAAGGCACTGAACTTTCAAAAAAAACATTAGGTATAATTGGTTTTGGAAATGTCGGTGTAAGACTAAGTAATCTTGTTAAAGGCTTTGATATGAAAATACTAGTAAATTCAAAATCATTAGAATCTAGAAAAAAAGATTATCCACATGTGGAAAATTCAAACTTTGATGATTTAATCAGCAAAAGCGATATTGTAAGTTTTCATTGTAAAGCTGCTGCTGATGGAAAGCCTTTGTTAACGAAAGAACATTTTAAAAAAATGAAACCAACTTCCTATGTAATAAATGCAGCTAGAGGAAATATAATAGATGAAAAAGATTTAAATGACGCATTAAACGAAGGTTTAATTGCAGGGGCTGCCGTTGATGTATTTTCCAAGGAACCAGCTAAAGATAATATTTTATTTAACAATCCTAAAGCAGTACTTACTCCTCATATCGCGGCATCTACAACAGAAGCATCAATAGTTGTTGCTGAGATGGTTGCCAATCAAATATCTAATTTTTTACTAAATGGTAAAAAAATAAATACAGTTTAATTTATCTATTAAATAAATTTTTCAATCCTTTAGAAGAAGCTTCGCAAATCCCTTTTTCTGTTATCAGTCCTGTAACGTATTTAGCCGGTGTTATATCAAAAGCTAAATTCATTGCTTTACTTTTATTGGGATAAATTTGAATTTTTTCTATATTTCCATTTTCATCCAAACCTTCTATATGAGAAAGTTCTTCTGGATTTCTCTCTTCAATGGGAATGTCTTTATAGTCTTTAATATTCCAATCAATTGTTGAGCTAGGTAAAGCAACATAAAAAGGTACATTGTTATCTTTTGCCGCTAATGCTTTAAGGTAAGTTCCAATTTTGTTACAAACATCACCATTAGCTAATGTTCTATCTGTTCCAACAATACACATATCAACTTGTCCTCTTTGCATTAATATTCCACCAGTGTTATCGGCAATAATCGTATTTGGAATTTTTTCCTCATTTAATTCATAAGAAGTTAAATTAGCTCCTTGATTTCTTGGTCTTGTTTCATCGGCCCAGACATGAACTGGTATACCCTTTTTATGCGCATGATATATTGGAGAAGTTGCAGTTCCCCAGTTAATTGTTGCAAGCCATCCAGCATTACAATGAGTTAAAATATTTACCGTATCTTTTTTTTTATTATAAATTTCTTCAATTATTTTAAGACCATTTAATCCAATATTTTCACAGAACTTAACATCTTCCTCGCAAATTTCTTTTGCTTCCTTTAACGCTATTTCTAAAATTTTATCACTATTAACACCTGATAATTTATTCATCATTCTATCAACGGCCCACTTAAGATTAATTGCTGTTGGTCTTGAATTAATTAAATTATCTGCAGATGTTTTTAAAAATGATTGATCATTATTTTCAATAATAGCCAAAACTAATCCGTAAGCTGCAGTAGCCCCTATTAATGGCGCACCTCTTACTTCCATTACTTTAATAGCATTTATTGCATCTTTAACCGTTTTTAAATCTTTTATAATAAATTGATGTGGAAGTTTTGTTTGATCAATAATTTTTACAACATTTTTTTCAAACCAAATTGTACGATATTCTTTGCCTTCTATTTTCATTATTTACTAAGAACCCTTCCAGCAACAGTTTTAAGTTTATCAATAGTTTTTTGTGTTCTTTTTTCTGGAGCAGTTATTATAGCAACATCCAAACAATTAGTTGCTGGATCCTTTGAATCAATATGATTTTCAAAATTATCTATTAAGTTTTTAATCATGTTTTTTGCCTTTGCGGCATTTTCTAAAAGAACTTTTATTACTTGTTGAACATCTACATTTTCATGATCAGGGTGCCAGCAGTCATAATCTGTTACCATTGAAACTGATGCGTATCTAATTTCTGCTTCTCTTGCTAATTTAGCTTCTGGCATATTAGTCATTCCAATTACATCTGCCCTCCAAGATCTATATAAATTTGACTCTGCCAATGTAGAAAATTGAGGACCTTCCATAACTACGTATGTTCCATTCCTTTGATATTCAATTTTTTCTTTTCTAATAGCTTCTTCGCATGCATTCATCAATCCACTTGATGTTGGATGTGCCATAGAAACATGCGCGACTATTTCATTATCAAAAAAAGTTTTATTTCTTGCAAAAGTTCTATCTATAAACTGATCAACAATTACAAATTTTCCCGGCGGCAAATCTTCTTTTAAAGATCCTACCGCAGAAACTGAAACTATATCTGTAACCCCCAGTTGTTTAAGTGCATCAATGTTAGCTCTGAAATTAATATTTGAAGGGTTAATAAAATGACCACGTCCATGTCTCGGAAGGAAATAAACTTCTTTATTATTATATGTTGTTTTTAAAATTTTGTCAGAAGGGTTACCCCAAGGTGTATTTATTTCTAAAAGTTCTCTATCTTTAAACTCTTCAACGTCATATAAACCACTTCCACCAATAATAGCAATTTTGTTTGTCATATTATTTAAAATGATTTATTTATAGCTCAAATATATATGGATTTAAAAGAATATATTAGATCAATACCAGACTACCCTAAAAAAGGTATTCTATTTAGAGATATTACAACCTTAATAAAAAATGAAAAAGCTTTTGCCAATTCTATTGATCAAATAATTGAAAGATCCAAAAAATTTAATATAGACAAGATTGCAGCTATTGAATCACGTGGATTTGTTTTTGCCTCAGCGGTTTCATATTTATTAAAAAAACCTTTTATATTACTGAGAAAAAAAAATAAATTACCCGCAGATACATATTCTGTAGATTTTGATCTTGAATATGGAAAAGCAACTATTGAAGTTCACAAAGATTCTATCAACAAAAATGATGCTGTTTTGATTATTGATGATTTAATCGCTACTGGAGGTACAGCTGAGGCAGCAGCTAAATTAGTAGAGATTTCAAATGGTAAAGTTGCAGGATTTATTTTTGTAATTAACTTATTTGACTTAGGTGGAAATGATAAATTAATCAAAAAAGGATATAAAACTGATAGTTTAATTGAATTTCCTGGTCATTAAATAATGGAAAAATTAAATAAATTTACAAAATTAAAAAATTTTATTTACTATAATGTTTTTGTTGAAAGATTTACTAAAAAAATAAATTTTAAATTTCCTATTAATTTTTATAGATGGGATATGATAAAATTTCTACAATCAAAAAAAGAATTTAAAAATTATTTAGAAATAGGTTGTGACCAAGATCAATTATTTTCTAGAATTAATATTGAAAATAAAATAGGAGTTGATCCAGTTAGTGGAGGAAATATAAGAAAATCAAGTGATGAATTTTTTTTAACTAATAAAATTAATTTTGATTTAGTATTTATTGATGGTCTTCATGAATATTATCAGGTTAAAAAAGATATATTAAATTCATTAAAATTTTTAAAACCAAATGGAGTTATTCTTGTACATGATTGTTTGCCCTCTTCAATGTCAAAACAGGCTGTTCCAAGATACAGAATGAGTTGGAATGGGGATGTTTGGAAAGCAATAGTTGATCTGCGCCAGGATGAGAATTTAGAGATTTTTACATGTGAAATTGACCAAGGTATTGGTATAATTAAAAAGGAAAAAAATTCGTCAATTTTAAAACTTAATAAAGCAGTAAACAAATTAAAATTTAAAGATTATTACGATAACTATAAAGAATACATGAGAATAATTTCTTTAGAGGAGTTTAAAAATAAATTTTAAAATTATTTAAATTTTTGGCCTATACCAAGATTTACTTCCAATAATTCCATTTAAAATACCACTTAACCTTTGGTAATAAATCATTTTTTTTTCTTTATTTAATACCAATGAATAAAATATAAATTTAAAAAAGGAAGATAAAAAATTCTTATATACTTTTGAGATTGCATAAAAATAACTGTAATTTTTTTTATAAAAATAAAAAGTTGACCACATCCAATGCCAATTTCTAGATAGCTCCATTTCAACATTAAATTTATCCTCATGCGATTTGCCACCAACGTGTTTTATTAATGAATTCTTAATTAAGTAAATTTTGTTGCCAGACTTTATAATTCTTTTGCACAAATCAATTTCCTCAAAATATAAAAAATAATTTTCATCAAATAATCCAATTTTATCAAATTTCTCTTTATTAAATAAAATAGCAAATCCTTTTATGTATTGAACAGATTCATTATTTTTTTTTAAAATTTCTGGTTTTTCATTTTCATTTTCAACAATTCTTGGTCCGATTATTGAAAAATCTTTTATAATCTCTGCTTGTATAAGTAGATTTGAAATTGTGTCTTCATACAAAATTGTATCTGGATTTAAAATTAATACATATTTTGACTTTGCATGTTTTATACCAAGATTGTTACCTGCTCCGTAACCTAAATTTTCTTTTGGCAATATACAGGTTACGTTTGAGTATATCTTTTCTAGTTCTAATTTAAGTTTGTTATTTAATGAATTTTCTACAATAGTTATAGGATATTTCTTATCTATTGATTTTATACACCTATGTAGTATGTCTCCACTGTTAAATGAAACAATTACAATTGTTAAATTCATTAATTAATATTTAATATATTGTTAGATTTTTTAAAATACTATAATTGTATAAACAAATGAAAAAAAGAGTTTTAATTACTGGGGGAGCTGGTTTTATAGCTCATCATACAATAAAACATATATTGGACAATACCGATTGGGATATTGTTTCATTAGATAGGTTGGATTATTCAGGTAACCTAAATAGAATTTCTGACATGATGTTAGAAATGCCAGAAAAAGATAAAAAAAGATTAAGAGTAGTACATCATGATTTAAGGGCTGAAATTAATGATATGCTTTCTGCTGATTTAGGGAGATTTAATTATATATTACACATGGCAGCCTCAAGTCATGTTGATAGATCAATAACCGATCCTCTAACTTTTGTTTATGATAACGTTGTAGCCACATGTAATATTCTAAATTTTGCACGTAGATGTAAAAATCTTGAATTGTTTAATTACTTTAGCACAGATGAAGTTTTTGGACCTGCTCCAAATAAAGTAAAATATAAAGAACGAGATAGATACAATTCAACAAACCCTTATAGCGCAACTAAAGCTGGGGGCGAGGAATTAGCTGTAGCATTTGAAAATAGTTTTAATATGCCAATTTTTATTACTCACACAATGAATGTTTTTGGTCAAAGACAACATCCAGAAAAATTTATCCCTAAATGTATTATAAGTGCAAGAGACGGATTAACTGTTGATATACATAGCAATAGTAAAAAAACAAAAGCCGGTAGTAGACATTACATTCATGCTTCTGACGTAGCAGATGGATGTTTATTCTTAATTAAAAATAAAAACAAAATTTTAAAAAATGTTAAAAAAGATTTTGGAGGAGCAAAGTGTCCAAAATTTAATTTGGTTGGTCCAGTAGAATTAGACAATTTAGAGCTAGCAAAATTAATTTCTAAATCAGTAGGAAAAAAAATAAAATATAGAATGGTCGATTTTCATTCTAGTAGGCCTGGTCATGATTTAAGATATGCTTTAGATGGAAATTTAATGAAAAAATTAGGATGGAAACCAAAAATTTCGATTGAAAAAAGAATTGATCAAGTTGTAAATTGGACTCTCAAGAATAAGAGATGGTTAAAAATATAATTTTATCCTAATGGTAGCGGGAAGTGGGATCGAACCACTGACCTCGGGCTTATGAGTCCCGCGCTCTAACCAACTGAGCTACCCCGCCATTAGATCTTTTTAGCTGGTTTATAATAGTTTTAAATTTGATACAATCAATAATATTTATGGAGTCTAATAAATTAAACGATCAAGAAGAAATTGCTTTATTAGCATCACTTTTTGAAAAAGGGAATTATGAAAAAGGTTTGAAATATTCAGATGAATTAATAAATAAATACCCTAATTCCCCTGATGTGTTTTTTTTAAATGGTATTATAAATTTAGCACTTAGTAATTACACTAAATCTATTGAGTCATTTACTAAAACATTAAAAGAAAACAAAAATAATGCAGATGCTTATAATAATAAAGGCGCTGCGCTGTTCCATATAGGAAATTTTAAAGAATCTTTGGAGGAATTTAAAAAAGGGCTAGAGTTAAAACCTAATAATCCAATTTTCTTAAATAATGTCGGTAATAGTTTAAACTCACTCAAAAAATTTGATGAAGCTCTATATTATTACAACGAATCTATTAAATTTTATAAAAATTATAATTTGCCAATTTTAAATACAATAAAAATACTAACTCATTTTGATGCTGAGAAAAATTATAACAAATATATAGAAGCAAATAATAAAATAAGATCTTTTAAAAATGATATAAATATTAATGAAACAATAACTGATAAAAAAATTATCTCATTTTTTAAAGAATACATTAAATTACTTCCCAATGAAATAATAGAATATGATTATAAAGCCACTGAAATATTTAGAAGAGATAAAAGTTTAAATTGTAGTAGACATGAAAAAGTTTTTAATAAATATAATACAATTCCTGAATTTTGCTTTGGTTGTTATAAAATTCAAATTGAACCTAGTAATTTATTAGATTTAATTAAATTATTTGTAATTTTTGATAAAATTAATTTATCAAATAATATAAGAAAGTGTACTTTAGAAACTAGAGAAAATATTTCTGGTACATACAAAGGATTAATTTACTGTTCGGGGATTGATGAAGCTAATAAATTGCTTAATTTTATTTCCTCCATTTTAGAAAAAACAATAGATAAAAAAATTAATATAAAAATTAAAAGAGGTTGTACTGAATTCTCAGAATCTTATCCAAATTATGCTGAAACTAACCCGTCATCAAAAAATTTTATGCATTACAACAAAAGTTGGAAGTCAAATGAACATATTGTTGATACTGAAAAAAATTTTAAAAATAAAATTTTTCATCCAACTTTAAATGGGGTTACACTAAGCGATATTTTGATAATTAAAAATTGGATTATATATGCAAAATATGTAGAAGATAATTCTTGTGAACAACTATATGATGATAACCTTAAATCAGACTATATTTATCGACAAGTTTCTAAACAATTAATTAAAAGAAAAGGCGAGCTTCACAAACAATAGCAAAATCATAAAGATTTAAATTAAATATTTCAATTTATACTGGTGTTAATTAAACAAAAATTTAATTTGAAATAAATGATAAGGTCTGTATATCTTCGCTTTTGTGAGAATAGAAGAAGATCTAAAACTAGATTATTCAGATGTACTTTTTAGACCGAAAAGAAGTACTCTTCAAAGTCGTAAAGATGTAAATTTAAAAAGAACCTACAAATTTAAATACAGTAATAATGAATGGTCAGGCATTCCTATAATGGCAGCCAATATGGATGGGGTTGGTGAATTAGGTATTGCTGAAAAATTATCTGAATATGGAATGATTACATGCTTAACTAAACAACACGATGTAAAAAAAATAAAACAGTTTAAAAAAATTAAATCAATTTATCCAAACATTGCATTAAGCATTGGAATTAAAAAAGAAGATTTTCAAAATTTAGATCAAGTTTTAAAAGAGTTTAGTTTTATCAAGTTTATATGTATTGATGTTGCAAATGGTTATTCTGAGCATTTTAGTAAATTTTTAAAATCTGTAAGAGATAAATATCCTACAAAAACAATTATAGCAGGTAATGTGGTTACTGCAGATATGACTCAAGAATTAATACTTAGTGGAGCTGATATTGTTAAGGTTGGAATAGGTCCGGGGAGTGTTTGTACAACCAGAATTCAAACTGGAGTTGGATATCCACAACTTAGTGCAGTCATAGAATGCGCTGACGCGGCTCATGGTTTAGGTGCACATATAATTGCAGATGGTGGTTGCACATGTCCAGGTGATGTTGCGAAAGGTTTTGGTGGAGGCGCTGACTTTGTTATGCTTGGTGGGATGTTTGCTGGCCATGACGAAGGAAAAGGTAAAATTGTAAAATCAAATGGATCAAAATATATAGAATTTTATGGATCAAGCTCAGATGTAGCAAATAAAAAACATTATGGCGGACTATCACATTATAGAAGTAGTGAAGGAAGAACAGTTAGAGTTAAATACAGAGGAAAAATTGAAGATACAATTTTGAATATACTCGGTGGAATTAGAAGTAGTTGTACTTATGTGGGGGCTCCTTCATTAAAACAATTAAGTAAGTGTACAACTTTTGTAAGAGTTGCAAGACAATTTAATGATACATTTGTAAAATAATTTAAATTATTTTAATTTTATCTCCTATTTTAATTGTGCCTGATTTTATAATTTGACATCTCAATCCACCTTTTCTTAGAAACTCTTTTATAATATTATCTTTACCAAGATTTTCCTGAAGAGATTTGCACGGTCTACATAGGTCGTTTACTAATAATTCAGAACTTCCAATAGATAATTTTTTTCCAATCAAATCATTAAGTTTAATATCTTTTGTAATTAAATTTCTTCTAAAATCTTTATATGAGAAATTAGTTTTAAATGAGCTGTTGTAATAATCTATATTTTCACTTTCGATTAGGGTAATTTGGCTTCGTATATCGTTATCATCTATAAAATATCTGTCCCCTTTTATTCCTTTACCCTCAGCAATTTCAATTGTCTCAACATTAGTTATAGAACCATTATTTATTTTTGTTATGCCAATTTCTAGAATTTCTGACATTATTTACTTTTTTTAGAAATATTAATATTTCCTATATAAAACATTAAAACAATGTATTGTACTAATGCATATATTGCTATTGGTGTAATGTATGCAATTTTATCAAAAATTTGGGCTCCAACAACAATTCCCATTGCGCCATTTTGAAGAAGGGCTTCTATTCTTATTGCTCTTTTTGAGCCAATATCTTCAATAAACAAATCAGTTACAGTGAAGACTAAAACCAATATTAAAAAAACAATTATAAATGAAATTCCACCAGTATCTTCAAAGTAACTTCTTAAATTGAATCTTTCTGTATAAATTGCATAAAAAATAATAAATAAGAAAAGAAATAAAGCTGCTCTGTCTAAAGCAAATGTTTTAGTTGAAATATACTTTGGATATTTTGATCTTAATAAAACTCCTAAAAATGTTGGAAATGACATGAAAAAAAATAATTTCAACGAAAAAGTTAATAAATCTACTTCAAAATTTCCCTCAAATATAAAGATGGAAAACAAACTCAAAAATATAGGTATAGTAATGAAAGAAAATAGAGCACACAAAGAAGTTAAAATAATTGATAAAGCAACATTTCCATGCACTAGCTTTGTTGCGTAGTTTGACATGACAGCTGAAGGAAGTGTAAGTAATAGAAAAACTCCTAATTGAAATTCTTCTCGCATTGGATAAGCTTTAACAAATAAAAGTCCAATCAATGGTAAAATTAATAGCTGTGAAAATAATCCAACAATTAAATTATTAGGTTTTTTTAAAACTTTTGTAAAATCACTCAAAGTGAGATTTAAGCCTAAAGCAAACATTATGAATATTGTTCCAAAAGGCCCTACTAATTTTACAAATTCCATAATATAAATTTTTTTTAGACTTTATTAATCATTTTACATGAATATTGTAAAGAATTATCAATGCATATTAAATGATTGAAATTTAGACCTGTTTAATATTTATTAACAGTAATTTTTAAAAGAAAATGTCAAAAGAAATTCTATTCTCCTCACAAATTAAAGAAGATCAAATTAGTCTATGTTTAAACAAAACGTATGTTTCAACATATACAGACTTTTATGAATTTCAAAGATTATGGTTTTATAGATCTTATAAAGCTTTTAAAGATTTTGATAAATATTTAATACTTGCTTATTTTTTTCAAAAAACATTTGATAGTTATAATGATTATTTTATCAAAAAAAGTTTTGATGATTTTTATTCAATGGGATCATTCGAAATTGAGAAATTTAACATTGTTAGTGTTTCAAAAGATTTATTTATAACCAAAGAGACAGCAAGAAGAAAAATTTTAGAACTCGAAAAAGAAGGAATTATTCAAAAAGATAAAAAAAGCGTAAAATTAAATCAACAAGGGATAAATATTCAAAGACCAGATGAATCAGTTAAAACTCTATCAAGATTTCTCTCATCCTTTTCAAAAGTTCTTTGTAAAAATAAGCACTTAAAAAAAGAAATATCGACAGAAAATTTTGAAAAAATAATTAAAGATAATTTTACACAGTTTTGGAAATTTTTTTTAGACTTTCAAATTCCTTATTGTATTGGATGGAAAAAATTTTATGGAGATTTGGAGGTATTTATAATTTTAGGCATGGTTGTTTATAATCAAAATCTTTATTTAAGAAAAAATTCGCCTCAAGAAGTTGATAAAAATTATTTTAAAAATGAATATATGCAAAAATTAATACATTTATCTGAAGTTGAAGGAATAAATGCTATGACTATTTCTGATTTGACTGGCATTCCTCGTCCAACAATTCTAAGAAAATTAAATAAATTACAAAATCAAAAACTGATAGTTAAAAGTAAAAAAAGTTTATATACACTTACTGATTTATATCCAAACTTAAAACATATTGATGAAATAAGATTACAAACAATAAAAAATTGGGCAAAATTTTTATCAAAAATATATAATTTTGTTGAAAATTAGAAAGAAACAATAATTCCAGTTACAATAATAACAAAAGATATTAAGCTTATAAAAATTAAACTTTCATATCTCTCTTTTTTTTCTTCTGATCTTACTTTGTTAAGTAAAATATTTATATCTACTTTATGTTTAATTTTATTAGCTTTATTAGATTTGAAATTTTCAGCTTGATTATCTGCTAATTGTTCTCCACTCATGCGCGTATTAAACTATACAATACTTGAGTTAACAATTTCAGTTGTGACCAAATTGGGTTTTGAGATTTGAAAAAAAAAAATTATTTTTTTTTCTAATTTCTAATGACCAAATTGAGCTTTAGGCCTTTATATTTTTTTGATTAAGAGGTTTCGATAATAAATTTGCCTCATATTTATTCTTTTCGACCTCTATATAAATTTTTTTATCACCTAATTTTTCCAATTTCTCAACATCAACATACCCAAAGGCTAAATTTTTATTAAAGCAAAATGAAAAATTGCCCGATGTTGTTCTTCCAGCAATCTTATCATCGAAATATATTGGTTCATCGTGAAGCAATAAAGGCTCGCCTGGTTTAGAATTTACCAATGTTAACATTATTAATTTTTTTTTAATTTTATTTTCCTTTATTTTGATTAATGCTTCTTTGCCTATAAAATTTATATTTTTTTTAAAGCTAACAGCAAAACCTAACGATGCTTCATACTGATTTTCTTCTGGAGAAATGTCATGTCCCCAATGTAAATAACCGGACTCCATTCTCATAGTGTCCATTGCATGCATTCCACAATGGGAGATGCCAAAGTTTATTCCTTCTTTTATTATTGATTTATAAAGTTTTTTTGCTTGATTCGAATCGACGTACAATTCGTACCCTAATTCACCCACGTAAGATAACCTTTGAGCCCACACATTAACCCCATCTATTTTAACTGATTTACCTGTCCCAAAAGGAAAATTTTGGTTTGAAAAATTGTCTTCGCTAATTTTTGAAACTAAATCTCTACTTTTTGGACCAAATATACCAAGACAACAATATTCTTCAGTTACATCAATTAATTTAATATTTGAAGATAAATATTTTAAAATATGAAACTTATCTCTTTCTCTGTTTGCTGCAGAAGAAATTACTCTATAATGATTTTTATCCATACAAACTACTGTTAAATCGGTTTCAATACCACCATCCTTGTTTAACATTTGAGTGTAAGTAGTCATTCCTTTTTCATTTTTAATATTTGCTGTACATATTTTTTGTAAATCTTCGTGTATATTTTCACCTGTTAAATCAAATTTTGCAAAAGCACTTAGATCGAAACATCCAACGTTTTCTCTTGCATTTTTCGTTTCGAATTCAACAGCAGGATACCAATTTTGATAATTGTAAGAATATTTATATTCAGGACTTTCGCCATTTTTTGAAAACCACATTGGTCTTTCATAACCAGCTGAAACTCCAAAGCATGCCCCTGCCTGTTTTAATTCTTCATGATAAGGCAATAGTTTTTGATTTCTTGAAGTTTTGTGCTGTTTGTATGGCCAATGCATTCCATATAAATCTCCAAGAGTTTCAGTTATTCTTTCTTTAATAAAATTTATTTCTGAATGAAAGTTTTGAAATCTTTTAATATCATAAATAAATAAATCTTCGTTTATATGTCCATTAATTATCCATTCCGCTGTTACTTTTCCAACACCTCCTCCACTTCCAATTCCAATACTATTTAAACCACAGCATGCGAATAAATTTCTTACTCCAGGAACTTCTCCCAACAATGTATTGGTATCGGGCGTAAAAGATTCAGGGCCTGCAAAAAATTTTCTTATTCCTGCTTTTTCAAGTATTGGAATTCTTTTTAACGCAGCTTCTAAATAAGGTTCAAAATGTTCAAAATTTTCTGGAAATTCTCCGTATGAAAAATCGTTAGGAACTCTATTAGTTTTATTAAATGCAGGAATTGATTTGCCTTCAAATATTCCTATAAGCATTTTTCCAGCATCTTCCTTTAAATATAAACTGTCATCAAAGTCTCTTAGAACGGGAATATTTTTTGGTAATTCTTCTATACCTTCTGTTATTACATAAAAATGTTCTGCTGGATATAATGGAATACTAAAACCACTATCCTCACCTATTTGTCTTGACCACATTCCTGTTGCTAAAACAATATATTCACATTCAATAATTTGACCATTCACTTGAACTCCAGCTACCTTTCCATTTTTTTTAATTATTTTTTCAACTGGTGATTTTTCAAATATTTTTACACCTTCTTTTCTTGCTGCTTTCGCCAATAAATTAGTGACCCCAATAGGATCAGCTTGTCCATCACCAGGCATGAATATTCCACCTAGTACATCTTTTTCATTAATGATTGGATATATCTTTTTAATTTGATCGATATTTAATACTTCTACATTAACATCATAAAGTTGAGCAGTTGTGGCCTGTCTTTTAAGTTCTTGCCATCTTCCTTTTGTTGTAGCAATTGACAATGCTCCATTTAGCTTTAACCCACTAGAAAAATCTATTTCTTTTTCTAGCTTTTTATATAGATCTAATGAATATTTTCTTATTTTTGTTACACCTGCTGAAGGTCCTAATTGACTAACTAAACCTGCTGCATGCCAAGTAGTACCTGAAGTTAACTGGTCTCTTTCGAGTAAAACTGTATCTTTCCAACCAAATTTAGCTAAATGATAGGCACACGAAGTACCAGTTACTCCTCCACCAATTACAACAACTTTTGTAGAGTTTGGTATTTTGTTCATTCAATTGTTATATCATTTGAAGACCAACGCCAGTTTTAGGATAGGTATAAAGATTATAGTTCGCAGTCAGTTCCTCACCAACTTTAATATCTTTTATTGACACCATAAACATATATTTGGCATCACTTTTTTCATGTAAATTGTAAAACATGTTTTCTCTATCATTTTTTCCATCTTTTAATTGTTTAGTATTTGCATTTGGATCTACTTGATCTCCAAACTTTAATTTTGGCAATACATCAGTTACCATTCTAATTACTGTTGGATCATTTGAATGATTATAAAATCCTCCTAAAGGAGTTCGAATATATTTATTTTCAAATTGTTCATCTCTAATATGAGTAACGCCTATAAACGTAGATTTTTTAATATCTATTGTTGCAAAAAGTCCAAGCCCTTCAATAGGTGAATTTTTAATTGTTAATCCGTCTGGTAGTGGTCTATACATTATGCCATTGCCTCCCTTGGTTGAACAAATTTGTGACCAAAACTATCTGCCACTGCTTTGTATGTTACACTTCCTTTATGTACATTTAAACCAGAAAGAAAGTTATTATCATCAAGAAGAGCTTTTTTATATCCATCATTAGCTAGTTTATTTAAAAATGGGATGGTTGCTTTATTTAAAGCTAATGTAGAAGTTCTTGGTACACCTCCAGGCATATTAGCAACACAGTAATGAACTACATCATCAACAATATAAGTTGGATTTGCATGTGTAGTTGGTTTACTAGTTTCAACGCATCCACCTTGATCAATAGCAACATCAACGATCACTGATCCTCTTTTCATTTTTTTTATCATTTCTTTTGTAACAAGTTTTGGTGCCTCCGCTCCAGGTATTAACACGCCTCCAATTAATAAGTCGCAATCACTTACAAGTTTTTCTAAATCAATTTTATCACTATGTTGAGGAATTATCTTATCACCAAACATTTTTTTAAGTTGATTTAATCTGTCCTCAGACTTATCAACTATGTTAACTTTTGCTCTCATTCCTGTTGCTATTAACGCAGCATTTTCTCCTACAACGCCTCCTCCTAATATTACTACATTTGCAGGTTCTACTCCCGGAGCTCCTCCTAATAAAAGACCTCTACCTTTTTGGTTTTTTTCTAAAGAGTGTGCACCTGCTTGAATTGACATTCTTCCTGCAACAGCACTCATAGGAGCTAAAAGTGGTAACCTTCCATTGTTATCAGTTACTGTTTCGTAAGCAATACAAACTGATTTAGATTTTATTAATCCTTCGGTTAATTCTTTTGCTGCTGCTAAATGGAGGTAGGTAAAAACAATTTGATTTTCCTTAATCATTTTAACCTCGTTTGAAAGAGGTTCTTTAACTTTTACTATTATATCAGCATCACTAAATATATCCTCAGCCTTATCAACTATTTTTGCTCCAGCATCTAAATATTGATTGTTGTAAAAACCAGCTTCAAATCCTCCATTATTTTCAACTAAAACATTATGTCCACTTGAGGTTAAAACTTTAACACTTTCTGGAGTTAAACCTATACGGTTTTCTTGAGGTTTGATTTCTTTAGGAACGCCAATTTTCATTTAGAAAATTAATTTTTTTTACTTTTTGAGTAGTTTAAAATACCTGTTCTTAGTTTATCGATAATTTCATCAATGTGTTTTTTTTCTGAAATAAACATTGGTGCTATTATTAAACAATCTCCAGTAGCCTTAAAGTTCACGCCAGCTTCATAACAATGTTTAAAGCAGGTAAACCCAGCAGCACCTGGTTTTTTATCCATTTTTAAATCAATTCCGCCCATCATTCCATAACCTCTTATGTTTTCTACAACATCAATGTCTTGAAGAGAGAATAATCCTTCTTGGAAATAAGGTGCCATTTCTTTTGATCTTTTAAAAATATCTTCTTTGTCAAAAATATCCTGAACTGCTAGCGCAGCTGCAACTGAAACAGGAATACCTGAGTAAGTGTAACCATGAAATAATTCAATTGTACCTTTTGGAGACCCATCCATAATTGCATCATAAATTTCTTCTTTACATGCAACAGCTCCCATAGGCACAATACCGTTAGTAGTTGCTTTAGCCATTGTCATTAAATCAGGTGTTACTCCGAATTCTTGTGATCCAAATGGTGAACCCATTCTTCCCCACCCTGTAATAACTTCATCAAAAATTAATAATATTCCGTGCTTGTCACATATTTCTCTTAATCTTTGTAAATATCCTTTTGGTGGAACAAGTGTGCCTGTGGATCCTGCAACAGGTTCTACAATACAAGCAGCTATATTTTCTGCTCCAAAATTTGCACAAATTCTCTCTAAATCATTAGCAAGTTCTGCCCCAGTTTCAGGTTGACCTGATACAAATTTATGTTCAGGTAAATGAGTATGTCTCATATGGACAACTCCTGGCATTAAAACACTCGCAAAAGTTTTTACATTGTTTACCATTCCACCAACTGAAGTAGCTCCTATGTTCATTCCATGGTAAGCTCTTTCTCTACCTACAAATCTATATCTATGACCCTCTCCTCTTGCTTTGTGATAAGCAATTGCTATTTTAATTGCAGTTTCAACAGCAGTAGATCCACATATAGTATAAAAAATTCTATTTAAATTTCCTGGAGTGTGTTTAGAAATTCTAGTTGCCAATTCAAATGATCCACCAAAACCTTGTTGAAACGGTTGACAATAATCAACAGTTTTTAATTGATTTGTAATAGCATCAATAATTTCTTGTCTACCATGTCCTAGTGGATTACAAAATAATCCAGAACTTGCGTCAATTTGAGTTTTTCCTTCATGATTTTTTAAATAACAACCTTTTGCCTCTATAATTAATCTTGGTTTTTCTTTAAAATCTTTATTAGATGTAAATGGCATCCAATGCTCATTAAGAGAATTGGGCATTTTAAATTTATTTTCTGAACTCATATTTTTTAATAGTTAATTTGAAGTTCTAGACTAAAAAAAATTTTTTAACTAGAAGATAATTCGTTACATATTATAAATAAAAATACATTTCAATCTCAGGTTGAGAAAAAAAAAATATCCCTCCCTTTTTCAAAGATATTTGTAACTTTTTTTTTATAAAATTAGTTTTATACAACCTACTTTTTAATTATTCTAAACTAAACAAAGGAGGAACAATGAAAAATAGTTTAAAACTATTAATCGCTTCTATAGTTTGTGTTTTAGGAGTTAGTTACAGCCTTGTTTCTGCAAAAACTAATGGACTAGATTTATGGATGTCTGGTAACAATAATAATAAAGTTATTGATATTCAGAGCCAAAAGCATAGTTACAAAACTTCTGGGGATGTTGAGGTAGCTTATTTCTCAAATTCTTCATTCAGATTAAAATCGCCTAAAGGAATAACGGTTTTAGTTGATCCATGGAGAAACGATCCTTCAGGAGCATGGGGACTTTGGTATAGAATGGATTTTCCAAAAGTTGATGTAGATATAGTTATGTCGACTCACGCACATTTTGATCATGATGCAATTGGTGCAGTAGATTCGAACATGATACTTGATAGAATGGCAGGTACTTTCACTTTTGGTGATGTAAAAATCACTGGTATTGCCGACAAACATCAATGCGTAGCTCCAGGATTAATTCCTTGGACAGATGCAGTAAAACAGTTTGAAGGTCGTGAAGTTATATGTGGTGGAAATCCTCCCGTTAATGCAAGACACTTAGATAATAGCATGTATCTAATTGAAACAGGCGGAATGAAGTTCTTGATGTGGGGTGATAATAGACCCGATCCAAGTCCAAAAGCGCTTAAAATGATTGGAGATGTAGATGTTGTTTTTGTTCCAGTTGATGGATCAAAACATATATTAGACTACGCTCAAGCGGACAAAGTTGTTAAGTTGGTAAAAGCAAATATTGCTATACCACATCACTACTTAGTGAAAAAAACAACTTTTGTTACATCTACTTTATTTGATGCGTTAGAGTGGACTCAAACTCATGAACACACTCTATTAAATGGACCAGAGTTTACAATTAATAAATCTGAACTGAAGGGTAAATCAGGACATGTTTATTATTTTGGGCAAAATGAACTTGGTTCAAAAGGATAATTGATTAGTTATTAATCAATAAATGCTTAAGAGGAAAAAATATAAAAAAATATTTATTTTAGTCCTCTTAAGCACAGTATTTTTATTTTATTTTACTAAAAGCTTTTCACATTTCAAACTTAATGCGAATATAAGGTTATTTCATATAGTGCATGAAGAAAATCAAATAAGAGTATTAGCCAGAACACCCCTTGCTTATTTGATTGCAGACAAATTAGGTAGTATACAAGAAGATGGTCTTCCTTCTCCAGCTCCATTTAGTACAAATTTAGTTATAGATGGTATTTTAAACCATAAACTTGATTCTGATCAATTAAGAAATAACCCTAAAGGTTTAGCAAAATTTTTTGCAGATGCTTTGATAATTAAAATAGGCGAACAAAAATTAAATCCTGTCATAGGACGTGTTGTTGCCTATCCAATAAATAAACAAAAACCCTTTTCAAAATTAACCGAGGCTGAAGACTCTTTTAAAGGAGAAGTCTATAATAGCAAATACGAAGAGGCATTTATTGGAGATACTATAATTGACATCGAATTAATATATCCTATTCAAGATGATGTAAAAAAATTTAGTATTCAGTCTTTGTTAAACCCCAATCTTCCTAAACAAGAGGAAACGGCAAATTTAATTATTGATCATTACAATAAAAAACCCAACATTCATAGAATAACAGGTTTATTAAATCAGCCAGTTATTATTACTAACTCTGCACTAAAAGCATTTTTTACATTTGTGGTTAATGGTTTTAAACATATTTTGGAGGGATACGATCATATATTATTTATTTTATGTCTCATTGTCGGAGCACAAAATTTAACATCTTTATTTTGGCGCATCACTGGTTTTACAGTAGGACACAGCATTACAATATCTTTCGGTTTTTTTAATATTATACCCAACTACGTTTGGTTCATCCCATTTATTGAAACCACCATAGCTTTAACAATTATTTACGCAGCATTTTTAGCGCTATTTGGAAAAGAACATAAAAATATTATTTTAGTTACCGGATTAATTGGTTTATTGCATGGATTTGGTTTTTCATTTATTTTAAGTGAAATTTTATCAATTGACTCAGCAAACTTGTGGGAAAGTCTTTTAGGTTTTAATGTTGGTGTTGAACTTGGCCAATTATTAATAGCAATAATAGTTTGGCCATGCTTATTAATTATATCTAGGATACTTCCAAGATATATAGTTCATATAAAGTGGGCCATCCTGATACCATGTATTTTTATTGCATCTATTTGGTTTGGAGAGAGAACCATTCAACTAATCAGCTCAATTTAAATTAAAATAGATAAATATTACAACTTTCGGTTGATTGTTTATTTTTTTTACCACGTTTTATACAAAAAATTTCATTTACAAGGGTGCTAAATTGAAATTAAATAAATCTATTAATTAATTAATAACATAAAGGGGAATAAATGAAAAAAATAATTAGTTTTATTTTAGGAACTTTGTTCGTTCTTAACCTTTCAGTTACTACAGCAAATTCAGCTGCTAAAGAGGTTAGAATAGCTTTTTTCTTAGAATGGGCCACTCCGAACCAAGAAGACAAGGTTAAAAAAGCTTTTGATAAAGCTTTAGGTGTTCCTGTAAAATGGACAAACTTTGCAACTGGTGGTGAGATGACTGAAGCTATGCTGTCAGGAGATATTGATATCTCTTACTCGCAAGGTTTAACACCTTTCGTAAATGCTGTTAACGCTAAAGCTCCAATTAAGCTTGTGGATATTGCAGTTATATATGGAATGGGCGGAACTACTTGTGTAGCTGCTAAAGGCATAAACAAAGGTAACGCTTCTTCTAAATTAGATGGTCAAAAAGTTGCTGTTCCATTAGGAACTATGGCTGACTATGTATTTAAAGAAACAATGAGAGTTGTAGGAGCTGACATTTCTAAAATGAAAGTTGTTGATATGAATCCAGAAGATGGATCTGCAGCATTTCTTAATGGTGATGTAGCTATGGCATGTTTATTTGGTGGAAAATCTATCAAAGCAGCTAAAGAAAAAGGTGCATCATTACTAACAGTTAAAGAAGCTCAAGACGCTGGTATCGCTGGTATAGATATTACTTCAGTTACTAATAAATTCCTAAAAGAGAACCCAGGAATGGTTAGAACTTTTGTTGAAGTAACTCACGAAGCAAATGCTAGATATAACTCAGGAAAATCTAGTATGAATACAATTGCTAAAGATGCTGGAATGACACTTGCTAATACGAAAAAGCAAATGGATGGATTTGAGTTTCCAAATGCAGCAACAATGAAATCTAAGTATATGAATAAAGGTGGAATACTTATGACTTACCTAAGTGTTATGGGTAATATGTTTGCTACATCTGAAAACCCTGCACTTAAAGACTACTCTAAAGTTGTAGATACTAGCTATCTTCCATAATTAGAGTTAAAATAGAATATTAAATAGGCGCCAATTGAATAAATTGGTGCCTATTTTTTTAATAAAAATTTTATTATAAAGTCGTATTATTATGAGTGATTTAGTTTCTCAAAACGTGAATATGATTTTTAAATCTCCCAAAGGAGAGACAGTTCATGCTCTAAAAGACGTTAGCTTCACATTGAAAGAGGGTGAATTATTAACTGTTTTAGGTCCCTCTGGTTGTGGGAAAACTACTTTATTAAATATTGCAGCAGGATTTCTTCGTCCAACTTCGGGAATAATCACATTAGGAAATAAAGAAATAAATGGACCTGGTGTTGAAAGAGGAATGGTATTTCAACAAGGTGCTTTGTTTGAATGGTTAACAGTGGCTGAGAATGTAAATTTTGGCCTTAGAATGAAAAAAGTAGATCCAATAGAAACCGAAAAAAAAGTTGAAGAGTGGTTAGAAATTGTTGGTCTTAAAGGATTTGGAAATACTCCCACTTATCAATTATCAGGAGGAATGCAACAAAGAGTAGCTCTTGCAAGATGTTTGATTAATAATCCTGATCTAATTTTAATGGATGAACCATTAGGAGCTTTAGATGCTTTAACTAGAGAAAAAATGCAATCTCTAGTGCTAAAAATTTGGAAAGAAACAGGTAAAACAATTATTCTAATTACACACTCAGTAGAAGAGGCTTTGTTACTAGGTGAACGTGTTTATGTTATGGCACCTAGGCCTGGAAGAATACATAAAGAGTATAAACTTCCATTTGCAAATATGGGGTTAAAAGAAGATTTGAGAGAAATAAAAAACAATAATGAATTTGTTTCTAAAAGAGAAGAAATTTTATCTATGATTTGGGATATGGAAGAAGAAATAATGGGTAAAGAAAACTAAATGATTACTGGAATAGTTACATTTCTTACAATTTTTGCTGTAATAGGTTCTATACTCTACGGCCAAAAACTAATTAAAACTGAAAAAACTGATGCTGTATTTGGAAATCCAGAAAGAGCTAAAGGAGGTATTCATTGGGTAATTGTAGGAAGTAGTTTTCTTCTATTTACCTGGCTATATTATTCTTGGGATATAGCAAAAGCATTTTATCCAAAATCTGCTAACGAACTTTGTCAAGTGGCAAAAGTTAACGAATCTTTATTATCTTTAAAGTACCTTTTCCCAATAGAAGAACGAAGTCACAAAAGTACTGCATTAATTAAAAGAGAGAATATAAATATAAAAGATAAAATTAATGAAATACAAAATTCATCTGATTTAAGCAATCAAGATAAATTAAAATTCGTTAGTCTTTTAAATAAAACACAAAAAACAATCCCATTACTGACTAATGAAAAATACCTAGAATATGAAACTAAAAATACCATCAATGAGTTAACTAAAAGAATTAATAAATTAACAGATAATTTTCCAAAAGATACATACCCACCTGCTTTAAGTGATGAAGAAGAATTAAAACGAAAAGAAGAGTTAAAGAAACAATTGGGATGGGGAACAACTGGTATGGAGGTTCCTCCTCTTCCTGAAAATCAAAAAGGATTAAAATTTCATACTGCAGCACAAGAATTAAATTTAATTAGTGATGAATTTTTTTCAATGAGAAATCATAATCCTGAATATTTAAAGTTATTAAAAGAAATAAGAGATGAGATCAAAGACTATAAAGATGGGTTAAATGAAAATCAAACTTTAGAGATGACCTACATAAAAGAAATTAAAAAACTTGGTCAACGAATAGAATATGAAAGTGTTTTTCCTCCAAATACATTAAATGAAATGGAGTTAGCTATAAGAAACTTTGATAAAGTTCAAAAGGAAGAACAAGGCTCAATCAGAATAAAAGATATATTTCTATTTCCAGGAGGTACAATTGTTTCTAGCGGACCAACATGTGCAGAGGATGGTCCTGGTAGATGGCTTCCTAAACCATCAGATACTTTTAGAATTTTTGGTGATTTATTAAAACCTAGTGTTGGATTTAAATTGATACCAATGATTTGGTACGAAATGATGGGTGTAAATAGAATTGTAGGTTTTTTTCTTCCTGATTGGATAGCTGATATTATCCCAGGTAAATACCCTGTTCATACCTCGGATGGTACTGTTGAACCAAACTTTAAAAGCAAAGTTTTAGATGTTGTTACTGGTGAATTTGAAGCATTTAAAATACCAGTTCCGACAGGACATATTTGGGATTCTTTTCTAAGAGTATTTTTAGGACTAGTTTTAGGAATCATATTTGGTGTACCACTAGGCATATTTATGGGACTAAATAGATTTGCAAAAGGTTTTTTTGATCCATTGGTTGAATTATACAGACCTGTTCCACCTTTAGCTTGGGCTCCTCTTGTGATTACAGTATTTGGTATAGACAACGTAGGAAAAATATTTTTACTATTTATGGTTTCATTTTCTATTATGATTATTTCTGCAAGAGCTGGTGCTTCTGGAACACAATTATCTAAAATTCATGCCGCACATTCATTGGGTGCATCAAGATGGCAAATACTTAAAGAAGTTATTTTTCCAAATTCTTTACCAGAAATTTTAACTGGAGTAAGAGTTGCTGTTGGTATGTGTTGGGGAACTCTTGTTGCTGCAGAATTTTTAGCTGGTACATCTGGAATAGGATTTGTTGAAAATGTCGCAAGAAAATATATGCAATATGAAGTTATTTGGATAACAATCTTTGTTATGGGAATGCTGGGACTAATATTCGACGTTACAATTAGAAAAATAATAGATAAAACTATTCCATGGCGTGGAAAAGGTTAATATTTTTATTTCTTTTTTTATCTTCAGTATCGTATGCAGATGAAATTAAACTAAAAAAGATTGCATCATTGAATGAACCTTGGGGATCAACATTTGTAAACAATAATGAATTATTGATTACTGAAAAATCTGGGAATATAAAATTAATAAATTTAAGCACTCAAAAAATAAATAAAATAAAACATAATTTAAATGTCCTTGAATACGGTCAAGGTGGTCTTTTAGATATAATTTATAAGGAAAATATAGTTTGGGTATCTTATACAGAAAAAAGAGGTAGTTGGAAAACAAGCACTTCTATAGCTAAAGCTAAATTTGATAATGAAAATATTGATTTTAAAAATATCTTTCAAGCTTCTCCACCAATAGACTCGATGTATCATTTCGGATCAAGATTAGCGATTAAAGATGACTACTTATTTGCTTCTTTAGGTGAAAGAGGTAAAGGAATGATTGCACAAGAT
Source organism: uncultured Pelagibacteraceae bacterium (assembly GCA_902576565.1). GTDB lineage: Bacteria > Pseudomonadota > Alphaproteobacteria > Pelagibacterales > Pelagibacteraceae > Pelagibacter. Next base: position 3,040 of record CACGVK010000006.1, on the reverse strand, counting down.
GGATCAAAACACCCAGGTAGTATCATAAGAATTCACTTGGATGGTAACATTCCAAAAGATAATCCAAAATTTATCAACAAAAACGACTGGTTGCCTGAAATATATCAAATTGGAGTAAGAAACCCTCAAGGTTTAACTTTATCTTCGTTTGATGGAAAAATTTATATTAGTAATCATGGTGCCAAAGGTGGAGACTGGTTTGGTGAAGTTAAAAAGGGAGAAAACTATGGCTGGAAAATATTAGGATGGGGTGGCACTAATTATTCAGGATTACCAATTGGCCCTAAATGGAAACCAGGTTTTACTAAAGCAATTAAATACTGGGTTCCATCAATTGCTACTAGTGCAATTACAATTTATAGAGGAGATGAATTTAATGAATGGAATGGATTAGCATTAATAACTTCTTTAAAGGATAAATCTTTAAGAAGCCTTGATTTTTCAAATCAAAATAATGTCATAGAAAAAATAATTTTTAAAAATAAAATTGGAAGAATAAGAGATATACAAGTACAACCTTCTACTGGTAAGATATATTTTTTAAGTGAAGAAGCTTTATGGTTGATGGAAAAAAATTAAACAAAATAATAACTAAAATATTAAAAAAAAATGGGCTTAGTACAGGCCATGCTTCTATATGTTCAAAAGCTTTAATTAATGCTGAATTAGTAGGTGCTCATTCTCATGGTCTTTCAAGACTAAAAATGTATTGTGATCGAATTCAAAAAAAAGTTATTAACCCTAAACCAAAAATTAAAATTAAAAAAATATCATCTTCTATTACCCAAATAGATGCTAATAACAGTATTGGATTTGTTGCAGCAGATCTTGGGATAAAACAAGCAATCAAAAATGCTAAAAAAACTGGAATAGGTTTAGTAGGAATTAAAAACAGCGGTCATTATGGATTATCAGGTTATTACGCTGAACAAGCTGTAAAAAAAAATCTAATTGTATTTTGTTTCACTAACGCTCCACCTGCAATTGCTCCTCATGGTGCAAAAAAAAGTTTGTTTGGAACAAACCCAATATGTTTTGGAACTCCAACATCATCTAAGGTTTCTTTTATATTGGATACTTCTGTTTCAGTAATCAATAGAGGTAAAATTAGAGTTGCTGCAAAAGTAGGAAATAAAATACCAGAGGGTGTTGCTCTAGATAAATATGGCAAACCAACAATCGATGCTAAAAAAGCTTTAGCTGGTGTTCAACTACCTATTGCTGGTTTTAGAGGTTCAGGTCTTGCTTGGATGGTGGATATTTTAAGTGGAGTACTTACTGGTGGAAACCATGGAGGCAAAGTTAAAGATCCATTTGATGATTTTTCAGGGCCTCAAAATATAGGACATCTATTTATTACAATGAAACCAAATCTTTTTGTTGGTAACTACAGTGAAAGAATTAAAGAAAACATTAAAAGAATTAAAAGATTACCTAAAATTAAAGGTGTAAAGGAAATATTGTATCCTGGACAAAGTAAGCATCAAAGATATAAAAAAAATCTTAATAGAAAGATTAATATTCCAAAGAACGTTGCTGAAGATTTAAAACTGTTAAATGCTTAATAAAGAGATTTTAATTAATATATTTAAAAAGTTATTAGAAGAAGCAAAAAAATCCTACGATGATTTTAATACTGCTGATGGAAAAATTGGAGATGGTGACTTAGGAGTTACAGTTTTACATGGCCTGGAAGAAATAAATAATAACACAAATAAATTTACTGATGATTTGGGTGTGAATTTTATGGTTTGCTCCCAAGCATTTGTTAAAAGATCTGGATCTAGCTTTGGTACACTAATTGCTTTTTCATTTATGAATATTTCAAAAAATTTAAAAGGAAAAACTGAATGTAGTCATGAGGATATTATAAATATGTTTGAAATATCATTGAAAACGATACTGGAAAGAGGAAAAACTAATTTAGGAGATAAAACTATAGCCGATAGTTTATATTTAATTATAAAATACCTAAAAGATAGTCAAAATTATTCTGAAGTATTTAAATTAGCTACAAAAAAAGCTTTAGAAACCTTTAAGGGTAAAAAAATTAAAATTGGAAGAGCAAGAATGTTTGAAGACAAAACAAAAGATTTAGACGATCCAGGCATGTTTGCTTTATGTAAGTTATCATCAATATTTTAAAAACTATGATAAGAAAAGATATTAATAAACCTGCAATGCTTTATGCTGCTGAAGAGATTTATTCAAATGTATCAGATATTAAATTAAAAAATCCCGATATTTCCGTAATTGAAGCTGTAGAAATGTATATTGGTAGTAAAAGCTATCAAAGTTTAAGTAGTGGTGAATTTCACAATGAGTTATTAAACAAGCTACAAAAAGATAAAATTCCAAAAAAAACAATAGAATTGTTATTAGTTCAAAAAAAAGTAGTGGTAGAACAATTAAAAAATAATGAAGGAAGTTATTTTGCTAAAAGTTCATTCCCCTTAAGCAATTCACAAACAACATTCGGATTGCTTTGGAGAATGTGTGAAAGCTATGAACTGTGGTGCAAAGAAATCAATGATACGAAGTCAATTATACTCGGAATATCTGAATAAATTCTCGATATATATAACTTAAGTCTTAACTATTTTTGCGCAGCGCAAATATCTTTAATCACAGGTACATTCGCACAATCAGAACATTTTGTGACTTGCACTATGCAACCATCATCCATTACTTTTACGTCTACAACTCTATCGCACTTTGAGCAAGTAGATGAAATAGTTAAACCGCACTTTTTACAATTATAAGTTTGTGTTTCCATGATTCTTAAATAATGCTTAAGAAAAAAAATTCAACTTAATTCCAAGTTAATGATAATCATTCACAAAAAAAAATTTTTTTTGAAGGAAAAATTTCGATAATGATAATCATTATCAAAAATTCTTTTTTTTATATTTAAATAAAATTAATACGTAAATTAAAACGTTTATTATTATTAATCCTATTCCAAGATATATTTGTATTTTAGAAGTAAGATTTTGAGGGTAAATGATTGGTAAAAGATAATTTTGAATAAAGCTACTAG
>CACGVK010000005.1:0-47351 GCA_902576565.1 uncultured Pelagibacteraceae bacterium | reverse complement strand
CACAATAGAAAATGAAAAGAAGAAATAGTAAAAAATCAAAACAAAGTAGCTTTTCAAAATTAAGTATTTTTCAACCTCAAAAATTTAGGTTCAAAAAAAAGTGCCCTCTTTCAGGAAAAGGAGCGCCTGTGATTGACTATAAAAATGTTAAACTTTTAAGAAAGTATGTATCTGAAAACGGCAAAATACTGCCTTCAAGAGTAACATCTGTTTGTCAGAAAAAACAAAGAGAACTTTCTTTATCAATAAAAAGAGCTAGAAATCTAGCTCTATTATAAAAATATATTTATGAAAGTAGTACTTTTAGAAAATGTTAGAAAAGTTGGATCAATAGGAGAAATTATTGATGTCAAAAGAGGATTTGCAAGAAATTATTTAATTTCAAAAAAGAAAGCTCTATTTGCCTCTAAAGAAAATATAAAACAAGTAGAAAAAATTAAACAAGAACTTTCAAAAAAAGATAATGAAAAGAAAAAAGATGCTAAAAATATTCAAGAAAAAATTCAAAACAAAGAATTTAAGGTAAAAAAACTAAGTACTGAAAATAAAGAACTCTATGGATCAGTTAAACCAACTGAGATTTCAAAAATAATTAATGAAAATCTTAATATAAAAATTAATCCTTCCTTGATACAACCTATTAAAGAAATCAAAGCACTAGGTACTTTTAAAGTTATACTAAATCTTCATTCTGAAATACAAGCTGAAGTAATGCTTAAAGTAGAACCAGAAGAAAACACAAAATAATTTATACATTATTTTCCCCAGCTTTTTTAAGAAGTTGATTAAATTAAAAATTTATTTAATTTTAAGAAATGCTTAAAAATATAAATTTAGTAAAAAATCAAGAAAACCAACTCCCAAATAATATAGAAGCTGAACAATCTTTAATTGGATCAATATTATTAAATAATGAGATGTTTGATGAGATAAGCTTAATAGTATCAAATAAGAATTTTTATGATCCAATGCATCAAAAAATTTATGCTGCTATTGAGAAATTGATATCTGGAGGAATGTTAGCTAATCCCATAACATTAAAAAATTATTTTGAAAATCAAAAAGATGAATTAAATATTCCAGACTACTTAGTAAAAATTACAAAGTTTTCAGCTTCATCTAGACAAGCTTATGAGTACGCAAAATTAATTTATGATTTATTCGTAAAAAGAGAATTAATTAAAATTTCTGAAAATGTTATTGATACTGCAAAACTAAATGAGCTAGATAATGATGGACAGTCAATAATAGAAAATTTTGAGAAATCTCTTTTTGATCTTGCCGAAAAAGGATCCATTTCTTCTTCTTTAGTTAAATTTGATGAAGCAATGAAATTAACAATTGAGATGGCTTCTAACGCATATAAAAATGATGAAGGTATAGTTGGAGTTCCTACAGGACTTACAGATTTAGATGAGAGATTGGGAGGGCTTCATAAATCAGATTTAGTAATTATAGCAGGAAGACCTTCAATGGGAAAAACTGCCTTGGCTACCAATATTGCTTTTAATGCAGCTAAAAAAATCCAAGATGATGGTAAAAAGTCTACAATTGCATTTTTTTCTCTTGAAATGTCATCAGAACAACTTTCAACAAGAATTTTAGCTGAGCAAGCTCGAATTAAATCAAATGATATTAGGAGAGGAAGAATAAGTGAGGAACAGTTTGATAAATTTATAGAAACATCAAAAAACATAGCTGAACTACCTTTATATATAGATGAAACACCAGCAATTAGTATCGCTTCGTTAAGCAATAGAGCGAGACGTATAAAAAGATTATTTGGATTAGATATGGTTGTTATAGATTATATCCAACTAATGAGAGCTACGAACATAAAGGATGGAAGAGTTCAAGAGATTTCAGAAATTACACAAGGATTAAAAGCTTTAGCTAAAGAGCTATCTGTTCCAGTTTTAGCGCTATCTCAGCTTTCGAGGGCAGTAGAACAAAGAGATGATAAAAAACCTCAATTAGCTGACTTGAGGGAATCGGGATCAATAGAGCAAGACGCTGACGTTGTTATGTTTGTTTTTAGAGAGGCATATTATCTTCAAAGAAAAGAACCTTCACCTAATACCGTTGAGCATGCTGAATGGCAGTCAAAAATGGGAGATATAGCAAATCGTGCTGAATTAATTATAGGTAAACAGCGTCATGGTCCAACTGGCAATGTTTTTCTTGAATTTGAGGAAATGTTTACCAAATTTAAAGATATTCAAAATAGCTAATATAAATTATATAAGTTTATATTGAATGCTGGCTAATTTTTATCAAAAAAATGTTATCCAAAAACCAAAATTTATTTTCATAATATTAATAGTATGCTTGATTTTTTTTGGGTATTTTTCAAAAAATTTTAGGCTTGATGCCTCCTCTGAAACACTATTAATTGAGGGAGATCCAGATCTTAAGTATCTAAATGAAGTAACAGAAAGATATGGCGCAAGAGAATTTTTAGTTCTCACTTATGCACCAGAGGAAAATATGATTTCCTCAAGCTCTATTAATAATCTTTTAGAATTAAAAAAAGAAATTCAATCTTTAGACTGGGTTCACAGTGTAGTTACTTTACTAGATATTCCATTATTGACTAGTACGGATAAACCTTTAAATGAAAGGCTTAAAAATTTTTCGACACTAAAATCTGATGGAGTTGATAAAGTTCGTGGATTTAATGAAATTTTAAATAGCCCAGTTTTTAGGAACTTTGTAATAAGTGAAGATGGTAGTACAAGCGGCATCATCGTTTATTTAAAATCAAAAGATTTAAAAAAAGAATTTAAAAACAAAAAAGAACATGAAGAATATAAAGATCTACTAAAAAAAGAAAACCACGAAAATATTTTAGAAATTAGAAAAGTCATTAAAAATTTTAGTAGTAATAGTAAAATTCATCTTGGTGGTATACCTATGATTGCTGATGATATGATGTCATTTATAAAAAATGATATTGTGGTTTTTGGTATTGGGGTTCTAATATTTATAATTGTAACCTTGTGGTTTGTTTTTCGTAAATTAATATGGATTATAATACCTTTAAGTAGTTGTTTTTTTTCAGTCATTATAATGACAGGCCTACTTGGTTTACTTGGTTGGAAAGTTACAGTTATATCCTCAAACTTTATTGCGCTTATGTTAATATTAACTATGGCAATGAATATCCATATTAGTACAAGATTTTTACAATTAACAAAAAAATTTCCAAAATTAAAAAAATCTCAAATAATATTAATGACAACAGAAAAAATGTTTTGGCCTATAGCATATACAGTTCTAACAACTATTTGTGCATTTTTATCATTAATATTTAGTGAAATAAAACCTATTATTGATTTTGGTTGGATGATGACACTCGGATTAATTACGTCATTTACAATTACATTTACTCTTCTTCCAACTTTGTTAAATTTTTTTAAAGACTCAAATGTTTTTTTGGTAAATCAAAGAGATTCGAAGATTACATCTTTTTTTGGAAATAAATCTATAAATAATAAAAGTATAATTATTATTACGACAATTATTATTATATTTTTGAGTATTACTGGAATTTCTAAATTAGAAGTTGAAAACAGTTTTATAAATTATTTTAATAAAAATACAGAAATTTATAAAGGAATGAAACTGATTGATGAAAAACTTGGCGGTACTACTCCACTTGAAGTTATAATTAAATTTGATGAAGAAAAAAAAGAATTGGGAAGTGAAGATGAAGATGACTGGGGAGATGAAGAGGATAATACTGATAAATATTGGTTCACGAAAAATAAAATAGATAAAATTAATAAAGTACACAAATACTTAGATAGTTTGGAACCAGTTGGAAAAGTTCTTTCCTTTTCTTCAATAATTGACGTAGCAACACAACTTAATAATGGAAAACCTTTGGGGGCTCTTGAATTGGGAGTTCTATACTCTAAAATCCCAGATTCAATTAAAAAAGAGATTGTTGATCCATATATCTCAATAAAGGACTCGGAAGCGAGAATAAGCTTAAGAATAAAAGATTCAAAAGAAGGTTTAAGAAGAAATGATTTAATTAATCAAATTAATAATGATTTAGAAAACAAAATTGGACTTAAAAAAAGTGAATTTAAATTAGGAGGAATATTAATTTTATTTAATAATTTACTTCAAAGTTTATTTAAATCTCAAATTCTTACATTAGGATTTGTTATGGCAGGTATTTTTATAATGTTTTTAATATTATTTAGAAATATAAAACTTTCATTAATTGGTGTGGTACCAAATTTTATTGCTGCCTTTTTTATTTTAGGAATTATAGGTTTAGCTGGAATACCATTAGACATGATGACAATTACTATTGCAGCTATCACAATTGGAATAGCTGTAGATAATAGCATACATTATATTTATCGATTTAAGGAAGAATTTTTAAAAATTAAGGACTATAATAAAACTCTAAAGTTATGCCATTCTACTGTTGGAGTTGCTATACTAAATACTTCGATAACAATTGTTTTTGGATTTTCTATATTAGTAATGTCTAATTTTATCCCAACTATATATTTCGGAATATTTACTGGAATAGCCATGTTGCTTGCAATGATTTCTGTTTTAACTTTGCTTCCAACATTACTATTGATGTTTAAACCATTTAATAAAAGTTAATTTTTATTATGGATACCTTTTTAAGTTTTTTTGAAAGTGTATCTAGTTTTGATTTAATTTACTTAATTCTTACAGTCTTGGCATTAATTAGGTGCACAAGCAAAGGGTTCGTTTTAAGTATTTTATCAGCCTCAAAATGGATTCTTGCTTACGCAATAACTTTAGTTTTATTTCCAAAAGCAAAACCATTTGTTGATAATATTATAGATAATGAATACGTTTTAGATATTACTTTAGGAGTAAGTATTTTTGTTATAATAATATTTTTAATTCTACTAACTAATAAAGCTATAAGTAAAGCAATTGTTTACTCTGGGTTGGGATCTTTAGATAAAATGTTTGGATTTCTTTTTGGTTTTATTTGGGCATACATTATAGCGGTTTGTATTTTTACAACCGTTGATATTATTTATAATCATGATAAATGGCCAATTAAACAAGATGGATCTATAACTTACGAATGGGTTGAAAATGGCAGCAACTATCTTATAAAAGTATTTCCAGACCAAGAGCAATATAAAGATGCAAAAGATAAAGTACAAGAATTATAACCCAAAATTAAAAGAAGAGTGTGGTGTATTTGGAATTAGTAACACTAAAGAAGCATCAACATTAACAGCATTAGGTTTGCACGCTCTTCAACATCGAGGACAAGAAGGTTGTGGAATAGTTTCCTTTGACGGAAAACAATACCACTCTGAAAAAAGATTTGGTTTAGTTGGAGATAATTTTAATAAGGAAAAGGTTTTACAAAATTTGTCAGGTGATTATGCAATTGGTCATAATAGGTATAGTACAACTGGTGGAGCTGCATTAAGAAATATTCAACCTTTTTTTGCAGATACTAATGCGGGAGGTATAGGGATTTCACATAATGGTAATTTAACAAATGCCATAACTTTAAGAAATAAATTGGTTCAGGAAGGAGCTATATTTTACACAACATCTGATACTGAGACTATCGTTCAATTAATTGCTAAATCAAAAAGAGAAAAAACAATAGAAAAAATTATTGACGCTATTTTTCAAATTCAAGGTGGATATGCCCTTGTAATGTTAGCTCAAAATATTTTAATCGGAGTAAGAGATCCCCACGGTATTAGACCTTTGGTAATTGGAAAATTAAAAAATTCATATGTATTTGCCTCGGAAACGTGTGCTTTAGATATAATTGGGGCAAAGTTTATTAGAGAAGTAGAAAATGGTGAAATAGTTTATGTTGAGGAAAATGAATTAAAAAGTATTAAACCTTTTCCTCCAAAAAAAATAAAACCTTGTGTTTTTGAATATATTTATTTTTCAAGACCAGATAGTTTGTTAAACGGAAAAACTGCCTATCACTATAGAAAAAAATTAGGTAAAGAGCTTGCTAAAGAAGATAATGTAAAAGCAGATCTTGTTGTGCCAGTTCCAGACTCTGGTAATGCTGCTGCCTTGGGATATAGTGAACAGGCCAAAATAACTTTTGATCTAGGTTTAATAAGGAATCATTATGTAGGAAGAACCTTTATTGAACCAAGTCAAAAAATTAGAAGTTTTGGAGTTAAACTTAAATTAAATGCTAATAAAACCTTGATTGAAGATAAAAAAATAATACTTGTAGATGACTCTTTGGTAAGAGGTACTACTTCTCATAAAATTGTAAAAACCTTATATGACGCTGGAGCTAAAGAAGTTCATATGAGAATTGCAAGTCCTGAAATAAAATATCCTGATTATTATGGAATTGATATGCCTACTGAAAAAGAATTATTAGCTGCAAATAAATCAAATGAAGAAATATGTAAATTTATAAATGCAAAATCATTAAAGTTTTTATCAATAGGTGGTCTTTATAAAGCCTTAGGATTTGATAAAAGAGATAAATCATATCCTCAGCTCACTGACCATTATTTTACAGGAGAATATCCTGTTGAAATTGTTGATGAGTTAGGAGAAGATAAAATAACACAATTATCATTATTGAGTAACAGGTCGAATAATTAGATATGAAAAAAGTAAGTTTTACAGAAATGAAACATGGAACGAAAGAAGACTATTTATTTTTAGATAAACATGAAAAGAAATACGCAGGAGAGACTGCGGAAAGAATTCTTAAATTTATGTCTGGTCTCAATGAAACTCTTGAAGGATATCAAGTTTCAAGACTTGAACATTCTCTTCAAAGTGCAACTAAAGCTTTAAAAAATGGAGAAACTGAAGAAATGGTAGTCGCGGCACTTCTTCACGATATAGGTGATGAGTTGGCACCAATGAATCATTCAGAGTATGCAGCAGCAATTTTAAAACCTTATGTTAGTGATAAAACTCATTGGATTGTAAAAATGCATGGTTTATTTCAAACTTATTACTATGCACACCATTTAGGAGGTGACAGATATAAGAGAGAAGATTATAAAAATCATAAGTATTATCAAGCAACAGTGGACTTTTGTGAAAATTATGATCAAGGATGTTTTGATCCTAATTATAAATCATTGCCACTTGATCACTTTGCCCCAATGGTAAAAAGAATTTTTTCTAGAAAGCCGTATACAAGTTAAGCTATATTTCAATTATGGCTAATCAATTAAAAAATGAAAAAAGTCCATATTTAAAACAACACGAAAATAATCCTGTTGATTGGCTTCCTTGGAATAAAAAAACATTACAAAAAGCAAAAGATGAAAAAAAACCAATTTTCTTAAGTGTTGGTTATGCAAGTTGCCATTGGTGTCACGTAATGGCTCACGAAAGTTTTGAAAATAACGATACCGCAAAAATTATGAACGAAAAGTTTGTAAATATTAAAGTTGATAGAGAAGAAAGACCCGATCTAGATTCAATATTTCAAAAAAGTTTAGGGGTTTTAACCGGGGCTCAAGGGGGATGGCCTTTGTCAATGTTTCTAGATGAAAATGCAGTTCCTTTTACTGGTGGAACTTATTTTCCTCCTAAAGATATGCAAGGTCGTCCTAGTTTTACCAATGTATTAAATAATGTCTCTAAAGTTTACTCTGAGAATAGAGAAAAGATTATCTCACAAGTTTCTCAAATGAGAGAGGTTTTTAAGGAATTTAATAGAAAAGACTCTGTTCTAAAACAAAATTTAGAACCTTTTGTTGAAAAAATGATACAATATTTTGATGAAGACAACGGAGGATTTAAAGGAGCTCCTAAGTTTCCTCAGTTTTATGTTTTCGATACAGTCCATTATTTTTACTTAAAAAATAAAAATGAAAAATTTTTAAAATCAGTTGAAAATCTTTTAAATAAAATTTCTTCTAGAGGAATTTATGATCAATTAGAGGGAGGAATAGCAAGATATACAGTTGATGAAAAATGGATTGTTCCCCACTTTGAGAAAATGCTTTATGATAATATTTTATATGTAAACTTACTTAATAACTTTCTATGTAACAAAAATTCTAATTATCTTAAAGGTAAATTAATTCAAACAATAAATTTTATAAATTCTGAATTTAAAACTGAAAATAATTTGTTAGGCTCAGCTTATGATGCTGATAGTGAGGGAATTGAAGGAAAATATTATATTTGGAAACACGATGAGTTAGTAAATATTTTAAAGGATAAATTTGATATATTTAAAAAAAAATATCAAATTACCAAAGAAGGAAATTTTGAAGGATCAAATATTTTAGTTGAAAATGTTGATATAGAACTATCTGATGAAGAAAAAAAAGTTTCTGATGAGGCAATAAAAATATTGTCTAATGAAAGAAAAAAAAGAATTAAGCCATTTTTTGATGATAAAGTTCAAACCGATCTAAACTGTTTCTGGTTATATACTAATCTTTATTCCTCTATGCTTTTAGAGGATAAAAATATATATGAAAAAACTATTAATTCTATAGATAACCTTAAAAACAAACTTAAAAGTAACATATTTCATTGCTATGATAAAAATAAAGATGAAATTGATGTTTTTCTAGAAGATTATACTTATTATTCTCTTTTGCTCATTACTTTATATGAAATAAATAATGACAAAATTTCATTGAATAAATGTTCAGAAATTATGAAGGAAACTTGGGATTTGTTTTTTAACAAAGAGCACAATTTACTTCAAAAAAATATTTTAAATAATAATGATTTATTCGTAAATCCAATTGATTTTGGGGATAATAACATTCCAAATGGAAATAGTATTTTTTTACTTATTTGCAATAAATTAAAAAACATAACTGATGATAATTATTGGAAAGAAAAGATAGATATATTAAGCAAAACATTTCATATGTATATTGGATATAATTTTTCCCAAATGTTTAGTTATCTTAAAATATTAGATATCTGCGAAAAGAATATAACAATTACCTTTTATGGAAAAAGTATCGATTTTGATAAAAAAAAATTTAATATTTTAAAAAAAACTATGGGAAATATTTCTGTTATTTATAAAGAGAATAATTCTGATTTTTATGCAATTGTTTGTAAAAATCAGACATGCTCAGATAAATTAAGGGAATTAGAACAAATTAATAAATATTTAGATGAAAATATAAAATGAAAAATAGTTTATCCAATCAAAAAAAAGGTTCACTTTTAGCCTTTATTGCGGTGGTGCTTATCACTCCGGACTCATTATTAATTAGGTTATCTAACATAGAAACCTGGGGAATGTTATTTTATAGAGGAGCAATACCTTTCGTAGTAGTTTTAATTGGTCTTTTGTTTTTTTATAAAAAAAATTTTTTAAAAGTATTACTAAATATTGGATTTCCAGGAATATTTTATTTTATAAGTTTCTCTGCATGTAATATTACCTTTTTAATTTCAATACAAAATACAAATGTTGCAAACACTTTAGTGATGATTGCTTTAGCGCCAATGTTATCTGCAATACTTGGAGCTTTATTTTTAAGAGAAACTCCTGACAAAAAAACTTGGGTAGCAATCGTAATTACTTTTACTGCTTGTGTATATATATTTCACGACTCCTTAAAATTAGGAAATATATATGGAGATCTTTTTGGATTTGCAACAGCACTTGGACTAGCTTGTAATGCAACAATTGCAAGATACGCTAAAGACAGAGATCTTGTTCCGTCAGCTGTTATTGGAAAGCTTCTTGTTGCAATATTCGCTATTTTCTTTGTAGAAAAATTTGCATTGGTTGGAAAAGATCTTTTGTTTGTACCTGTTATGTGTGTAATGTGTGTAGCTATACCATTTGTGTTAGTAACAATTGCTCCAAGATATATAACTGGTGCTGAGGTAAATCTTTTCTTTTTGTTGGAGACTGTCCTGGGTCCTGTATGGGTTTGGCTTGTTATAAAAGAGCAGCCTAGTGTTGAAACTATTTTAGGCGGTGTTGTTATAATTATAACTATTGCTATCCACTCTACCCTAGCCTTAAAAAAAACATAATATCAAATTAACTAGTTGCAAAATTTCAACTAAGTAATAAGTAGGCAATATATATATGCAAAAAGAAGTAACGAGATCCTGGCCACTATTCATTGGCATAGGAACAATGATGATCGCTCATGGTCTTCAAATGCAGTTAATGGGTATTAGATCGGTTGCTGAAGAATTTAGTGTAATTACAACAGGTGTATTTATGGCTGGCTATTACATTGGCTACTTTTCAGGATCACAAACTACTCCTAAGTTAGTACAAAAAGTTGGACACATAAGAGTGTTTGCCGCTTTTGCTTCATTGGCCTCTTTAAGTGCATTGTTGGCAGCTGTTTATGTAAACCCAGTAATGTGGACTTTGAGTAGGATTGTAACAGGAATTAGTTTAGTAAGTTGTTACATAGTAGCTGAGAGCTGGTTGAATGATAGAGCAACAAATAAAAATAGAGGACAGTTACTATCGGCATATATGATAATTCTTTATATTGGCTTAGGAATTGGAATGCTCTTACTTAATGTAAGTAAACCCGAAAATTATGAACCATTTATTTTAGTTTCAGTATTATTGTCACTAGCATTGGTACCAATTCTTTTAACTAAAAGACCTACTCCCAAATTTAAAAAAATAGGAACTATAAGTGTAAAAGAATTATATAAAATTTCTCCATTAGGAACTGTGAGTTCTTTTTGCACAGGAGTAATACACGCTGCTTTTTTTTCTTTAATGGCTGTATATGCTACAAAATCTAATTTTACAATATTTGAAACTTCAATTTTACTTTTTATTGCAACAACATCCGGTGTAATTTTTCAAGGTCCAATTGGATATTTTTCAGATAAATTTGATAGAAGAAAAGTAATTGTAATAGTTACTTTCTTTTGTTCAATTTTTTCATTTTTTGCAATTATTTTTGCAGGATCAAGTCTTATAAACATGTATTTGTCAATTGAATTAACACTAAATAAAGTTATGTTTTTTTTGGCTGTTGGTCTTTATGCGGGCTTGTGTTTGCCTTTGTTTTCTTTAAACCTTGCACATACAAATGATTTTGTACCTAAAGAAAAATTTGTAGCAGCGGGCGGAGGGCTTCAATTAATATTTGGAATTGGCGCAATAAGTGGTCCTATCATTTGTTCATTATTTATGGATTGGTTTGATATTAATGGTTTCTTTATATTTTTAATAATTACTCACATTATAATTGGAATGTTTGGAATATATAGAATGAATGTAAGAAAAGTTATGGAAAATCCAGATTCTACATTTACACCTATACCGGCAACAATTACACCTGCTGGCCTAGAATTAGACCCTGATACTCCGGAAAATTTAGACAACAAAGAAAAGAAAAATCTTTAATAAAATAATAAAGATTATCTTTAATCACTCTCAGGTTGAACATTTCAAATTAAATTTTTTTCACTTATGCTGCTTGAATTTTTTATTAAACTCTGGTGAAATATAAATATAAAAAATTAAAATGAAAAAAAAAAATAAAAAAATTGGATTGCTTAATAAAGTTTATGAAGACTTTAAGATTAGACAAAAAAATAATGATAAAAAAAATTTAAAGTTAAGAGAGGAACAAGTTAAAAAAAGTCAAGAAAAAATAAAACAGTTAGAAAAAGAACAAAACCTAGTCAATAAAAAGCAAATTCAAAAAGAAGAAGAACTTAGAATTAAGGAAAAAGAACTTAATCTGAAGGAAGTCGAACAAAAACAGATAAAAGATGCGCAAAAATTAAAGGAGAAAGAGCAAAATTTAAGAGAAAAAGAGCAATTATTAAAAGAAAAAGAGCTTCAAATTAAAGAAGAAGAACAGCTTAAAAAGGACGATCAACAAAAAATAACTGATGAAGAATTAAAAACACATTATGATCTGCAAAGAAAAAAAGATAAAGAATTAAAAAATCGGGAAGATGAACAAAATAGAAAAGATATAGACCTTAAAGTAAGAGAAGAAGAGCAAAAAAGAAAAGATTTAAAAGAGCAAAGAAAAAAATACAAAGAACAAAAATTAAAAGATCAAGAAGAGCAGATAAAAAAAGAGCAAGAGTTCATTAAGTTAAAAGAATGGGAAGAAAAATTTGATAAAGAACAAAAAATGAGAGATGAAAAAGAAAAACTAAGAGATGAAAAAATTAAAAGAAGAGAATTGGAAGAGATTAGATTAAAGCAGCAAAAAGATCTAGAATTAAAAGAGGAACTTACATCAAGACTTGAAAATTTTGAGGTAAAACAAACCACTAAAAATTAATCTTTTTTTATCATAAATATTTAAATCACTAAAATGTATGAACAAAGAAAACGCAAGTAAACTTTGGAAAATTATTCAGGAAGCTGGTGATTATTTGGAAGGTCAATTACCTGACCATCCAAATCATCCAAAAGGAAGAAATGCATATGCACATGTGGCCATATGCGTAAAAAGCAAGTTTAATGCTAGTTATAAAGATATACCTGACGAAAATTATGAAGAAGTTATAAAATATATTGAATTTTTAAAACAAAATCCAAGTTAATTATTGTTTAGGAAAATAATCTTTTAAACTACCTTCTCTATAAACATCAGCAGTGCAACAATGAAGTCCTCCTCCAAATGCATAAGCTTCTCTAAGTTCAACTGGAATAACTTCCATTCCTAATTTATCTAATTGCTCTGCTTGGTAGACTTCACTTTTCTCAACACATACTGTCTTAGGATCTAGCACAAGAACATTCATAGAAAGCCATACCGAAGAATAACAAAGTGGTGGTGGTGAATTATGAGCAGGTTGAGCCGAGTCTACAATTTTCCAGCCATTATTTTCAAATAGTTTTCTTTGTTCCTTTGGTAGTCTTCTTTGTGGATTGTTTATTATTAAACCTTCCTTAATAGGTGTAAAAGTTGCATCTATATGAATAGGATATGGATCGCCTGGAAAGTTAACTGCATGAACCCTGTGATCTTTGTAATGTCTTTTTATCCAATCAATACCTTTTAAATTTGTTGTAAATCCATGTTGCACGACTAAATCTTTTCCAAATCTTAAAATATCAGCTGCATCAAACAGAGGTTCTTCCTCTGTTGTTACAAAGAACTTTTTTTCTGTCCATTCAAGTCTTTTTTGAACTCCAATTTTATCTGATAAATAATCTTTCCTATAATCAGCATCAGTTAGTCTTGGCTTCGGAGCTGCCTCATGTCTCATGTTTGGATCTTCGTTATAATATTTTTTTAATAGAGGTCTATAGCAAAGATATTCAAACCATCTACATCTATAACTCATTGTTGCTTCTAGAATTTCATTTCCAACTGTTAACAGAACATCTCTCGGTGGCATGCAACCGAACATTGTTTCAGCTTTCCAATCTGGTGTTGAGGTTGTTTGATTAAAATTAATTGGAGTTGGTCGATCTACTTTTATTCCACGTTTTTCTAACATTGAGGAAAAGTTATCCAAAAGTTCATTTGCTTTATCCACTGTATCTTTAGTTCTTGGGCCGTATTGACCTCTCATATCGGAGTCTTCTGGTACCTTTGCATCCAAAGCTGGCTCTGGTGCTGGAATACAAGTACCGTCAGCTCTTCCAACAATCACATGTTTCAACGGATCCCATTCATTCCAGCTATTTACTTTTACTTTTTCAGGCATTAATTTTTAATTATATTATTTTCAGGTCCAAATGGAAATTTTGTAATATTCTCCACACCTTTTTCAGTAATAACCAGAATGTCATGTTCTCTATATCCGCCAGCCCCTGGTTTTCCTTCTGGTATCATTATCATTGGTTCCATTGAAATAACCATGTTTTTTTCAAGAATTGTGTCAATATCTTCTCTAAGTTCCAGACCTGCCTCCCTTCCATAAAAGTGTGATAACATTCCAAATGAGTGCCCATAACCAAAAGTTCTATACTGAAGGTATTCTAGTTGAGCAAATAAATCGTTTAGTTCCTCGCAAATTTCAGAACATTTAACACCAGGTTTAATTAATTCTAGCCCTCTTTTATGCACTTTTACATTTGCTTCCCAAGCTTTAAGTGAATCGTCATCAATCTCTTCAGCAAACAAAGTTCTTTCGAGAGCTGTGTAATACCCAGATATCATGGGAAATGTATTTAAAGATAAAATATCTCCTTTTTTCAAAGCTCTATTTGTCTTTGGGTTATGTGCGCCGTCTGTATTAATTCCTGACTGGAACCATACCCATGTATCCATATATTCTGCATTGGGATATGTTTTGGCAATCTCTCTTTCCATCCGATCTCTACCAGCAATTGCAATTTCAATTTCTGTTTGACCTGGCTTTATATGTTTTACAATTTCTTCTGCTCCTAAATCAGCAATTCGTGCTCCATTTTTAATAATTTTTATTTCCTCATCAGATTTGATCATTCGTAATTTCATTAAATGATTTGCAATATTTTTAAAAATTGAATCAGGAAAAATAGAGTTTAATTTGTTTTTTATTTCCAAAGTTATGTGATCGTTTTCAATACCTATTGTTTTTGGAGGTTCGTCTCTGCCAATAATTGATACAATTGCTTTTAAGAAGTTGTCTCTTTTCCAATCAGTATAAATTATGTTATCACAATGTGATCTTCTCCATGGTTGACTTGCGTCAATATTTGCTGAAATTGTTACAATTTTTTTTTCTGTAACAAGACAGCCGTATGGACGTCCAAAAGAACAATAAATAAAACCTGTATAATAAGCAATGTTATGCATTGAGGTTAAGATTACCATATCCATGCCTTGGTTTGACATAATATTTCTAAGTTTAGATAATCTGTTTTGATATTCTTTATCTGTGAATGGTAATTTTACTTTTTCACCATTCTTCAGCTCGAAAAAATCTGGTCTCTCCATAAGATTTTAATTTAGTCCTATGAATCTTTTATTAGTTTTTATAATCAAACTATAATAAAATAAAGCTATAAAAATAAAAAAACCCCCAATAATTGTATTTGTAGAAGGAATTTCATTTATTCCTAACCAAGGCAACCACACCCAAAATATTCCACCTATAACTTCTGTTAAAGATAACAAAGTTAGTTCTGCAGCTGGAATATGTTTTGAACCAATCGAATAAAGTATAAGACCAAAACAAACTAGCGTACCGTGTGTCGCAAACAAAGCTTGATTTTGTCCGGATGATAGAAAACTATTTTCATTATAGACAATTATAACGCCAGAAAGCAAAACACAAAATAATCCAGCAATTGCAACTGTGGTAAATTTTGGAGTATCTTTTCTCCATCTGAGACTCACTGAAAAAATTGCAAAACCTAATGATGAAAGCATTCCAAAAATCAATCCAAAAAATGAACCTGAATTTTTATTTCCATATGCCATAATAATAATTCCAATTGCTGAAATAAATATAGATACCCATACACTTGTGGAAATATTTTCTTTTAGAAATAAGAATCCAAGTAATGCAGTAATGAATGGCATCGCTGCCAAACACAAAAGAGTTATTGCCGCTGATGTATTTGTTATAGACCAAATAAAAGTTGTCATAGCTATTCCTAAACCGATACCACCAATTAAACCTGAAATCCCAATTTTGAGATAATTTTTATAAAATTCAATTCCCTCTTCTAAAAATAAATAAATATTTAATAAGATAAATATTACCAGCCCTCTTGTGAATAAATACTGCCATGGAACTGTATGAGCATCGTTTATATGTCTAACAACATAAGGACCAAATGACCAAAATATACCAGCAAACAAAACAATTGGGATTGCAACTTTGGGATTTTTTATATCAAACATGCGAGAACTTAATACCTAATATAATTTTACTCAACAAAAAAAAATTACTTTATCAATAGTTCATTAATGCCGGACGGTGAATAGCATTCTATTAAATCCCCTCTTTTAAAAATACTTTTAGTATTCGGAAAAAGACCCCAGACATTTGTCTTTGTAAAAGGATTAATTCTAAACGATTCCTGGCCTTTAAGAACTTCAAACATAATTGAACCTGAATTTTCAAATGAAATCCTACCTTTTATAAACCTTGTAAAAGATTTTTTTTTAACAAATTTTTTTTTTAGTATGGCAGAAAAGTTCTTATCAGAGTTTATATTTAATGACGCAAAAATAAAAGGTAGAACAAAAAATCTAAAACAAGCTGCTGATGAAATTGGATTCCCTGGTAAACCGAAAAAAATCAATTTTTTTTTAAATTTTGCAAACATTATTGGTTTTCCTGGTCTTATTGATACACCTTTAAACATTGTTTTTATTTTAAAATCTTTGATTACTTTTGGGACGTAATCAAATTTACCTGCGGAAACAGCGCCTGAAGTAACTACTATATCTGTCTTTAATTTAATATTTTTTTTAATCTCATTTTTAAATTTTTTTTCATCATTATCTCTTAGTATATTTTGCTCCTTAAAAGATATTGGAATATTCTTTAAAAAGGATCTGAGATAATAACTGTTTGAATTTCTTATTTTCCAATTAGGTACATTTAATTTATTAGTAATTTCGTTCCCAGTAGAATAAAAAATTATTTTAGGAATTTTCTTTACTGATAATTTTTTTATACCTAGTGTCTTAAAAGCTAAAATGTGACTTGGTTTTATAATTTCACCTTTGCTTATAATCTTTTCACCTTTTTTATAATCAGACCCTTTGAATCTTAAGTGTTCATATTTTTTTATTTTTTTATCTACAATGATAAAATTTGGTTTCCCTTTATTGGGATAAAACTTTATAGTTTCAATAGGTATAACCGAGTTAAAAGGTTTGTTAATTATTGCCCCTGTCATTACCTCAATTACACTAAATTTTTTAACTTTTTTAATATTTGGATTATCTCCTGCGGCTAAAGTTTTTATTATTTTAAATTTTCTTTTTTTTTTAATGCTCAAATCTTTTGTATCTAAAGAATTAATAGCAAAACCATCAAACGCTGTATTGTTTGCTGATGGATAATTGCAAGGAGAGTAAATATTATTAGATGAAACTCTACCAACTGAATCTTTGGATAAAACAGTTTCTGACTTAATTAATATCTTATTTTTTTTTAATATATTTAGGGCTTTACTATAAGAAATCATTTTATTACTTTTAATTTATTTTCAGCTTTTTCTAAATCATCTTTTGTGTTTATATTTAAAAAAGTATCATCTTGTTTTGCATCGATTTCAATTAATTCTAATCCTATTTTATTTGCCCAAGTTTCAACTTTTCTAAAATTTTTTTTTATATCTTCTTCTAATATATTTATTAATTCTAGTGACCATAAACCAAATATATTATGTCTTTTTTCACCAGTTTTAAAAAAATATAATTTATTATCTTTTTTTATTGATTTTTCCTGTAAATGATAAAATATTTTATCATCAAAAAAAGGTGTGTCACAAGGAAAAGTAGCAACCCAACTATAATTTTTACTATTTTTTTTTATCCATTTCATTGCTGATAAAACACCAACTAATGGACCAAGTTGGCCTGGCAAGCAATCTTCAATAATATTTATATTATTTTTTTTTTGATCTATTATTTGCTTATTTGAAACGATTAATATTTCTGAAAAATTTTTTTCTATTTTACTTACTGTATGATCTATAAGCGATTTATTTCCTAATTTTGCTAAACTTTTATCTGTTCCAAATCTTCTAGATTTACCTCCGGCTAATATTGTCGCTAAGATGTTGTTTTCGCCCATGAAAACAAATATAAATCATTAATTTTTTAAATAAAGAATATTTAATGGATTTAGAAATTTTAAAAATAGCTTCAAATACTGAAAATAATAAAATTATCAAAAATTGTACCCATTCATCAAAACATAAAAATCCCTTATGTGGAGATGAAATGCAAATTTCAATAAAAATTGAGAAAGATAAAATTTTAGATTTTGGATATCAATGTAAATCATGCATATATTGCCAGGCTGCAGTAAGTCTGTTGTCAAGAAAATCGATAAATAAATCTATAGAAAATATAAAAAAAATAACAAACATAGCTGATAATTTTTTTGAAGATAAAACTTTGAAATTCCCAGGAGAATGGTCAACCTTTAACAGATTGTTCAGTGAAAAAAATATATCTAGGAAAGAATGCTTAAAATTACCTTTTAAAGCACTAATAAAAGCTTTACGATAATTAAATGAATAAAGATGATTTAAAAAAATCTTTTTTTGCTGGATTGTTTTCGGCTATTACGATTGGTGTGCTTACTTTTTTGACATATAAAACAATTTTTGGAATATTTCTTATAGCCTCTTTTGGCTCATCAATGGTACTATTATATGGATATCCTGAAAGTCCATTCGCGCAACCAAAAAATATTTTTTTTGGACACTTGGTAACTTCTCTGACTGGTATTTTATGCTTAAACTTTATTCCTTTGCCGCTATATATTTTACTGCCACTTTCGGTGGGTTTAGGTATTAGCTTGATGATTATTTTCAATATAACTCATCCTCCTGCTGGAGGAAATCCTATTATAGTAATAATAGGAGGGGTATCTTTTGAATATTTAATTAATCCAATTATATGTGGATCAATTATTATTCTGTTTTTTGGTATAATTTTAAATCGATTTATTTTAAAAAAGAAATATCCTATTTAAATGGACATTAAATATAATATTACAAAATACAAAGATAATAATGTAGAGGAAATCAAAGATTTAATTTCAGTTGAAGAACCTCTTGAGATGAACTTACAATTTCAGAAAAATGGTAAATGGATAAATGAAAATATATCAATAACAATGAGAACTCCTGGGCATGATGAAGATCTTTTAGCTGGATTTCTATTTAACGAAAGAATAGTAGAGGATATATCTGAAATTGATACTATTGAAAAAGCTGGGGATAAAGTTGGTGATTACAGCATACAAAATAAAATTATAGCAAAAATAAACAAAAGTGAAAATGTTGATATAAATAAACTGAAAAGAAATTTTATAACAAACTCATCTTGTGGTGTTTGTGGCAAAACCTCACTTGATACAGTTGAAATAACAAAAAAAGAAAAATTAAACTTATCTTTTCCTAAAATAAAAAAAAATATAATTATGAAATCTCCGGATCTACTATCAAAAGAACAATCAGAATTTTCCAAAACTGGAGGAATACATGCGAGCTGCTTAATTGATGAGTCAGGAAATGTAATTGCAACAAGAGAAGATGTAGGAAGACATAACGCTCTAGATAAATTAATTGGCTTCACTCAAAAAAAAAAATTAATTGATAATCATTCTCAATTTATTGCTTGTTCAGGCAGACTTAACTTTGAATTAGTTCAAAAGGGATTAATGTCAAATATTGGGATTATGGCAGGCGTTGGTGCGCCAACAAGTCTTGCTATAGACCTGGCAAAAAGATTTGGTATGACAATTTTGGGGTTTGTAAAAAACAACAGTTTTAATATTTACACCAATAAAGATAGAATTATATTATAAAACTTAATGTCTAAAAATATTAGTAAATTATCAGGAAGAATAGGATTAAAAGATAATCTATTTCAAAAACTTTCTGAAAGATCTATTAATTCTAAAAATGGAGAAGGTTTTAAAGAACTTGCAGATAAATATAATGTTGGTGTCTCAACAATTTATGGAGCTGAAAGTTTTTATGAGTTTTTAAGACCTGAACATAGAACAAAAAAAGCTTTTGTATGTAATGGAAGTGCTTGCATGTGCGCTGGCACACAAAAAAATCTTAAAAAGAAATTACAAGAAAAACTTGGGGATGATAAAGTTGGAGAAATGTTTTGCTTGGGTTATTGCTATGAAAATCATGCTTTTCATTATGATGGTGAAAATTACGCTGGTAATGATATTCAAAAAATTGATCAGATAGTAAAAGGTGATGAAATTATTCAAGAAAAATTTATATCAAAAAGTTATGCAACAACAAGTTTTTTAATGGATGATAAATTATCTAATATTGAAAAGTTTAAAAACAATTTAAGTAAATTTTTAAAACATGAAAAAAAAGATATTATAAAATCATTATTATCATCTAATCTTACTGGAAGAGGTGGAGCTGGATTTCCTACTGGAATGAAATGGGATTTTTGTAGTAAAGCAAAATCTGAAAAAAAATATGTAATTTGTAATGCTGATGAAGGAGACTCTGGTGCATTTTCTGATAGATACTTATTAGAGGATCAGCCTCTAAAAGTAATTTTTGGAATGATTATTTGTGGATTTGTGATTGGAAGTGATGAAGGTGTTCTATATATTAGAGGTGAATACCCTAAATCAATTGAAGCACTTAATGGATCAATTAATTCATTAAAAGAAGCAGGTTTGCTTGGAAAGAATATATTAGGTTCAGGTTTTTCTTTTGATTTAAATATTTGTATTGGACAAGGAGCATATATCTGTGGAGAAGAAACTGCTTTGATAGCTTCTATAGAAGGAAG
Source organism: uncultured Pelagibacteraceae bacterium (assembly GCA_902576565.1). Classification (GTDB taxonomy): domain Bacteria; phylum Pseudomonadota; class Alphaproteobacteria; order Pelagibacterales; family Pelagibacteraceae; genus Pelagibacter. Next base: position 26,970 of record CACGVK010000005.1, on the reverse strand, counting down.
AAGAGCAGAAGTAGATGTTAGACCACCATTTCCAGTTACTGAAGGATTATATAAAAAACCAACTGTTGTTAATAATGTTGAAACTTTAGCTGCAGCAAGTGGGATTTTAATTAATGGTGCAGAAAAGTTTTCAGCAATAGGAAATAAAAAATCTGCTGGTACTAAACTAGTTTGTTTAGATAGTTTTTTTAATAAGCCTGGTGTTTATGAAGTTGATATGTGTACTCCAATGAAAAAAATATTTTATGAATTTGGAGGAGGGCTTAAAAAACCAGTTAAAGCATTTCAGATTGGTGGTCCACTAGGTGGTGTAGTACCCACTAATGAAATAGATAATCTAAATTTAGATTTTCAAGAGTTTACTTCAGCGGGCTTTATGCTTGGACATGCCAGTGTTGTAAGTATACCTGAAGAATTTAATATGATTGATTATATTCATCATCTTTTTGAATTTTCAGCAGAAGAATCATGTGGAAAATGTTTTCCTGGAAGACTTGGGTCTTATAGAGGAAAAGAGATGTTCGACCAAGTAAAGAATAAATCTGCAAAAATTCCCTTAAAATTACTAAATGAGCTTCTTATTACTATGAAAAAAGGATGTCTTTGTGCTTTATGTGGAGCAATTCCTGTTCCTATTATGAATATTTTAAAGTATTTTGGTGACGAATTAAAAAATGATATTATAAAAGAAAATTAATGAGTTCAGAAAAAAGAAAAATTGCTTATATAGATGGTAAACCTCACGAAATAGGTCCAAATCATACATCAATATTAAAATTTGTTAAAAGCTATTTAGGTGAAAAAAAAGTTCCTACATTATGTGATGATCCTAATTTAGCCCCATACGGTGCGTGTAGAATATGTTCAGTTGAAGTTGCTTTAGAAAAAGATGGTCCAACTAAAGTGGTAGCTTCTTGTCATACACCTGTTGGTGAGGGCCAACATATATTTACAACAAATGATCAACTAAAAAATTTAAGAAAAAATATAGTTGAATTAGTTTTAACTGATCACCCAATGAATTGCGGTACTTGTGAAGTTAATAATAACTGTGAACTTCAAGATGTTGCAAATGATCTTGGTATCAAAGAACACAGATATAATAATCCAAAACAAAATAATGGTATACCAAAAGATACTTCTCATTCTTACATGAGAATGAATCTAGATAATTGCATTAATTGTGGAAGATGCGTAAGAGCTTGTGACGAGATACAAGGATCTTTTGTTTTAACTATGAGTGGAAGAGGTTTTGAATCTAGGATTACAACGGATAATGATATGCTATTTGGAGACTCATCCTGCGTTTCTTGTGGTGCATGCGCACATACTTGTCCAACCGATGCCATATCAGATGTTTTCGCTTCAAAATCAGCAGATTATGACAAGAAAGTTAGAACTACTTGTTCTTACTGTGGAGTAGGATGTAATTTAGAAGCATCTATTAAAGATGGAAAAGTAGTTTCAATTGATACTCCAAAAGAAACTGAAGTTAATGCTGGACATACTTGTTTAAAAGGAAGGTACGCTTTTGGATTTTATGATCATAAAGACAGATTAAAAACACCTTTAATAAAAAGAAATGGAAAATTTGTAGAGTCTTCTTGGGATGAGGCATATGAATTTATAAAAAATAAATTAAATAAAATTAAAAAAAAAAATGGACCAGATGCTATAGCAGGTATTTCATCTGCAAGATGTACTAATGAGGAAAATTATGTTTTCCAAAAAATGATAAGAGCTGTAATTGGAACTAATAATATAGACTGTTGTGCTAGAATTTGTCATTCACCTACTGCATGGGGAATGCAGCAAACATTTGGAACTGGAGCAGCAACTAATTCAACTGAGGATATTTATCATGCTGATTTATTTTTAGTAATTGGAGCAAATCCAACAAATGCTCATCCTGTAACTGGAGCAAAAATTAAACAGCAAGTAATGAAAGGAAAAAAACTTATTGTTTTGGACCCAATAACAACAGATCTTGCCAAACTTGCAGATTACCATATTAGACTTAGACCTGGTACAAACGTTGCTGTATTAAACATGATGCTTTATTTTATTGTTACTTCAAAACTATATAAAGAAGATTTTATTTTAAATAGAACAGAAGGATTTGAAAATTTTGTTGAAGGAATTAAAAAATTAGACATAAATCACTTAGCTAAAGTAGCAGGTGTGGACAAGCAACAAGTTAAAGAAGCAGCAATTGCGTATGCGACTGCAAAAAATTCAATGGAATTTCATGGTCTTGGTGTAACAGAACATGAACAAGGCTCTAAAACAGTCATGCTAATTGCGGATCTAGCAATGATAACAGGAAATATAGGAAGAAGAGGAGTTGGAGTTAACCCTTTGAGAGGACAAAATAATGTTCAAGGTGCTGCAGATATGGGGTGCCAGCCCCATCAAGGTGCTGGTTATTTTCCAGTAGCTGAAAAAAAAGTTCAAGATTTTTATACTGAAAAATATGGTGTTGTTCATCCAACTAAAGCAGGTTTAAAAATCCCCGAAATATTTGATGCCGCAATAAACAAAGAAGTAAAAGCTCTTTGGATTATTGGTGAGGATGTTGTGCAGACAGACCCTAATAGTGCACACGTAGCTCAAGCAATGAATGCTTTAGATTTATTAGTCGTACAAGAAATATTTCTAAGTGAAACAGCAAAGCATGCTGATGTGGTGTTGCCAGGTACAACTTTTTTAGAAAAAGATGGTACATTTACAAATACAGAAAGAAGAGTACAACGGGTTAATAAAGCTGCTGAACCTTTGCCAGGCACAAAACCTGATGGAGTGATTGTAACCGAAATGATGCAAAAGCTTGGATACAATCAACCAACATATGATGCTGATCAAGTATTAGAGGAAATTGCAGATATAGTGCCTTTCTTTAAAGGTATAACTAGAGAAAGACTTGGTAAACTAGGATTGCAATGGCCAGTAAAAGAAGATGGGACAGATACAAAAATCCTTCACGAAAAAGAATTTAAACTAGGAAAAGGAAGAATTAAATACTTTGATTGGAAAGAAAGTACTGAAATTGCAAATAATAAAAAAGATTATCCACTGATACTAACAACAAGCAGAGTATTACAACACTATAACGCAGCTACAATGACTAGAAGAACAAATAATATTGATATTGTTGATGAAGATGTGCTTCTAGTACATCCTAACGATGCTAAAAACAGAGAACTTAACTCAGGAGATGTTGCAAGACTTTATTCTGGGAGAGGTGAAGTATCTTTAAAAGTGGAGGTAACCGATAAAGTAAAAGAAGGTATAGTCTTCACAACATTCCACTTTCCAGAACATATGGTTAACATGGTAACTGGACATGGTAAGGATGAGGAAACTAAATGTGCGGAATATAAAGTTTCTTCGGTAGAAGTTCAAAAAATTTCGAATATGTTTAAAACTGAAGTTGAAACTGAAAAAAATAAAGCAGAAGTAAGAAGAGCCTAAGAAAAAATATTCAATATAAATTTTAAATTTTTTGCCAATTTGAAATTGGTGGCGTAAGATGTTCTAGCAATTCAGAGTCTTTTGCAATTAGAGTTATATCTGCTGAAATCGAAATTCTCTCATTATTTGTTACATTTGGTTGTGTGCTGTGTGGAGTTTTAGAAGGGAAAATAACTATATCTCCTTCATCGGGATCTATAGAAATACTTGACGAATTATGAAGATCTATTTTTTTTAAAATTTTTCTTTTATTTGCAGTTGGAGATTCAAATAAGCCTGGGATTAATTCATTGTGTCTTTTATCATCATAAAAATTTATTTTTGAATCTCCTTTTGATTTTTTTAAATAATATGCAAAAGATATATGTGACTGCAAATGGCTATGTTTATCTATATGTTCTTTTCCCTCAGATATTGTAGCCCAAGATCTTTGTACATATATATCTAATTGATTTTGATCAATATTTAAAACATTTAAATATTCAATAATTTTTTTTTTAACTTCCTTATGAAAATTAATGAAATCAGGATTATGATGTAAATTTTCAAACCCTTGTGTATCACCTGTCCATGAACCTACTTTATTATAATATTCTAAATTCTTACTATTAACTTTCATATCTTTGATTAATGAAATTAATTTTTTTTTTTCATTTTTTTCAATTTCAATTTTTGATTGATAGATTGTTAATGGAAAAATATTATATATTTTCATATTTACAATACATAAGGTTCTAGTCTTTGTTCTTTTTTTAGAACCCTTTCTACTGCAAAACAAGATATATCTATAGTTTGGTAAGATCCAGTTGTTATTAATTCGGTTAATGCTCTTCCAATTCCAGGTGCTTGCATCAACCCTCTTCCTGTAAAACCAGTGGCTAAATATACGTTTTCATAAGCTGGATGTTTTCCAACAACTGCATTATTATCTAATTTATTACAATCATAATAACCAGCCCAACCTCCTGTTAATTTTAATTGTTCAAAATCAGGTATTCTTTTTGCAAGAGCTGGCCATACTAGTTCTTCAAAATCATTCCATTCAGGCTCTAGATCTTCTGCATCCCATTTTGAAATTGGGGAACCCGCCAAATATTCTTTACCTTCTGGCCTCCAATAAACTCCTGTTGTTAAATCTCCTGTAAGAGGCATATCTGGATAATGTTTAGGACATTTTACTCTGAAGACAGTATGCTTTTGAGGAAAAACAGGAATATCTTGCAATAGTTCGTTTGTCCAACAACCTGCTGCTGAAATAATAGTATTCGCTTTTATTTCGTTTAAACTTTTAACATTACCTTTAATAAATTCAGCACCTAAGTCTATTGCTTTATTTTTAAGAGCATTATGTAATAGATATGGATCGATCCAACCTTCAATTTTTGTATCTGTATATGTTGCTGTTTCTATACCCTCATTGTTAATATATTTGAAAATTTTTGAAATCTCAGACCCTTTAACATTTTTAGTTCCTGCATCACATTCAGCATGATTTTTCAAAGCCCTATATTGCTCCTCTGCATGTTCTGGTCCAAATAACAGTAAATAACCATTTGGAACCATGCTGGCAGTAGGATTTGGATTTTTTTCCGTTTTTAAAGTTTCGGGTAAATTTAATATAAATTCTCTTGCAAACTTACCTAAATGAATATTTTCTTTTTGAAAAAATTGTCTTCTAAAACCTCCTAAAGACAAAGGAAATGAAGCATTTTTATATGTAGGATCTCTCTCAATTATTTTTACCTTTCTACCTTCCTTAGATAGAAAGTATGCAGTAGCTGCGCCTATAATGCCACCTCCAATAATTACAACATCATTCATATATGAATACCAAATTAAAAATAATTTATACATAAATATAAGTATGTAAATATGATATAGTTTCATTATATGAAAAAAGTAATCTGGATAACAGGAGCTAGTAGCGGGATTGGGAAAGCTTTAGCATTAAAATTTGCAGATAATGGTTGGCAAGTTGCAATCTCTGCTAGAAGAGAAAATTTATTAAATGAAATATCCGAATCAAATGAAAATATTAAATCTTTTCCTTTAGACGTGACTGATAAAGTCAAATGTAAAGAAGTATTTGATCAAATTAAGAACCACTATGGAGATATAGATATTTGTTTTTTTTCTACAGGAACATGGAACCCAAAAACAGAGAAAGATATTGATTTAGAACAGATAGAAAATGTTTTCAAGGTTAATTTTTTCGGAACGGTAAATAGTATTAAAGCTGTAGAACAACATTTTAAAAATAAGATGGATGGAATAATTACTATTGTTTCCTCAATTGCAGGATATAGAGGATTACCAAATTCTACTGGCTATGGACCATCTAAATCTGCGCTCAATAATTTGGCTGAAAGTTTATATTTTGATTTTGGAAGATATAATGTGCGAATATGTCTAGTTTCTCCAGGTTTCATAAAGACACCTATGACTGATAAGAATGATTTTAAAATGCCATTTTTAAAAACGCCAGAATTTGCTGCAGATGAAATCTACAAAGGCCTAATAAACAAAAAAATATTCGAAATACATTTTCCAAAAGAATTAACATTGACTCTTAAATTATTTAGCTTTTTTCCAAGTAAATTGTATTTTTACTTAGTTAAAAAACTTACCAAATTTCAAAAACGCTAATCTTTAAGGAACATTACTGTTAATTCTGCAACCTTTATTCCAAATTTTGTCATTGTAGCTCTATTTATAGCAACCTTATCATCTTGCATGAATATCCAATCATCGAAAGTTATTTTAATATTTCTACCTTTTACAGGAACTAGTAAAACGTATTCGAATTTAAATATAGGTCCATATGAAAATCCTCTAGCCTTTCCAATTACATCTTCTGCTGTTCCTTCATAGTTATGTTCGTCAATTTTATTTATGATCCATTTCCTATTTTGTATTTCTCCATCACTCCAATTAAATTTTTCATCTAGAATAAGTTGTTTTCCATCCCATTTCCCATTTAAATCTGCAGAAAATTGCCTAGTTACTTTTCCTGATCTATTTTGCAAAATACCCCAGGCTTTAACGTTTCCTGATAAATATTCTTCAATAATTAATCTTGGTTTTTTATTTTTAAAATCCTCAGGTTTCATTTTATTTCCTGTACAACTTAATAACAAAAATAATGAGAGAAATGCAAATATTTTTTTCATTATCATCTACTTGTTGCATAATGAGAATTGAATTAAATCAATATTTTTTGATTTAAATCCAGCCTCACAATATGAAAGATAAAAATCCCACATCCTTTTAAAATTTCTATCAAATCCTTGTTTTGATATCTCTTCCCATTTTTTAAGAAATTCTTCTCTCCAAATACTTAAAGTGTTTGAATAATGTTGACCATATGAATTACATTTTTCAAATTTTAATTGATTTTCATCACTAAGTTTTAAAATTTCTCTTTTACATGGTAAAAATCCACCTGGAAAAATATATTTTTGAATAAAGTCTGTTTTACTTTTATATCTATCATAATATTTATCATCAATTGTAATTGCTTGAATAGCTGCAGTACCATTATGCATAAGACTATCTTTAATTTTTTTAAAGTAACCTTTTAAATAATTTTCACCAACCGCTTCAATCATTTCGATTGATGCAATAGAATTATATTTATTTTTTACATCTCTGTAGTCTAGCATTTGAATATTTATTTTTTCATTAAGACCATTTCTATAAATACGCTCTTTCGCAAAATCATATTGTTTTTGAGAAATTGTTATACAATCCAATTTAATATCATAATTTTTACCAACATATTCAGCATATCCACCCCAGCCACAACCAATCTCTAACATCTTATTTCCAGGCGCTGGTTTTATTAATTCACATAATTTTTTATATTTATTTAATTGTGCTTCTTCTAAATCACTTTTTTCATTATTAAAAATTGCACTAGAATATGTAAGTGTATTATCTAACCATAAAGAAAAAAATTCATTTCCTAAATCATAATGTTTAGAAATATTTTCTTTGCTCTTTTTTTTTGTATTTTTTATAAATACATTTTTAATAAAATTAATAATTTTAAAATCAAATATTCCAGAAAATTTATGAACTGTTTTAATATTTTTTGCAGTTATTTCTATTAAGTTAGATAGATTATCTGTTTCAAAATCATTCCTTATATAAGATTCAGCCAACCCAATACTGCCCTTATTAATAATGGTTCCCATTAACCCAGGATTTTTAATTTTAATACTTGCTACTAATCTGTCATCTTCTTTTCCAAAGACAAATTTAGATCCATTAAAATTGGTTAAGTTGATTCTTCCATGCTTTATACTTTTAAGTGCGTTAAAAACAATTTTTTCAGCAACTAAATTTAAAATCATTTTGTTTCAATACTTATGTTATTTTTAATTTTTTTTTCTTTTTTTACTAATTTAATTCCTTTCATCCATAATCTTAATGCCTCAAAATGTATCGCCGATATTATTTTAAAAGTCATCAATGGGTGTCTAAAATATGAAAAAATTAGGTTTTTTGATGTTAATTCACTTCTAATACCATCTTGAGATGCGTATAAAAGTTTTCCTTGATTATCTGTTTGGTTAATTATGATTGATAATTTCTTATTTGGATCAAGAATCTTAAAATAATATTTTGATGAAAGATCCATAAAGGGAGAAACATAGAATTTTTTCTCACAATTATTTTCTATATTATTATTATAAGAGGATGTTTTAAATACATAAGTATGTTGCTCACCAAAAGTATTTTTTACCTCATACAAAATAGCAATTAATTTTGAATTTCTATCATAAACAAAAAAAATACTTAACGGATTGAATACATATCCAAATATTCTTGGATAACAGAGTAATTTTATTTTAATATTAATTGTATCTATTCCAGTTTTTTTTAAATTAAATTTTACCCACTCTACTAATGAATTGCCATTTCTTTCACCATGATCTTTATCAAAAAAACTAATCAAATTAAATTTATTGTATGAAAAGAATGAAATTTTTTTATCTAATTCATCAATTTCAGAAAGATCTAAAAGAAGAGAAAATACATTGTATTTAAAAAAATGTTGTTTTGGTTTAAACCTTTTGTGAATAACTTGACCATTATAAATAAAAGATTCTTTAATCATTTAAATAATTAATCATTTCTAAAGATGACTTTATTCCATCTTCGTGAAAACCATATCCAAAATAACTTCCACAAAAAAGTAAATTATTTTTATTTTGAATTTTATTTAATTTTTTTTGGTTATCTAATACTTTTTGATCATAATATGGATGTGTAAAAACTATTTCTTTGTAAATTTTATCTTTTTTAATTTTAAAAATTGGATTAAGAGTTAAAAAAATATTTTTATTAGTTTTAAGATTCTGTAAAAGATTAAGCCAATATGTTACTGAATTATTATTTGAGTTATGTTTATCTACAATTGAGTTCCAAGATGACCAAACCTTTTTGTTTTTTGGCATTAAGTTTTCATCAAAATGAAGGTAAGCATAATTTTTTTTATAAGAAAAATTTGATAGAATATTAAATTCATCCTCACTTGGGCTCTCTATAATTTTTAGTGCTTCATCTGCATGTGTTGCTATAACTACTTTATCATAAATAAAAAATTCATTTTGCTCACCATAATAAACTTGAACTCCCGACGAGCCTCTTTTAATCTTATTTACACTATAATTTTTAAAATATTCTCCACTTATTTTTGTCAAAACTTTTTTAACATAAGTTTTGCTTCGATTTTTTACCGTATACCACTGAGGTCTATTTTTTAATTTAAATAACCCATGATTTTGAAAAAATTTTATAAAAAATTTTAAAGGCATTTTTTTTGCATTATCTGGTGGCATAGACCAAATAGCAGCAACCATTGGTATTAAGTGATATTCAATAAAAAATTTTGATAGTTTTTGTTTTTTTAAATGTTCTCCTAGAGTAATCTTTTCATCACTTGAGTAATTCTCATTATTTTTATAAAATTTTATTATTTCAATAAACATTTTTATAAATTTAAAATTTAATAAATTTAATTTATTGCTAAAAATTCCTTTTAATCCATTTCCACTGTATTCTATTAAAGTGTCTTTAACTGATACTGAAAAAGACATATTGCTTTTTTCTATCTCAACCTCATTTTCCTTAAAAAAATCTATCAAATTTGGATAAGTTAAATGATTAAAAACAATAAACCCTATATCTACATTAATCGGATTATTCTCTTTATCGGAAATCTCAACAGTATATGAATGACCCCCAAAATGATCCTCTTTTTCAAATAAATCAACTTCGTGATTTTTTGATAAATAATATGCTGCACTTAAACCAGCAATTCCTGATCCTATAACTGCTATTTTCATTAATATTTGGGCTTAACTAAATTAATAGTTTTATATTAGTTCTACGTCAAATAATTATAAGAAAAAATTAATGTTTTTTAGATATCAAACTAAGCTTATCTTTTAGTGACAGTTTTTTTTTCTTCAACTGCCTCAAACTTAACCATGAGTCCGAAGTTCTATCATTCATTCTTTTTTTTGTTATTTTTCTTATTTGAAGGTCTATTTGTTTTTTTTCTTTTGATAGGTCTTTAATTAAAGACATGCGTCATAATAACATAATATTTAATTTTTTTTTAATCTAATTAAATTTTTTTTCTACTTTACGGTTAGCAAGTTGAAGTAGAACTGCTCCAATGACTATGGATCCTCCTATCAAAACAACTATTGGTGGTTTTTCACTAATGAATAACCATGCCCAGAGAGGTCCGAGTACAGCTTCAGTTAACATAATGATTCCTACTAGTGCTGCTGCAGTAGTTCTTGCTCCAATAGTAATTAATATAAAACCAAATCCCACTTGAAAAAAACCCGCAATAAATCCCAAAAAAATATCATGGAAAGAAATTATAATTTTAGGCGACATTAAATATCCAATTAATAACGCTCCTATACCTGCGATTAATTGTAAGGGTATCATATCTATATTCGGATATTTTCTTACAATCAAAATTAATAATGCAAAAGATATGGGCATTATAAATGCAGCTATATTCCCTTGTATTTGTCCAGGTGTTAAAGAATTTCCAAGCATCAAAAATATACCGGCAAAAGCTAAAACTATTGACACTAAGGTTAACTTATTTATTTTTTCCTTAAGAAAAAAATATCCAAATATTGCTAGAAATATAGTTTGGGTTTGAATTATAAAATTAGCATTAGCAACAGTGGTATTATACATGGCAAATACATATCCAGCGTATCCAAGAGATAATATTAAACCTCCAAGCAAACCTGGAATTCCAGATTTATAAATGGAATTTATAAATTTTAATTTATAAGTAAAAACTAAAAATAATAATATAGTAATTGAAAAAAAAATTGATCTCCAAAATAATATTTGCCACAAAGTTGAACCTTCAAATGATTTAACTATCAATCCTCCAAAACTAAGACAACAAGCTCCTAGAAAAACTAAAAGTGGACCAGGTATTTTTAAAATAAAATTCATCTAATTTGACTTAAAATATTTTGTGTTTCCATATTATAAAGTTTATATAAATTTTCTGCTTCAGATAAATTGACTAATTTAAATTTAATATTTGATCCAGGAACAGATTGGACAATTCTATCATAGTCAGCCGTTATAACTACGGCTATTTTAGGATATCCTCCAATTGTTCCATGATCAGATAACATTATTATAGGTTTGCCATCTGCAGGTACCTGTATAACTCCTTTTATTAATCCTTCTGATTTAATATTAGTACTAACTTTATTCTCTATTTTAAGACCCTCAAGTCGCATGCCCATTCTATCTGAAAGTTTAGACACAATAAATTTATTATTAAAAAAAATTTTAGTAGCTTCTTTTGAAAAATAATTAAAATTTGTACCCTCTAAAACTCTTATGTATTCGATTTTAGAATTTGTATAATTTATTTTTTTTTTATTAGATATGCATTTGTTATCAGCTAAATATATTTTTTCATTTTTAGAAAACTTTTCTCCATTATTAGATCCTATTTTTGCTTTAGTATTTACTGAATAGCTTCCCCAAAAACTTTCTCCTTCAAAACCGTTATTAACTGCTAAATATCCATAAACTGATTTATTTGTTGATAAAATATCAATTTCATCATCCATGCCTATATTAAAAGTTTCATAACATTGACCAGTTAAAGTCTTATTTTTTTTAATAATGTTAAAAGATACGTTCCCAGTAATCGCACAAGTTACTTCGCCAAATTTCAATTTAAGTCTAGGACCTTGATAAGCAAATTCAATAACAGGTTTTTCTAGTTTATTTGATACTAGTTGATTGCCTATTAGATAATTTCTTTTATCCATAGCACCACTAAATGGTATACCTATATGATATTGATTTTGTCTGCCTATATCTTGTAACGTAGAATTAATTCCTGGTCTTAAAATTTCAAAATAAGCTTTTTTATTCATTCCAATTTAAATATTCTTTTTTATTTATTTCATAAAAAATAACTTTGTCCCCAGGCTTTATTTTTAATGGATTGTTAAAATTAAATTTATCAAAAATTTTTGAAGGAGTATTGCCTATAACATTCCATCCTCCTGGACTATCATAGGTATATACATTGCAAAATTGTTCTGTGATACCAATAGATCCTTTTGGCACTTTTACTCTTGGAGTTTCTAATCTATTCAGTCTTAAATTTTTATTGATATCACCCATAAAAGGCATTCCAGCAATAAATCCTGTCATATAACAAAAATATTCTTTAGAAAGGAAAACCTTAATTATATCATTTTCATCAATATTTAATTTTTTTGATATTCTGCTTAAATCTAGAGAAAATTCCTCATTTATACATATTGGTATCTCAACTAATTTTGAACCATCTTCCTCAGTATCCTCTATTTTCATTAGGGTTATTTTTTCCTTCAGTTGTTCAAAATTGATAGTATCTAAATCAAACGAAATAATTAATTTGTTATAAGATGGTGTAATATTAATGACACCTTTAATCATATTTTTTCTTAAATTTTTAAAAACTTTTATTACTCTCGAATTTATTAATTGATTAACTTCGTCACCAAAATCACAATATAATGCCGAGTCTCCAAGATTTGATATTTTTTTTATCATGACATGTTATACTAGTACTATTAATAATATGGAAATTAATATCAATTGTGATTTAGGTGAAAAATCTAAATTGCACTCAAATAAAAATGACCCTGAATTACTAGGAATAGTTAATTCTGCCAGTGTGGCCTGCGGATATCATGCCGGTGATGAAGACACTATGAATGAAGTGATTAAAATATCAAAGCATAACGGTGTAAGTATAGGGGCTCACCCATCTTTCAAAGATCCTGATAACTTTGGAAGAAAAAGAATGAATTTAAGTTCAGATGAAATAAAAAGATTAATAATAGATCAATATGAAATTTTACAAAAAATAGCGTCAAATAATGGTGAAAATGTCACTCATATTAAACCACACGGTGCTCTAAATAATATGGCATGTGAAGACATAGAGCTTGCAACAACTATTGCAGAGACAATAAAAGGAATTAATAAAGATCTAATCTATTTGGTGCCAACGGGATCCAAAATGCAACAAGCTGCAAATAAACTGGAAATGAAAGTAGCGTGTGAAATTTTTGCAGATAGAAATTATGAAGACGACGGAAATTTGGTATCAAGGAAAAAAGACAACGCTCTTATTGTTGATCCAGATATATGTAAATTGCACGTTTTAAAGATGGTTCAGAATCAAGCACTAAACTGTCTTTCAGGAAAACAAATTCCTTGTGAAATTGACTCAATTTGTATACATGGAGATAATAAAAGTTCACTTGCAACTGCAAGATCTATTAAACAAACTCTTGTATCTAACAAGCTCGAACTAAAACCGTTAAATAAAATGAAAAAATTTAAATAATAATGCCAAAAAATTATCCAAGAAATATGATTGGCTATGGTTCAAAAAATTTTAAAGTTGTTTGGCCAAATAAAGCAAGGCTAGCATTACAAATAGTACTTAACTACGAGGAAGGAGCTGAGAATTGCGTATTGCATGGAGATAAATACTCTGAATCTTTTCTCTCAGAAATAATTGGTGCCAAAACAATAAAAGGAAGGCATATAAATATGGAGTCAATTTATGAATATGGATCAAGAAGAGGTTTTTGGAGACTTCATAAATTATTCAAAGAAAAAAAAATTCCAATAACTATATTCGGAGTGGCTATGGCCTTAGAGAGAAACCCAGAAATTTGTAAAGCAATTAAAAATGGTAATTACGAAGTTGCATCACATGGATGGAGATGGATAGATTATCAAAATATTAAAAAATCTACTGAGAAAAAACATATGCAACTTTCAATAAAAACAATAAAAAAAATTTTTGGACAAAGACCGTTAGGTTGGTATACTGGAAGATGCAGTCCTAATACAAGAGATCTTGTAATAAATGAAGGTGGATTTCTGTATGATAGTGATTCTTACAGCGATGATTTACCATACTGGGAATATAGAAACAAAAAAAAACAGTTAATTATTCCTTATACGTTAGATAATAATGATATGAGATTTGCAACAAACCAAGGATTTAACAGCGGTGAACAGTTTTATAATTACCTAAAGGATAGTTTTGATGCTCTGTACGAAGAAGGAAAAAGCAGTCCTAAGATGATGTCTGTAGGATTGCACTGTAGATTAATAGGAAGACCAGGAAGAATTCAATCACTTAAAAAATTTTTAAATTATGTTTTAAAATTTAAAAAAAATGTTTGGATTTGCAAAAGAGTAGATATTGCTAAGCATTGGATAAAAAATTACTCAAATATTTAAATTAAAATGATTAAAAAAAAAAATGTTTTTTTAAATGGATTAATTGATCTTGCTCAATCACGATTAGGTTCAAAAATAATATATAAAACTGATGAATTTTTTGCTCCTGCTAGAAGAATTATCAATCCATGGCCACCAATTTTTAAAGAAGGTGTATTTGATAAGAATGGAAAATGGATGGATGGATGGGAAACTAGAAGAAAAAGAGGCAAAGGCCACGATTATTTAATTTTAAAACTTGGAAAACCAGGAAGAATACACAAAATAGATGTGGATACATCATATTTTTCAGGAAATCATCCTTCTAAGATTTCTATAGAAGCTTGTTTTAGCAAAAAAAATATTTTAAATAAAAAGACGAAGTGGACCACTATTGTTAAAAAATCTACTACAAGAGCAAATAATCATCATTTTTTTAATGTAAAAAATAAAAATATATTTTCTCATCTAAAATTAAATATTTTTCCAGACGGAGGTGTTGCAAGACTAAGAGTTTATGGATCTATGAATCTAAATAAAAAGTTTGGAAAAAATATTGTAAACCTTACCTCGGTTTTAAATGGAGCAGTTCCAATAGTATGTAACGATGAGCATTTTGGAAGAGCTGAAAATATATTGGCTCCAGGAATAGGAAAAAATATGGGTGATGGTTGGGAAACAAGGAGAAGCAGAGGAAAAAATTTTGATTGGCTAATAATTAAATGTGCTGCGCCAGGAAAAATAAATAAAATACAAATTGATACTCATCATTTCAAAGGGAATTTTCCTGATAAATGCTCTATTCAAGCAGCTTATATTAATAAAAGCATATCTAACAAAAATCTTATTAATAAATCTAAAAATTGGAATTTTCTTATAAATAAATCAAAATTATACGCAAATAGAAAGCACAATTTTAAAAATAAATTTATGAGAAATAAAAAAATAAATTTTATTAAAATAAATATTTTCCCAGATGGTGGGATTTCTAGAGTAAGATTGTTTGGTAAGGTTGATAAATGAAAAAAAATATAACACCAATTGAAATAAATAAGGAAAATTTTTTGAAATTTGGTGATCTTATTTCAACAAATGATTTGAAACCGATTAGTATAAATAATGGTTACGCCAAAAGATATGACAATATAGCAAATTTAGACACTAAAAATGATAATGGAGAAACGACAATTAGTATTTTTTCTGCAATTAAACGAACATTCCCAATGAAAATTGATATGATGGAAAAACATCCTCTTGGAAGTCAAGCATTCATTCCAATGAAAGAAACTACATTTATAGTTCTTGTAGCACCACAGGGTAACAAGCCAGATTTAAACAAAATTGAATCTTTTGTAATTCCAAAAGGTTTAGGAGTGAATTATAATCCAGGTACCTGGCATTTTCCTTTGATTTCTACTGAGAATATGAATTTTCTTGTTGTAGATAGAAAAGGACCCGGAAATAATTTAGTTGTCGAAGAATTAGATAAAGAGGAAATTATTCTAAATTATTAAAACCCGCCGCTATAAAAGCGACGGGTCTTATATTTTAAATTAAATGTTTTATTAATTTCTATTGGATATTGCTAAATGAATAACAGCTCCTAACGCAGCACCTATTATCCACGCATATCCTCCTCCTCCACCTAAATTGGCGAAGAAGTCTCCTAATCCCAAGAAAAGAATATTTGGCCAAACACTACCTACAGCAATGTAACCTGAAAGTATCCAAGCTATCATTCCTTTTTTGTTAAAGCCACCTTCGTAATGATATTTACCTCTAGGTGAGTCAGAAAATAAATCACTTACGCTAAGTTTTTCTTTTTTGATGATATAGTAATCAGTAATCATAATACCAAAAACTGGTGCAAGAATTGCTCCTAGGGTATTTACAAATGGAAATATTCCCATTTGAGTAATTACTGAAACCCATAATCCACCAACTATAAATCCACAACCTGCAGTAATTAAACCACCTGTTCTAAAATTAATTTTACTTGGTATTAAGTTAGCTAGATCGTAAGCAGGAGGTATAAAGTTTGCAACCATATTAATACCAACTGTTGCTGCAAAAAATGCAAATGCTGCAATAACAGTTAATCCTAAGTTATCAACTCTAGCTACCATATCTGTAGGATTTGCTACATATTCTCCAAATATAGAAATTGTTCCTCCAGTGATCATTAAAGTTATAAAAGAGAAGAAAACTACGTTACCTACTAATCCCCATAGATTACCTTTCTTCATCTCTTTTTCATTTTTAACAAACCTTGCAAAGTCACCGAAGTTAATTACTACTGCAGCAAAATATCCAACCATAATCGAAAATACTGCCAAGAATGCACCAAATGATCCTAAGCCTTCGAAACCACCTGAACGTTCACCACCTGAAAAAATATTTCCTACTTCAGATAAAAGATTGCCACCTGCTTTTGACCATATTACTAGCATCAAAAGAACCATTACTACATATACTGCAGGACCAGCAAAGTTTAGAAATCTTTTTACTAAATCAATACCTTGCCAAAATAAGTAAACTTGGAAAGCAGAAACAAATATGAATGACACCCACATTACTCCAGTCATTCCTAAAAACATTACTTCACCTTCGTTACCTGTTAATCCTGTTATTAATAGTGCTACAGCTGTTGAGGCAGCATACGTTTGTGCTCCATACCAAAACATTGCAACAAGTCCTCTTGCCATTGCAGGAAAATTGGCTCCAAAAACACCCATACTAACTCTAGCAAATACTGGGTATGGAATTCCATGTTTAACACTTGGTGATCCTGAAAGATTCACTAACCACATTATAAAAAATCCAGCTAGTATCAATGCAAGAAATACAGCCCAACCGTTTAAACCTGAAGCAAGAAATAATGATGCTGCTAAAGTATATCCGAATAAACTTTGAACATCATTTGCCCATACGTTAAAAATTTCGAACCATCCCCATTTTTTCTGTGAACTTGGAGTTGGAGCTAAATCTTTATTGTATAATTTTTTAGATTTACTCATATTATTGTTCCCTTCTGTTTAAAAATTAAACATGGGTATAACGATAGTTTGAATTTATATTTTTAAAACAATCATTTTTTTGTAATCTTTAAAAGAGTTCATTTGTAGGGCTAAAAAGGCTCATTTTGGATAGTAATTATTGAAAATGAAAAAATATTATATAAAATAAAAATATTTTGTTTGAACAATCTATAGTCTTAATACAAATTATATTTATCGATGTAATAATGGCAGCAGATAATGCCATTATAATCGGAATGATAGCTGCAAACTTTGCTCCGAAACATAGAAATCAAATAATACTATGGGGAGTTTGTGGAGCATTAATATTCAGAATTATATTTGCTTTTTTTGCATCATACTTATTTGGTTTTGCTTATGTTAAAATTTTAGGAGGTTTACTTTTAATTTGGATTGTAAACGACTTAAGACGTGATTTATTCAATTTAAAAAAAATTAAATCACCAACTAAAGTATCAAAAGAACCTTCTTATATTCAAAGTGTTTATAAAGTTCTGTTTGCCGATATTACTTTAAGTTTCGATAATGTTATAGGTGTTGTAGCCGCAGCAAAAGACAATTTTAATTTAATGATTTTTGGTTTAGTTTTATCAGTGGCTCTTGTTGTCACTCTAGCAAGATATTTTGCAGAACAAATAAAAAAACATCAGTGGTTTGGTTATTTAGGTCTTTTTGTAATTTTAATAGTAGCTCTTCAACTAATTATTGGTGGATTGAATGATTTAAATATTATTGAAATTAATGAAGGATTTAAAAAATTCTTTTAGTAAGAATATTTTTTTGATGGATATTTTTTGTTAATTACCTCAAATTTAAATTTTTTAATACCCTGTTCTATATTTTTGCGAATATTTATAAACTTTTTAACAAATTTGATTTTAGTTTCATTCAAACCAAGTAAATCATCTGTTACAAGAATTTGACCATCGCAGTGAAAAGAAGATCCTATTCCAATTGTTGGAATTTTTATGGAATTAGTAATTTTTTTTGCCGTATTTGAATTTACACATTCCAAAACTATTGCGAAAACACCCAGCGACTCCAACATTTTAGAGTCTTTAATAAGCGTATTTTTTTCTTTTTCAGTTTTACCTTTAGACTTAAATTTTCCTACCATACTTTGTGGCAAAATGCCCAGATGTCCCATCACAGAAACTTTATTTTTAATTAAATGCTTTACAATATTTTTAATTTTTCGACCTCCCTCAAGCTTAACTGCATCACATTTAGTATATTTAATAATTTTTTTAGCATTTTTTAGAGCTTCTGATTTGTTGCTGTAAGATTTATAAGGCATATCAACTACCATTAAACTTTTACTAACACCCATTCTCACACTTTTAGAATGATCAATCATATTTTTAAGCGTAACATGTCTAGTTGAATTATAATTGTATAAAACAGATCCAAGAGAATCTCCGACTAAAATTATATCTGAATACTTGTCGACAATTGAAGCAAAATTTTTTGAATAAGATGTTAAACAAATAATTTTTGATTTATTTTTTTTTAATAGAATTCTTTTTATTTTCGATTTCATAACCAAACAAAATTATACCTATCATTTTAGGTCATATAAAATAAACTTAATGATTTTAAGATTCATTTTTC
Organism: uncultured Pelagibacteraceae bacterium; assembly: GCA_902576565.1. Taxonomy (GTDB): domain Bacteria; phylum Pseudomonadota; class Alphaproteobacteria; order Pelagibacterales; family Pelagibacteraceae; genus Pelagibacter. The sequence goes on along the minus strand of CACGVK010000005.1, from coordinate 8,041 downwards.
TCTTGGAAATCTTTTAATCTTTCATTAATTAAATCTATTTTATCACATAGAGTTGAGCATATAATCTTAAAATCATCTGATAATTCTTTGACTTTAGAAAAATCAGATTTTTTTAATTTAATATTTATCAACATGTATAAAGCTTTTTCATTTCCTGGTTCTAAAAGCAAAGCAGTATTTAAGTTTTTTTCAGTTTCATTTTCATTTTCCTCTATTTCAAAGATTTTTGCTAAAAAATAATAAGAAGAAGAATTCTTTGGATTAAAAACTATGTCTCTTTGAAATAGAAATTTAGATTCATCATATTTCTTATTTTCAAACATTTTTTTTGCTTCATCAAAAAAATTATCTTTTTCTGAAGCTTGTGCCGAAAAAATTAAGAAAATTATTAGAAGTATTTTTAAGCTAAATTTCATATTTATTTTTTAATGCATAGTTTATTATATATTTATAATAATGTTTAATTAAATCTATCTCAATTTTTTACATACAAGAAAATTCTCTTTAGAGTCTTTTCTGCTTGCAGGTGGCTTAAATATATTTATTTCCTCAAAAATTTCCTTCGAATATTTAACTATTTCGTTAAAAGTCGTTCCCATAAATAATTTTGAGACAAATTGTCCATCTTTTTTAATAATATTTTTTGTAAATTCTAAAGCTTCAAGACAAAGTTCTCCAGTTACAATTGAATCTAGGTTTTTATTTCCTGATGTATTCGCTGCCATATCTGAAACTACTAGATCAACTTTATCATTGAAATATTCTTTGATTTTTTTTTGATTAACTTTTTCTGTAAAATCTCCAGTTAATTGAAAAATATTATCTATTTTATCTATTTTTTTTAAATCAATTGCTAAAATTTTCATTTTTTTATAGTTTTTACTCATATACTGCGACCAACTTCCAGGTGCTGCTCCAAGGTCAACTACAGATAAACCATTTTTTAAAAATTTAAATTTATTATTAATTTCCTCTAACTTATATACTGCTCTAGATCTGTATCCCTCTATTTTTGACTTTCTAACATAAATATCTCGTCTTTGTTTATTGATCCAGTTTTTTGAAATTTTATTTTTTTTCAACTAATTCAAATATCTTAAACTTTTTAATATAGTTTTGTCTTCTAATGTCTTGATTTCAATTTTGATATCTTTGTCAACTCTCATATCTTTTCCATCTTTCCAAAGGCCTGCTGCTAGATGCATTATTCCTATTTTGTGGTTAGGTAGATAAGGTTCTACAAAGGCGTTTGTGGACTCACTAAATTTTGGAAGTAAATTACTTGCGATCCAATTACAATTTAAAGGTAAAAATTCTGTGTCAATCTCATCAATATAAACACTCATATTTATTGCAAGTCCTTCAGATCCAAAAACTTGTCCTGAACTTAGTGTTTTTGTCAAATTTTTTTGCCAATTATTCCAACATAAAGAATTTTTCTCCAATGAAAAAACCCCAATATTTATATGAGGTGCAAAGGCTAGTTTTCTAGCTTCATTCAATCCTATTTTTGATTTTATTGCATGCTTAAAATTTTGAGACTTTATTAGTGCTATTTTACCAAATATCCATTTAACTTTTGACATTATTTTATAACCAGGACCCATGGTCTGAGTAATACCAAGCTTTCCATTCTCACAAGCTTTAAAATATAAATCTATAGAAGACCAGTCCTGTACCCATGCATCACAATCAATCCATAGATATTTATTGTAATTTGGAAAATAATTTGGAAGAAAAGCTCTTGAAACCTGACTTTTTAACCATTCCTTTCCCATAACTTTATATGCTGGAACATCTATATCCCATTCTGCTTTTTTTATTTCATCTACTTTTTTTGACAAAATTTCTAACTGTTCTTTTGTTAAACCTGCATCGAGTATACAAATTGCAACTTCAGAACTTTCTTTAAAACTCTTTACTGATTCAACTAGTTCTAATAATAAATCAAAATAATTAGCATCTGCTAAAGAAACTATAACATTTTTTTTCATTTACAATATATCTTCGTCATCTTCATTATCATCAAATTGTGTCTTAAATTTTTTCTTAGTATGGTAATAATGAAAAGCGCTAGCTGGAATTACTAATAGATATACCATTCCTGAAATTACTATAGTATTTAAAGTATAGATTAATAAAAAACCAAAATATAATACTATTCCAAATAATAAAAAAATTGTCATTCTTCTTGGTACCGTTATTTTTTTAAGCGAATAAGTAGGAATTTTACTTATCAATAAAACTGAAATAATTACAAAAAATATTGGTACAGCTAAGTTGTAATTCAATCTAAATATATTCAATTCGCTAAAGCTATATACTAGAGGAATTAAAACCAGAACACCGCCAGCTGGTGAAGGAATACCTTCAAAAAAATTATCTCTCCATGATGGTTCTGCTTCTGAAGTCACATTAAATCTTGCGAGTCTAAGAGCTACACAAACTACATAAATTAAACATATTAACCAACCTACTCTGCCTAATTCATTTAATTTCCAGAAATACATTATAAAAGCTGGAGCAACTCCAAAACTTATTACATCTGTAAGGGAATCCAGCTCTTTTCCTACCTTTGATGCGCCTTTAATTAATCTAGCTATTCTTCCATCAAGACCATCTATTATAGCAGCAATAATTATAGCAAATATAGAAATCTCAAATCTTCCATCGAATGCAAATTTAATTGAACTTAAGCCTATGCAAACTCCAACAAGAGTAAAAATATTTGGTAGAATTACTCTTGTTCTTTTCGAAGTTACTATTTTAAAATTTTTCTTTTGCTGTTCCATAAAATATTTTTATTTTTTTGCTATCAAAGTTTCCCCTGCTATGGTTTTTTGATTTACTTTAACAAGAGGAATATAGTTTTCAAAATACAAATCAGCTCTACTTCCAAATCTTATCATTCCTATTCTTGATCCTTGATTTAATTCCAAATTTTTAGAAGTTTCGGTTACAATTCTTCTAGCAATTAATCCCGCTATTTGAACAACTATTATCTCTTCTCCTTGGCTGCTTTTAATTTTATAATAATTCCTCTCATTATCTTCACTTGCTTTATCCAATGAAGCATTAAAAAATTTCCCTGGAACATAAGTAATCTCCTCAACTGTGCCTGAACAAGGTGAGCGATTAACATGACAATCAAATACGTTCATGAAAATACTAATCTTTGTAAATTTTCTACTTTCTAAACCTAGTTCCTTGGGTCCATTTGTTTCTAAAACCTGAAGAACAACTCCATCTGCTGGGCTTGTCAAATAATTATCATCACCTATAGAAACTCTTTCGGGATCTCTAAAAAAGTAATAACACCATATTGTTAAAATAAGACCTACAAATCCTAAAAACCCATGAATAAAATATAAAATTATTGTAGCTATTACAAAAATAACAATAAATTTATATCCTTCGTTATGTATCTTTGGTAAAATAGAATCTGTCATAATCGTTAATTTGCTAATTTTTGATTAATATGTATATAAATTATCTAAATTCAATTATTAAGATACATCTAAATAATGAGTAAAATAAAGGTAAAAAATCCAATTGTAGAGTTAGATGGTGATGAAATGACCAGAGTTATCTGGGAATTCATTAAAAACAAGCTAATACTTCCATATCTTGATTTAGGAATTGAATACTATGACCTTGGAATAAAAAATAGAGACAAAACAAATGATCAAGTAACGATTGAATGTGCTAATGCAATAAAAAAAAATGGTGTTGGAATAAAGTGTGCAACAATTACACCTGATGAATTAAGAGTAAAAGAATTTGGATTAAAAAAAATGTGGAGATCCCCGAATGGAACAATAAGAAATATTTTGGGGGGTACTGTTTTTAGAGAACCAATAATCTGCAAAAATGTTCCCAAATTAGTACCTAGTTGGACAAATCCTATATGTATTGGAAGACATGCGTTTGGAGATCAATATAGAGCCACTGACTTTAAGGTACCAGGCAAAGGAAAGCTGGAAATGAAATGGACATCTGAGGATGGAAAGGAGAAAAAAGAATTTGAGGTATTTGATTTTCCTGGACCAGGTGTTGCTTTGTCAATGTATAATTTAGATAGATCAATAAAAGATTTTGCAAGAGCATGTATGAATTATGGTCTCAATAGAAAATGGCCTGTTTATTTATCAACAAAAAATACAATATTAAAAAAATACGATGGTAGATTTAAAGATTTATTTGAAGAAGTTTATGATCAAGAGTTTAAAAAAAAATTTGAGGAAAGAAATATAACCTACGAGCATAGATTAATCGATGACATGGTAGCATGTGCAATGAAATGGAATGGAAATTATATTTGGGCATGTAAAAATTATGATGGTGATGTTCAATCAGACACTGTTGCACAAGGATTTGGATCTCTTGGCTTAATGACCAGTGTACTAATGACACCAGATGGAAAAACCATAGAATCTGAAGCGGCACATGGGACTGTAACAAGACATTACAGGCTGCATCAACAAGGAAAAGAAACTTCAACTAACCCTATTGCTTCAATCTTTGCTTGGGCAAGAGGCTTGTACCACAGAGGTAAAATTGACGGCAATGACGATTTAAAAAAGTTTGTAAAAAACTTAGAAAAAGTATGTGTTGAAACTGTTGAGTCTGGGTCTATGACAAAAGATCTAGCGATTTTAATAGGTCCATCTACTAAATATCTAACTACTAACCAATTTTTAGATGTTTTGGATGGCAACTTAAAAAAAAAACTAAATTAAAGATTTTAACTTTTCAAAAGCCTCGTCTATTTTACTTTTATCATTTCCACCAGCTTGTGCAAAGTCAGACCTTCCTCCTCCTCCTTTACCTCCTACAATTTCTGATCCAATTTTGGCAAATTTAACTGCATCAAATTTATCTTTGATTTTTTCAGTTACACCTACCGCTAATCCTACTTTATCTTCTTTAATAGCGAATATAATCACAATACCTTCTCCAATTTCTTTTTTTCCATTATCAACTAGTTTTCTTAAATCTTTTGGTGGAAGATCAATTATTTTTTGAAATCTAACTTTAGTTCCATTTATTAAATCATCTTTCATAATATTCTTTGTTTTATCACTTAAAATATTTTGAATAGTAAGATTATCAAGTTGTTTAGTTAAATCTTTTATTAAATCCTTTTGATTATTATTATTTACGATCGGTTTACTACCAAGTTGTCTTATTTCTTCAGAAATATTTTTTATTAATTCTTCATTTTTTTGATTTGTTAAATCTGATAATTTTTCTTTTTTAGTTAAATATTCTTCTAATTGCTTATCTCTTAAAGCTTCTATTCTCCTAATTCCTGCTGCGATAGATGATTGACTTACAATTTTGAATTTTCCAATATCACCTGTATTTTTAACATGTGTTCCTCCGCATAACTCTGTTGAAAAATAATTACTTTCTTCAGTGCCCATTGATAAAACCCTAACTTCTTCCCCATATTTTTCCCCAAAAAGAGCAAGGGCTCCATTATCCACTGCTTCTTTTGGAGTCATTAGTCTTGTTCTAACATCTGAATTTGTCTGAACCATTAAATTAACATGATTTTCAATTTTATTAATTTCTTCATCTGAAATTGGTTTCATATGGCTAAAATCAAACCTCAGTCTGTCTGGCGCTACCAATGATCCTTTTTGTGTAACATGTTTTCCCAAAACTCTTCTTAAAGATTCATGTAGTAGATGTGTAGCAGAATGATAAGCTCTAATATTATTTCTTCTTTCAACATCTATTTTCATTTCTACATTTTCCTTTAATGCTATTGATCCACTTTCAACTTTTCCATAATGAACATGTAGATCACCTAATTTTTTTTGAACATCATTTACAATAAATTTAAACTTTCCAGTAGTAATTATTCCTGTATCACCTACTTGACCACCCGACTCTCCATAGAAAGGAGTTTGATTAAGTATAATCATTCCTTCATCACCTAATTTTAATTCATCAACTTCTTTTCCTTTTTTAATTAAAGATAGAATAACTCCCTCAGCTTGATTAGTTGCGTACCCCAAAAATTCAGTTGGTTGTAATTTTTCTTTAATATTAAACCAAATCTCTTCAACAGAGGTATCACCTGAACCTTTCCAATTTTTCTTTGCTAACTCTCTACTTTTATTCATATGCTCAGAAAATTTTTTATGATCTAAGGTTAAGGATTTACTTTTTAAAATATCTTCAGTTAGATCAAGTGGGAATCCATATGTATCATAAAGTTTAAATGCAACTTCACCAGGTAAAACCTTTTTAACTTTTAAAATTTCATCATTTAAGATTTTCATTCCTCTCTCGAGTAATACTAAAAACTTTTCTTCTTCCATTCTCAAGGTTTCTTTAATTAAAGAGTCTGCTCTTTTTAGCTCCGGATAATTTCCTGACATTTCTTCGACTAAGGTTTTAAAAATATTGAAGAAGATAGGTTGTTTTGAACCTAATAAGTGAGAATGTCTCATGCCTCTTCTCATAATTCTTCTTAGAACATAGCCTCTACCTTCATTAGAAGGTAAAACTCCTTCTGCAATTAAAAATGAACTTGCTCTTAAATGATCAGCAATTACTCTAAAACTGGACAAATTCTTCTCTTCTGGTTTAACCTTAACTGCTTCAGAAATTGAATTAATTAATTTTAAAAAATGATCTGTTTTATAATTGTCATGTGTACCTTGAAGTAATGCTGCTATTCTTTCAAGTCCCATACCAGTATCAACTGATGGCTTTGGCAGATTAATTCTTTTATCTTTTGAAATTTGCTCGTATTGCATAAATACTAGGTTCCAAATTTCAATATATCTATCTCCATCTTGCTCTTTGGTACCGGGTAAACCACCTTTTAAATGATCTCCATGATCATAAAATATTTCAGAACATGGTCCACATGGTCCAGTCTCTCCCATTGACCAAAAATTATCAGATGTAGAAATCTTAATTATTCTATTTTCTGCTAGTCCACTTATTTTTTTCCAAAGATTAAAAGCTTCATCATCTTCATTAAAAACTGTGAAATAAAGCCTATTTTTATCTAGTCCAAAATCTTTAGTTATTAAGTTCCATGCAAGTTCAATTGCACTTTCTTTAAAATAATCCCCAAATGAAAAATTTCCCAACATTTCAAAAAAAGTGTGGTGCCTTGGAGTGTATCCAACATTTTCTAAGTCATTGTGTTTTCCACCTGCTCTAACACATTTTTGAGAAGTCGTAGCTCTTAAATAGTTTCTTTTTTCTAAACCTGTAAATACATTTTTAAATTGTACCATTCCTGAATTTGCAAACATTAAAGTTGGATCATTATTTGGAACTAAATTACTAGATTCAACAATAGTATGGCCATTTTTCTCAAAATATTTGAGAAACGAATTTCTTATCTCATTTAACGATTTATCCGCCATACTTTTAAAATACAGCTTTTTTTTTCTATGTCTAGGTTGTGTTGGGATAAAAGGCGCTTAAATTAAGCGCCTTTTTAGATAACTAAAAGTTAATTCTTTTTAGATGGGCTTTCTTCTGATATTTCAGGCTTTGCTTTATCCTCATCTATTGGGTTTCCTTCAATTTTTTTTGAAATTAGACCAGCTTTTTCTCTAATCGCCATCTCAATTTCGGCAGCTGCCTTAGGATTTTGCTCAAGGTAAAGTTTAGCATTCTCTTTTCCTTGTCCTATTTTTTCACCTTTGTAAGCATACCAAGCGCCTGACTTCTCAACAATTTCAGCTTTTGCTCCAAGATCAATTAATTCTCCTGTTTTGCTAATACCTTTTCCATACATCAAATCAAATTCTACAACTTTAAATGGAGGAGCAACTTTATTTTTAACTACTTTTACCCTTGTAGAGTTTCCAATAATTTGTTCTTTATCTTTAATAGCTCCTATTCTTCTAATATCCATTCTGACTGAAGAATAAAATTTTAGTGAATTGCCTCCTGATGTAGTTTCAGGACTTCCAAACATTACACCTATTTTCATTCTAATTTGATTAATAAAAATAACCATTGTATTTGTTCTTGAAATTGATCCTGTTAGCTTCCTAAGAGC